>JBKQWF010000080.1:0-48908 GCA_052139695.1 Limisphaerales bacterium
ACGGTTTAGTTTTGACAAACTATGGGACGGTCAACTGGACCAATGCGGATATTTACAGTCATGGCCCCAACACCACGCAAATCTACAACTACGGCTTGTGGAACGCCCAAAGTGACAATGAGTTTTACGGGGGCTACTACGGCGGTTCGACCGTTTTTGACAACTTCGGGACGTTCCTCAAGTCGGGGAGCACCAACACCACCACGCTTGATTCTGATGTCGCGTTCAACAATGCCGGCACGGTCAGTATCCAAAGTGGTACGCTGGACATTGGCGGGGGCACCAGTGCTGGCGGCGACTTCATGACCACCAATGGTGGAAGCCTCAATTTTATCAGCACATACTATAATTTTACCAACACCACGACGTTCACCGGCCCGAACAGTTTTGTGGCAAGCGGGGCGACTTTCAACGGAACGATTGCGGGCACACTGGGTTGGAATGGAGGGGCCTTGTCAGGCGTCATGACTCTTGCCAGCAACGGCGTTTTGAACATTGTGGCCGGTGGAGGCTATTATTTTAACGGGTTGATTTTGACCAACTACGGGACAGTCAGTTGGAGCAACGCGGATATCTATAGCCATGGCTCCAAGAACGCGCAAATTTACAACTACGGCTTGTGGAACGCCCAAAGTGACAATGAGTTTTATGGGGGCTACTATGGCGGTTTGACCGTTTTTGACAACTTCGGGACGTTCCTCAAGTCGGGGAACACGAACACCACTACGCTCGATTCTGGTGTCGTGTTCAACAACAACGGGACCGTCAGGGTGCGACGTGGAACGCTGAGCATCAATGGAGGCGGAATCACCAGCGGCAGCGGCGTATTCGTCACGGCCAACGGGGCGTTTCTAGATCTGGCCGGCATCGATTTTGCCAACGGCGCGACGATTGATGGGAACGCTGCGGTGGACTTGGGAGGCAACACAGTGGTCAACGGAGTTTTGACCGGAAGCAATCTGCAACTGGTGGGCGGGACGCTTAGTGGGACTAATGTGTTGCAAGGGACGCTGACTTGGAGCGGGGGGAGCATGGCTGGCAACCTGACTATCGCCAGCAATAGCGTCTTGAACATTGTGGCCGGAGGCGGCGACGCCTTTGACGGCCTGATTTTGACGAATTTTGGGACGGTCAACTGGACCAACACAGATATCTACAGTCAAGGGCCCGACAACGCGCAAATTTACAACTACGGCTTGTGGAACGCGCAAAATGACAATGAGTTATATGGTGGCTACTATGGCGGCACGACTGTTTTTGACAACTTCGGGACGTTTCTCAAATCTGGCAGCACGAACACTACCGTCCTGGATGGGGATGTGGCTTTCAACAATACCGGCACAGTCAACGTGGAGAGCGGAGCGCTGGATTTGAATGGCAACATCAGTTTGGACGGCGGCACGCTGAACTTCTCCATTAATAGTCAGACCGACTACGGTACCATCGCTCTCGCGGGCGCGACGGTGCTGGGCGGCGCCGTCAGCGTGGATTTTAACAATGGTTTTCTACCTGCCTCGGGCAGCCAGTTCCAGCTCTTATCGGGTGCCAGTTTGACCGGAACCCTCAGCACCGGCGCGCTTCCGTTCGGCATGTCATTCGTTTACTCCAAGACGGGCGTTGACCTGGTCTGGAACGGGATTACGCAGGCCGGTTGGGCGGCGGGCACTACAGTCCTGTATGGCACGATCACCACCACGTTTTTGGAAAGTCTCGGGACGACGGTGCAACTGGTTGCGACTACAAAAGGCGCGTCCTACGTGCTCGGCGCCACGGCGTCGGGCGGTCTCGGCACGATCTCCTTTAACGCGAGCCAATTATCCAATGGCATTTACAGCTTGCAGGCGATTGTCGTCAACGCTGCCGGGCAGGTGGTGGGGGATTATTCTCGACAGGCTTTTGTGAATAATTCCCTGGCCTGGCACGAAGGAATTTTGTCCAGCAACCAGACATGGGGCACCAATGGCGTCAATGCCGTGGACGAGAATGTCATCATACCTGGCGGGGTGACTCTGACGCTCGCTCCCGGCGCGATTGTCAAATTTGCCGAGGGAACGGGGATCATTATCGAGCCGGGCGGGGTGCTGGACGCCAGCGGTGCGACGACCAATGAGCCGATTATTTTGACCGCCATGAAAGACGACTCCGCCGGCGGCGATAGCAATGAAGACGGAGACAACTCTGTCCCTGAGCCGGGCGATTGGAATGGCATCCTCTCGTCGGGACAGTTCCTCGCCAACGCCTATGTCGAGGTTCGTTATGTTCTTCAGACGCACAGCGGTTTAGTCAGACAGAGCCAGGAATGGTCGGGTCCGCAGGAGCATTTCATCACCGGCAACGTCATCGTTCCAACGAATGTGACTTTGACTATTAGCCCAGGCGCCATTGTGAAGTTTGATCTCGGACGCAATATCACCGTGCAAGCTGGGGGAACGTTGATCGCAACTGGAACGGTCGCCCAGCCTATCGTCTTCACGTCGATCAACGATGGGAGCGTCGGCGTGGAAATGAACACGGCGGCCACCCCGGCGGCGGCCGGGGATTGGGATTCGATTTATATCAGCGGCGGCAAGGCCATCTTCGATCACGTTACCATGAGCTATGGAGGCGGGCCTGATTCACTCAACAGCGGCCTCATTAGCACGATTGGCCCAGGCTCGGTCGTGGCAGTATCAGATTCCATCTTGAACCAGGCGCTCTATAGAGGCATCGAGGCCGAGTACGGAACCGTCAATCTTACGAATTGTGTGGTCACGGGTTGCGACCGTGGCATTCAGTCCGGTTTGAGCGGCCCAACGGTCGTCAATATCATCAATTGCACGCTGGACAACAACAACTACGGCCTTTTTGCCCACGGCGGAGTCATGAACGTGGTCAACAGCATCATAGCGGATAGTTTGACGGCCGGTCTGGCGTACTGCTGTGGCAGTTCCCTGAGTACGTTCGAGTATAACGATGTCTGGTCGGCTACCGGCACATACGCCTCATCCACCTGGCCAGTGGCCGATCAAACCGGCCTCAACGGCAATATCTCCGTGAACCCCAACTTTGTGAATGCCGCGCAGGGAGACTTTGAACTGAACTATGGCTCCCCATGCATCGACGCGGCCGATGGCGCCGTGGCGCCACTGACAGACCTGACGGGCGCGCCCCGCTACAACGACCCGCGCACTCTGGTCAAGGCCGGTATCAAGAACGCCAACGGCCTTTACCCGGACATGGGCGCGTTTGAATTTGTTCAGACAGCCAGTTCGCCAATCGATTTGATTGCCAACTCTGTCATGGGCCCGGCAACGGAAACCGCGGGGCAGACGGTCACTGTCCAATGGAACGATGTGAACATCGGAACCGCCAACGCGATCGGCCCGTGGCACGATACTATCTCGCTCGTTTCCCAGGGCGGAAGCAGGACACTGGCGGTGGCGACGGTGCTGGTGGCGCAGAATGTGGTGCTTGGCCACGGGCAGAGTTACCCGGCATCGGCCAGCGTTGTGGTCCCAGGCGGGCAAGCCGGCTCTTATCAATGGCAAGTGCAGGTGAACAGCAAGGGGGACGTTTTTGAAGGGATTAATTGGACGAATAACACCGCCCTGGCAACGGCGTCTTCCGTCTTGGGGGATCCATCTCTCGCCGTCGGCGGGGCACCCATGACCAACACGTTTACCGCCGCGGGACAATCCCGCGTATTTACATTTGTGTCATCAGGCGGGACGTTTGCATTGAATGCGCAGGGGAGCACTCCCGGTTGCGCTCTGAAACTGTTAGTAGGGGATGGTTACGTGCCCGACTCTTCCCGATTTGACTTCGAGAGCAGCCAATTCAATTCGCCTATGGCGTCGGTAACCGTTCCGAGCAACAACCACGACACGTATTACGTGGTCGTTTATGCAATTTCCCTGGACGCTTCGGCCGTCAGCTTCACTCTCACGGCCAGCACGGTTGCTTTTGCGCTAAACTCCGTCAACCCGGCGAGCATGGTCAATTCCGGCCCGGTCACCCTCCAAGTTCTGGGCGGGCAACTGGCGGCCAACGATACCTACACCTTGGCTGGTCCTGGCGGCACGTTTGCGGCCACTTCGATGCAATCGCCCGATTCCACTGTCGCCTACGCGACCTTTAATCTGGGGGGCGCGGCGGCGGGTCTCTATAACTTGCAAGTGGCCCAGCCTGGCGGGCCAACGCTCACCCTCAGCAACGCCGTTGTTGTGACCAGCGCAAGCGCCGCGGCAGCAGCCCCGTCGTTTTCCGTGCAGTTGGAAATTCCTCCGGCCTATCGTGCCAACCGGCCTTTCAGCGGCGCTATTGTCTATAGCGACACTGGGGAGGTCAATATGCCCGCCCCCATTCTCATTCTGACCAGTGGCGGCGTCGCTGGGATGGCGTTGTCGGGGAGCACGGATTATTCCACTGGCGACCTGGTTCTCGTGGGAGCCAGCTTCGAGGGGCCAGCTGGGACTTTAATTCCGGGCAAGAGCTGGAGCATCGGCTTTTCTGCGTTATGCACCAGCGAGGCGACGATTCCATTTGAGGTCGATTACGAGACGGCCGATTCCACCAACCTGATCGACTACAGCACACTGGAATCATCGCTGCGTCCTCCGGGCTACAGCGACGCCAATTGGAACGAGATCTGGAACAGATTTCAGACGGAGGCAGGACCGACCTGGGGCGGGTTTGTCAGCTTGGTGGACTCTTACTCCACGGAGATGGCGCTGGAAAACTCCATCGGCACGTTCTATCTCTTGCCGGACGTGCTGGCTTTTGCGTATGCGGATTTGCTGGATAAAGCCAGCGCGAACGCAATTGGAACCGTCTATCTGCATGACACCAATCACCCGGCTGCCGGGGTGCAGATTCTCCTCAGCAATGACGGCGGCACCAACAGTTCAAGCGATACCACGGCGTCCGACGGGACCTTTGCCATAGACGGTCTGCCGCCCGGGACGTATAAAGTGAGTGCGCCCGGATACTGGCTGCCAGCCCCCATCACGGTAACCATCCCTGATTCAGACATCATCGCGGGATTGGCCATTATTGTGAACCAGGGGGGAAGCATTAGCGGGACGTTGTCCAATGCCGCCTACGGGGGTTCCCCCAGTCCAGCGAGCCCGGCTTATATCGCGCAGGAGGCAGGGCAATTCCTATCCGGCATATCCGTGGAAGCGTTCGGCGAGAGCACGAACGCCTTTACGACCACTTCCGACCAGAACGGCTATTACTCGTTCCCCGGACTGCCGCCGGACATTTATGAAATTGTTGAGCTTGGGGGGACCTTTGGCGGGACAACGCCGTCGTCGGGCGTTCAATTCGCGATCGAATATGCCACCAATCTTGTGGTCAGCGACGGGATCTCTCTCGTTCAGGATTTCCTGGTGCCGATCAATGGGGCGGTGGCGGAGGCGCAGGTCTATGCCGCCAATACCTCCATTCCCATTACCAACGCCACGGTCGATATCGGCGTGGCACCCAACATGATTGATTCGACCAACACCGACAAAAACGGTGTCTTTGCATTTTCGGTGAACGGGAGCTCTTTCATGGTGGACATTTCGGCTCCTGGCTACGTGGCTTTTGCCGGGATGGTGGGCGCTAGTCCTAATCCATCTCGACCTTCCATCATTTATCTCACTCCCGCCTCAAGCTTCGATATTACCCTCAACACCTCCTCCGCCACCGCGATTACCAACGGCGTCGTGACGGTGACCTCGAACGGGGTGGTGGTCGGGATGGGCACTACGGACGGAAACGGTCAGGTCACGATTGGCAATCTAGCCGCGGGAACTTACACTGTGCAGGCAGGCGCCTACGGCTTTCAGGACACAAGCACCACCCTAACCGTTGGCGTGGGTGATGTGGCGACGAGTTCCTCCACGATGGCGGCTCTCGGCGGCATCATTGGACAAGTCAGCAACGACAATGGCGTTCCTATCAGCGGCATCGATGTCACTGTTTACGGAGATGGGGCCACCAATCAGGGCGTCGATGTCACCATCCAAACTGATACCAGCGGCAACTATGCTGTCCTGGGGTTGCCGCCCGGCAAATACGGTGTTTCCGTTGGAAATGACGGTGGAGTGGACCCGCAAGAGATAAGAATCGTTTCCAATGAGCAACGGACCGTTAATTTCACCCTGGCTGGTTCAGTGATTCAGGGAATAGTGCTGGCTCCAGATGGCGTTACGCCAGTCCCGTTAGCTACGGTCGCGCTGGCCCAAGCCGGGGAAATCCTGGCGACCGCGCTGTCCGATACGAACGGGAACTACACTTTTCGAGTGCTGATACCGGGGAGATATGCTCTGGCGGCGTCGGCGTCCACCGGATTGTCGTCCAACCAGGCAGTCGCCCTCAAGTCCGGCGCGAACTTGCAAGCGGCGCCATTGGTATTTGGCCCGGATATGCTCAATATTCTCGTGACGGACACCAGTGATAATCCCTTAACCAGCGCTTCGATTGCGTTGTATCCTGCCAACGGCGTCCCGACCGTTCCGCAGATTTTCACAGAGATGACGGACAGTTCTGGAGCCGCCGCCATCGGCGGCCTAGTCGCGGGACAGTATAGGATTGTTGTTCATCAGCCGGGTTTCGCCCAATTCTGGCAAACTCTCAATCTCTCAGGTAACAGCAATATCACGTGTGCCTTAAATCCGGGGGTGACCATGTCAGGGAGGATTACAGATTCCACCGGGCTTCCGATTGGCCAGGCAACCGTGGCTCTTTTCGATCCCGCGGCGGACATGCTAGTGGCCAGTACCAACACTGATTCAGCGGGGGACTACAGTCTTACAGACTTGTACACGGGAAGTTTCGACGTCGTAATTAGCCAAAGCAATTACGCAACGACCGAGATTGCCAATGTTGTCGTCAACGCCAACCCCTTCAGGCAAAAAGGCGTCCTTGTAAGTAAAACAACTTCGATCAGTGGCACTGTGACCGATTCTTTGGGCAACCCATTGGCGACAGGGTTGGTGGTCATTACCAACAATGGCGGCGTGGTCTTCGCCATGTTGCCAACTGCCCGTGACGGAACCTGGTCCACAGATCAATTGCCGCCGGGAGCCTATACCATTACAATTGCCGCGCTAGGATACCAGCCTCCACCGCCAGCCGCGGTCGTTTTGCTGGCTGGTAATCCGGCGACCCTTTCCAATGCCTTGGCCGCCTGCGTAACCGACGACGATGACGAGGAGGGAATCAGTGATGACGGTTTCTATGCCAATCTCTCTGTTGGGTTTGGTGATTTAATTAAGGACGTCGGCCTCAACGTTAGACCTTATCAAATCTCGGTTCCGGGGATTCCCGCGGCCGGGGATTGCGACAAAGCGAAACAAGCTCTCGCTGCCTGCAAAGCGGCATTGGAGCTGAAGGAAAACGCCTATATAAACTGGGACGAGGGATACCGAGGCACGTCTGAAGCCCTGGGGGCGACGGCCTCCATCGGCCTCGTCCACACTCTGGTCGCGGCGGTGGACGCGCTGGCAAAATTCACTCCGGCTGGAGCAGGGGAATATCTTGGTCTAGCCGCCATGAATGGCGCAACCAAGGCGACGGTCGTGTCCACCAGTATCGCTACAACTCTCGCCCACCTATCAACCACCCTGGATGGTTTACAACATAATCTCGCCTCTGTGAACCTTAAAGACCCGGAGAGTTTAACCCAGTTCCTGTCGTCAACGGCAGCCGATTTAACCGCCAATGGCTTGGACGCCTCCACCATGAGGAATCTCTCCGCCGGCCTTGCCGAAGCAAATCCGGGCAACCCGTACGCCGTCGCGGCGGGTGCCATCACTATTCTTAACGACTTGTGGACTGGCATTAAGGATTATCAATCCGCTATGGGCATTGACCAGGCCAATAAGTTCGCCTATGAAACCGCCACTAAGAACTACATCCACGCCCTTGTCGCCCTTGAGAACGCGAATATCGATTGCCCGCCGCCCAAGCCTCCACCCATACCTCCGCCCAACCCTATCCCCGGCCCGAAGCAACCGATTAACCCAGTGCATTCCGGAGATCCCAACGACAAATTTGCCACCGGCATCGGTTTGCCCGGCTGGGTGCCCGAGGGCAGCGCCATTACCTACACCATCGACTTTGAGAACGAGCCCAACGCCAGCGCGGCGGCGCAAGAGGTGACCATTTCCGATCCTCTCGCGGGCAATCTGGATTGGTCCACCTTGCAGTTGACGACCATTGCGTTCAACAACGTGGTCATCAACATCCCGGCGGGCGTGCAGACCTTCTCCACCAATGTCAGCGTCACCACGGACCCCAATCCCGTGGCGGTGAGCGCCTCGCTTAACCCGGTCACGGGCGTGATCAGTTGGCTGATGGAATCGATTGATCCGGCCACCGGACAATTGATCATGGACCCCTCGGCCGGCTTCCTTCCGCCTGACAATGCCCAGGGGCAGGGCGAAGGATATGTCATCTATACCGTTCAGCCGAAGAGCGGACTGGCTACCGGCGCCCAACTTACGAACCGGGCCAGCATCGTCTTTGATGTCAACGCGGCCATTGCCACTCCGACCACCACCAACTACGTGGGTTCGGGCGCGCCTATCATCACGGAACAGCCCCAAAATGTGACGACGAACCTGGGCGGCACCGCCATCTTCACCGTGACATTGTCCAGCAACGCTCCTTATTTTTATCAATGGAGCAAGAACGGAACGACTCTGGCGGGAGCAACCAACTCCGACCTTGTCCTTGGCGATGTCCAAGTTGCCGATGCGGGCAATTATGCTGTTTCCGTCTCCACGGGAATCGCATCGACCAATAGTGCCCCGGCCGTTCTCACGGTGACCACCAATCCCTCGATCAACCAGATTGAGATCGTTATCAGCGGAAACGGCACGGTTTCGCCCCATGACAATGGGAAGGCACTCCAAATCGGCCATCATTACGCGATTACCGCCATCCCCGGACGCAACTATCTTTTCGCGGGTTGGACGGGCGACGCCTTCACCGACGCGCCGACCCTGAAATTCGTCATGCAGAGCAATATGCTCCTGCAGGCCAGTTTCGTGACCAACATCTTCCTGGCGGCACATGGGAATTACCTTGGCCTCTTTGCCCCGGCAACCGCCGCCCGGGAGCAGACCAATTCCGGCTCGTTCAACCTGAACGTGACCACGGCCGGCGTCGTATCAGGATCTTTGGTTATCGGCTTGCAACCGGTGTCGTTGAACGGGAAATTCGATGTGACCGGTGCGGCGGAAATTCATTCAAGCCGCCGTGGGCAGAGTCCTCTGACCACCACGCTGCAATTGGACCTTGCCAACCGGGCGGTGGAGGGGACGGTGAGCGATGGTTCGTTTGTGGCAACGTTGGACGGCGAGCAATCCGTCTTCAGCGCCAGCCACCCCGCCACCGCGTTTGAAGGACAATACACCCTGATAATCCCTGGCACGAGCGATCCCGCCGCTGGTCCCTTTGGCGTCAGTTATGGGACCGTGGCGGTGAGCGCCCTGGGGACGGTGACGCTGGGCGGGAGCCTGGCGGATGGAACGCCGATCAGCCAATCCAGCGTGGTCTCGAAGGAGGGTTATTGGCCGTTGTACGTCAGCCTTTACGGCGGGAAAGGCTCGTTGTGGGGTTGGAACTATTTTGCCAACCACACCATCACCAACGCGGGGGCGCTCAGTTGGATCAATGAAACCAATTCATCCAAGACCGCTTTGTATCGCGCAGGGTTCACCAATCAAGAAGCGACGATCACCGGCGGACTTTATGTTCCGAACTTCGAGTTGCCAGATGACCTTATTGTCAAGCTGGAGGGAGGCAATCTGCCGTCTCCGATTACGGTCCCGAACTTATCGGAGAATGTGGACAAATTGACGTTGAAGACCAACAAAGCAACAGGCGTTATTAGTGGCAGCTTCGCCAACCCGGTCATGCTGAAACAAATAATCAAAGTCAACGGCGTCATCCTGCAAGGCCAAACCAAAGCGCAAGGCTACTTCCTTGGAACCAATCAGAGTGGAATCTTCAGACTCGACCCGCCGTAGAGAAAGAGTTCGGAGAGATTGAGCCGGCGATGGCCGCCTCACAGGCTGGCGCGGGTGAAGAGGCGCGGATTGTCTTCAACCCACCTTGCGCGAAACCGCTGTACATACGAGTTATTAATTTCTCGCATCAAACGGAATATTGGGCAAATCTTCTCTAAGAAATGGCGAATCAACGAAAGGTGTGCTTGGCAAAAACAAGTTCGCGCCGCAAGCCGGCGCGGACTGCAAAGCCATCATGAATAAGTGCATTTATGTCGTTGACGATCAAGGGCCGGTGATGGAGACCGCCGTCCTGATTGTGCGCAGCATTAACCCGCAGTGGGAGGTCAAGGGGTTCCAGGACCCGTTGCAGGCTCTGGCCGCGGTCGAAACCAGGGCGCCGGACCTGATTCTCTCCGACCAACTCATGCCCGAAATGCTTGGCAGCCAATTGCTGGAAAAAGTCCGCGCCCTCTCGCCGATGACCATCCGCATCATCATGTCGGGCTACGTGGCGTTGAACAAGCTTGCCCTCTTCACCTCGGCGCATCAGTACCTGGCCAAGCCGTTTGACGGCGTCAAATTGCGCGAGACGATTCGGCGCAGCTTCGCCGCCCAGGAGCGGATTGCGGACAAAGGCCTGCAAACCATTGCGACCTCGCTGCGCTCGATTCCCTCGCTGCCCCAGGCGCATCAAACGCTCCTGCTGGAATTGGAGGACGACCGCAACGCCATGGCGAATATCGCGCGCCTGGTGGTCGAAGACGCAGGCTTGTCGGTCAAAGTGCTGCAGTTGGCCAATTCCCCATTGTTTGGACGCGATTACATGATGACGAACCCAACCGACGCGGTCATGTGCCTGGGGACGGAGATGATCGTGGCGGTGGTGTTGTCCCAATCGTTGTTCCAACATTACGAGTCGCTCAAGGTCCAAGGGATCGATTTGCGGCAGGTTTGGAGCCATTGCTGGAGAACGGCCTCCCTGGCCCATCATCTCTGCCGCGAGATGCGGCTTTCCCGCATCGTCAGTGAAGAGGCCTTTCTGGCAGGACTGCTGCACGAGACTGGACTATTCATTTTGGCCGACAATTTCCCCGAGCCATTTGAGGCAGCGTGCCAAAGCGCGCGGCAGATGAAATCGCCGCTGGCACCCAGGTTGCTGGAAACGTTCCGCTCCAGCCCCGCCCAACTCACCGCTTATGTTCTCGAGCTTTGGGGGATGCCAGCCGACGTCATCGGCGCCATTGCGTGGCTCGACGCCCCAGGCGCGGAGCGGGCCAGCGGATTTACGCTCGCCTCGGGCCTTTACGTTGCCAACGGCATCGCGTCACGGCAGGTCCCGCCCGATGCGTTTGGCCCTGAGGAATGGAATAGGGCTTACCTGGAGGCTATCGGGTGTCTGGAAAAGCTGTCGGCTTGGGAAGAGCTTCCGCTGGAGCCGAAATCAGGCGCTTCGCAGTAGGGGATTCTGACACCGGCAGAGTGTGCTCTGTCGCGACGCCCTGCCGTGGCTGGCTGGGTACACCTCTTCTTACCGGCACAGGTTTCAGGCATTCGCGGAGATTCGATACAAGACGTCATTGAGCTCCTGAATCCGCGGCGGCTTGCTGAGCAGGGCATCCACTTCCGGGGCGGCTTCTCCTTCCGCCTTCATCATCGCGCCCCAGCCTGTCAACATGACGACTGGCGTGCGCGGCGAGACTGCTTTGATGGCGCGGGCGACGTGGTGCCCGTCCAAGTCGGGCATTCCCAGGTCTGTGATGACGACCTCATACGGCTCGCGCCCAAGGAGATTGGTGCGGAACATTTCCAGACCCTCCCGTCCGCCCGGCGCGACAGTCACCTTGTGGTGGTGAACTTCCAGGACGTCGCGCATGATCTCTCTCAATTCCGGTTCGTCGTCGATGCAGAGGATGCGCAGGGACCGGCAGGGCTCAGGAGTTGTGGTCTGAGGCCGGGTGGACGGAGCGGTCCGCTCGCGGATGGGGAAAATAAGACGCACACAGGTGCCGCGATGTGGTGTGCTTTCGATCTCGATACTGCCATCATGTCGTTTGACCATTCCATAGACCATGGCCAACCCCAAGCCAGTGCCGCCGCATTGGATTTTGGTCGAGAAGAAGGGTTCCAGACAATGTTGGCGGACTTTCTCATCCATGCCGACTCCGTTGTCCCTTACCTCGATCTGAAGTTCCCGCTCCGGGCTCTTGCCTTCCGGCCCGCTGGAGCGGGTGCGGAGCGTGATGACGCCGCCTTGTGGAAGCGCATCCACGGCATTGAAAACCACGTTGGTCAGCGCCTCCCGCAGTTCACTGGGACTGCACACTAGCGCTGGCAAATTCGGTTCCAATTCAAATTTGATGCGAATCGGAATGCCGTTCCTTTGCGCCAGATCACGCCAGCGCGGGCGGGTCAGGACGAGCACCTCTTCAACGGCTTTGTTGGCGTTGACGTTTTCCAATTGGCCTGGGTCCACGTCGCGCCGGTAGAATTCCCGCATCCGCGCGACGATCTGCGTCACGTCCTCGGCGGCCTGGTTGATCCTTTGGAGCCGTTGCCGCGGGACCTCTCCCAGATCGGGCAGGGTGGCGAGCAAGAGTTGCGAATAGGCGAGAATGGGAGAAAGCGCATTATTGATGTCGTGGGCCATGCCGCTGGACATTTGGCCGAGAGCCCGCAGGCGCTCCTGCTGCACGACGGTTTGCTGGGCCTGGCGCAATTGATCATAGGCCTCCTGGATGCCCTCCGTCAGGCGCACCTGGTTGTAAAGGCTCTGGCATTCTTCTTCCGCGGAGATGACTTTGGCCTGCAATGCTTCCTTTTCCCGACGGACGGCCGCGATCTCTGCACGCACCTGTTCCGCATTGTAACGCACCTCCTCCAAAACCAGCACGATCATGCTGACGGCGATGAAGAGTTGCAGCACTGCCGCGACAAAAAACCCGGCGCTGTAAAGATTCTTGTATTGTTGGGAGAGGGGGTAGCTCCCCAGGTAAAGCCCCCAGAGCAGGAAGCCGAGGGACAACATGCCTGCCCCGACGAACGCTCTTTGCTTGCGCAACCGGAAAAAGCAGACACCGGCGAAAAGACTGCTCAAGCCCAGCAAAATAAACACCGGCAGCTCGACTTGGAGCTTGCTGGTTGTCACTTGCGCGCTGACGCAGGTCCAGACCACCAGGAAGAGCATGAACCCGCCCAGCAACTGCTGCCGGACGGGAAGGTTGAGAAAGCGGAGACTGCCCCACAAGAGAAAGACCGCCGAAATGGAGACGCAACTTTGCTTGATTTTGAAGACGATGCTGCCCACGCCTGGGTCCTCGAGGCGCAGGCTCAACGTCAGCCACAACGCGTAAAACAGCCAGGCAGCGGTCCAAATGGTGAAATACTCACGCCGAGTGTAACGGTTGAGGTAGAAGAAAAGTCCGACCAAAACCCAGACACTTAGCAGAGAAACCATCAATGCCGCCCGCAAGTATTCGTCTTCAAGTTTCACAACAGCGCTTTAACATCGGCAGAAACCAGCGAAACTTAAGCACGCTCTCTTTGAGACAGAGACTCCTTGATTTCACAAAGGGATGGGATTCTGCCCGGCAGGGCGCGCTCTTGATCAAAGGGCCTGGGTGATCGTTTGTTCGGCCACACCGCCCAGCGCCATGAGGCTCCCGGATTGCAGCACTTTTTCCGCCAGCGGGAAGAGGCGGCGTTCCTCGTAGTCGAAATGTTGGCGCACCGCCTGGATGATTTGATCGAATTGCTTCAGCGCTGTGCCCAAATCCCTGGTTCTAGCCACCTGCAGGATTCGCCGGTCCAGTTCAACGTGTTCCTGCGCCATCTCGGTCATTTCCCCGAGTTCCACTTGCATCTGGTCTATGGCGGGGCAAAGGAGTTCCTCCTCTTTATGTCCGTGTTGACGCAGAAATCGCGCCACGAGGCGAACGATGAGACGAAGTTCGCCCAAAGTCGCCACTTGGGGCAGAGCCACCTCGATTTCATTAAGGATGACGTTAAAAACCGCGTGTTCGGTCTGGAGAAGCTCAATAATTGTCATGACACTTTAAGCTTAATTCGGCCCATTTGTTCCGCAAGTCAGAATTAGCGGCTCTTCTAAAAGAGATTTCATCCCGTAAAAAACCGTATCCGTGCCTGTCAACTGGGCCACCCAATCTCTATTGTTTTTGGGCGGGTTGCCGGCAGATCACATTGTTGGCGCTGTCGGCGATGTAGAGGTTGCCCTTGGCATCGACGGCGATGGCGGATGGGGTGGCGAAGGGGCCGCCCGGCCCCGCAGTCAATGACACGGGTGGAAGATTGATCATTTGGCCGCGAGGGGAGATTTTGTGGAGGCCTTCCGTATCGGTCACATAGACAGCGCCGAGGCCATCCACCGCGATGCTCTGGGGATTGGAGAGTTCAGCATAAAAAGTGGTGGTTTCGCCCGAGGGCGCAATCTTGCGAACGGCATTGTTGGCGGAATCGGCCACATAGACGTTGCCGGCGGAATCCACCGCCAGGCCGTGTGGGTCATTGAACCGCGCGGCGGTGGCGAAACCGTCGGCATTGCCGTCCAATCCCGGATAACCAGCGTAGGTGCTGACGGTCCCCCAGGGAGTTATCTTGCGCACCGTGAAATTGCTCTTGTCGCTGATAAAGAGGTCTCCTTTAGAATCCACAGCCACGGCCCAGGGATTACGGAAACGGCCCGCCGCGCCGGAGCCATTTTCGCTGCCGGGGATATTGGCCATGCCGGCCAGAGTTGTGACAGCCCCGGGAGGAGTGATTTTGCGGATGGTGTCGGTGGCAAATTCGGCCACATAAACGTTATCGGAGCTGTCCACGGCGATGCCGAGCGGCGCAAGAAAACGAGCCTCGGCGCCAAGACCATCCATCTCGGCAGGCTTGCCGGCGCGCCCAGCTACAGTGGTGACCATCCCGTCCGGAGTAATTTTGCGGATGGTGTGGTTGCCGGTGTCGGCGACAAGCAGATTTCCGTGCTGGTCCACCGCTATTCCCCCCGGTGATCGAAATTGCGCGGCGGTGCCGGCGCCGTCCAGGTTGCCCGCTACGCCCAGTTGTCCCGCGATGAGAGCCGCTGGTTCGTTGGGGGGCGGGATAGAAACCGTGATATTGGAGGGAATGGGTTCGGATGGCACTGTCACTGGCACTGAGACTGGGCCGGGGACGATTTGGACGGCGTTGCTTTGCGCGGGCGGTGCTGGAACGGCGTTGGTTTTGGCGGACGGCGGTGATTCCATGACCTGGGAAGTATGGGATGGCCAAATGCTCCATAGCAACAGGGCGCACAAGGCCAAGCCAACGGGGATGAAGACGGTGGCCGGCGTTCGCCTGACGCGTCGAACCAGACCGTGGGGGCCCAAGGGTTTTTTGCCTTGTTGGATACGTTCCAAATCAGCCAGGACATCACTCATGTCGGCGTAACGGTCGCGCAATTCGCGCGCCATCGCGCCTTCGGCCACGATCGTGAGGCCCGGATCGGCTCCGGGGGCGCGCGCCTTGATCGGGGCCGGGGGTCCGGCGAGGATTTGCTTGCGAATGTCGGCGGTGCTCCGCCCGGTGTAAGGAGGGTCGCCCGTGAGCATTTCGTAGAGAAGGGCGCCAAAGGCATAAATATCGCAGCGCGTGTCTTCGGCGTTTCCGGCGGCGATTCCGGGGGACATGTAGGGGGCGGTGCCTTCGATCTGCTCGCGTTCAACGTCAATAATACTATCGTTGAAAAGGCTGCGCGCCAGGCCGAAGTCCGCCAGGCAGGCGGATTGCCCCGGGCCCAGCAGGATGTTGGCGGGCTTGAGATCGCGATGAATGATGCCGCGGCGATGGGCGAATTGCAGCCCTTCAGCCACTTGCCGGGCGATTTCCAGGACCGCGCCGGCTTCGAGCGGTTCGCCCGGCCGGACGCGCTGGGCCAGGCTGCCGCCCTCAAAGTAAGGCATGACAAAATACGGCCCTTGGGGACGGTCGGAAACTTCCAGCACGGGCACGACATTCTTATGCCGCAATTTTTGCAGGTGCCCCGCCTCTTTGACAAAGCGGTGGACGGTCTGGAGATTGGAGACCAATTCGGGCCGGACCAATTTGATGGCGACATCGCGCCCCGCCTCCACGTCGCGAGCCATGAGAACGATACCCATCCCGCCGCTGCCGAGGACGCGCAGCACTTCATAGCGGGACAAAGTGGCCAGGAGTCCAGGGCGAGAGGGCGGAGAGAGCAAACGATGGCCCACCAGTTCCGCAATGGGGCCGGCGAAGGCAGAGACCGGCTGTGAAAAGGCGGTGGGCTCTGGGTTGAGAGGGTCGATGCTCATGTTGTCGGACCGGTGGCGGAGCCGGCAGGTGAAAGTTTTTGCAAAGCTTGGGCCAGTAATTGCTGGATTTGCGGATCGACCCAGCGCTGTTCCCTGGCCCAGTTGAGGGCGCGCTCCAGTTCAGGGTCGCCTAACTGGGAAATGCGCCGGTCCAGCCGCACCAAGGCTGCGGCGATGCTGGTGTAATAGAGCACGGCGGCGACTTCCTTGGGCAGGCTGCTGTCCGGGTGGTCCATGTTCGTTTTCGCGAATTCCTTGGTCAACGTCAGCAATTCAATAGGCGGAACCGGGTGAGTGAACAATTCTAAAAAGCTTTTTAAGACCAGGTTCTGCGCGGTGCTGAGGGTTTTGAGCCGGTTGGCGGTGACGGGATCATAACCGCCCAGGTCCACCATGATCGGAGCAGCCAATTGATGGCGGAAAACAGCGCCCAATTCGTCCGGGCGCCAAAGGCGGGCGCGCTCGTCGCCGGCCGCCATGAAGGCGGCAAGGCTCTTTGGCGGGCTTTTGAACAAAGCGCCCGCGGTATCAAATTCGGACATATCTCATGGACCCGATGAACGCGCGCTCAGGCGGGTGGACCGCCTCTAATTTCCATACGGCCCGAGGAATGGCATCTTGCGCGCGCATTGGGTTTGGCGGTTAAGTTCGTTTGGCCAGGCTGTTGACAAATTGCTCCAGGGCCTGGATTTCCGTCGCCGTGGCGGCATCCTGCTCGGCGTATTCCTTGATGACGCGGGTCAGGTGCGCTTTAAAAATTCGCTTGGCGGTGAGAAGCATGTTGGAGGCGTCGTTGGGAGATTTCAGGCCAAAACGTTCGATCAATTCATCGTAAGGCGGTTGCGGGGCGTCGTTAAAAATAGGCCCCAGCAGGCGGATGCGGAACATTTCCCAGATGTTGCCGCGGCGCGGCTGGTCGGCGGAAGGGTCTTTGCAGTCGGCTTCCATCCGGCGCAAGGTTTCGGCCAGGACGGTGCGGACCCAAGTCAAGTCGAATTCATCCGACGGCGCTGCCGGGCTGGGCAATTCCACTTCCAATTCGTCCAGCGAGACGGCGGGGCGTTTGACCTCGGCGCGGTCCAGGCGGTCGAGGACGAAATTGCGCAGGCTGGTTTTGAGGAAATCGCGGAAATGGCCGCGCTCGCGGTCGGCGCGTTGTAGCCAGCCCTTTTTCAGGATTTTGTCCTCGGTGAATTCTTGCAGGAGGATGTCCCACTGGTCCTTGAGACTGGGGAAAGAAGCGGCCAGGTAAATGCGCAGGGGCGGCCAATAGAGGCGGATGAGACGGTCGAGCCGGGCCTCGTCGGCCTCGGCTGCCTTCCCTAATTCCGTCCAATCGGTGCGGGGAAAGATGGAACTGGCTGTGGGGTCCGCGGACATAGTTATGCCGAGTGTATTGAAAGGCAGAGCACGGCAGAGGGCAAGGCCCGTTTCTGATGGCTTTCGGCCAGGCGCGGGAGCGGGGTGCGTGACGGAATTGTCGCACTCGAAAAGAGAGAGCGAAGGCATCGCGGCGGGTCGCGGCACCCCCCTGGGGGTAACAGCGGCTCAATCTGGTTCAATTTAGCTCAAATTAGTTCGATCAGGTTGAGTTGCTGACGGATGGGCAGCGGGAGCCGGGCGATTTCGCCGTTGCGGGTCATCGAGGGCCTCGGAGAGCGTGGCATTGTTCTCATGCGGGGCAAGGATAACAAGAAGGCGTCAAGATTAAAATCCTACGGAAGGATTTTGAAGAGGTTTGACGTGTGGCGCATGAACTGGGCCGTATCCGTGCAGTAACACGGGTGGAGTTCAACGCAAAGGCACAGCGCCGCTGGCCGCAACCCAAATTCCACCACGAAGGACACGAAGACCACAAAGAAAAGAAGGTTCGGATTTTTCTTTTCAAGACTTCGTGAGCATCGTGGAAGAGGAGTTTTCTCAGGAACGAGCAAGCGGTAGCGCGCAGAGACGCAGAGCGCGCGGAGAGAAAAACTTTGCCAAGAATGCGCAATTCTTCGGATTTGCATTGCGAAGACGACAAGGCGCAAAGAAGAGAGTTGCGGTGAGGATGGCGGCGAGGGGGGTGCCGGCCAGGGCCAAAAAGCAACCCGTCCTAACCAAGGCCCTTCAGAGCTGCCGCGAAAAACTGCAAATGTAAAATGTTCAACTTCGTCCCCAATGTTAACCTGGCCGAGCTTCAAGCCCTCGTCACCAAAAGAATCAGTGGATGAATACCAACTTCCGAGGACTGACCCCTCGGCCCTGCGCGGTCAAGTTGCGCGCTCAGGTCGGCTATCTGGCCGAGGACCAGGTCATGTATGGCTGGATGACCCCCATCGAGCTGTGCCGCTTTCTCGCCCCCTTCTATCCCACCTGGGATATGGACTTTGCGCGCAGCTATCTTGAGCGCTTTGATATCCCGCTGCACTCCAAGATCCGGCATCTCTCAAAAGGCCAGTCAATCAAGCTCGGCCTGGCCGTCGCACTGGCGCACCGGCCTCCGATTGTCATCCTTGACGACCCTGCCATGGGATTGGATCCGATCGCTCGGAAGGAATTTAACCGTGACCTCGTTGAACATCTGCAAACATCGGGATGCACCGTGCTTTACAGTTCACACTTGCTGGGGGAAGTTGAAGCGGTTGCCGACGCCGTGGCCATTCTGGACGAGGGTAAAATCCTCCGCACCGGCACCACCGATCAATTGCGCGAGGAGGTCAAGCGGATCATCCTCCCGATTGCCGAAGTGTCCGGGCTTCCCAAACCGGACGGCTTGCTGGATGTTCGACAACACGAGCAGAGGCTGGCACTCGTGACCGACCATGCCGACATTTATACCCGGCAATTGGCAGCCGGGGGTATAGATCACGAGGTGGTCGAGTTAAGTCTCGACGAGATATTTGAAGCATTTGTGATCGGTCGCACGGTGGACTGGCCGGACAAGTCAGCCAGGCCGGCCGCCATTTCCATTTAACCTTCCTTTTCTGGAAACCAATATGAACAACCTTTGGTGGAAACAGTGGCATGAGAACAAGCGCTACCTTGCCGCCTTCCTGGCTTGGATGATTCTGGGAGCCGTCTATGCTATCTCATACCAAATGAGCCACAAGTTTCGGGCTCCTGTCGGACAGTTCAGCTCTGTGGCGTCGTTCTATGCCACCTGCACCGCTGTGTTTCTGGCCATGCGAACCGCCCGTGGGGAGCATAGCGACGAAACTCATTCGTTCACCGCAGCATTGCCGGTTTCGCTGCGGCGAATCGCAACCGTCCGCATCCTCGGCGCCGCCGCAACCCTGATTCTTCCTATCCTCGCGGCAGCAGCCCTCATGTCGGTCGCCCTGTCCAGCGGACTCATCGAGCAAGCCGTCCCTCGCGTTCTTGATTCTCATGTTTGGTTGCCGGACCGTGCAACCGCAACCCTCGTGGTCGCATTGGGCCAGCTTTGGAGTGTGACGGCGATTGCTGCTTTTGCCGGCATTGAATTGTTGCTCCTGCTCAGCGTCGCCGGCTGCTGGCTGCGTAATCAGTCGCAGATTGGATTGACGGGCGCGGTCATGGCGTTTGGATCGCTCATGGCCAGCGGTCTATTTTGGACATCGCAACATCGGAACCCGGTTGCGCAGCTTATCTACGGCGCCTGCTTTCCCCAATCGTTGGTGATTCATTGGGGATATGGCAGCGAGCGCGGCGACTACGTCGATCACGAGATCGCAAGCTGCCATTGGATCGCCCTCGCATTGGCGCTGCCGATACTTTTGCTGATCGGTCGCCTCTTCATCAGTCACTATGGTTCGCTTCAAGCGGCACGTTCCTCGCCCGCACCTGGTGGTTTTGGTGTCAAAACTCCGTCAGTTTGGTTCCGAATACCCCTTCACCGGTCCGGGAAATTCACCGCACTCGTCTGGTCGGAACTTTCCCAATCGTTGCCTCTTGCGGTATCCGGGTTACTGGTCGCTTTCCTCATGGCGATTGCGGACGTCTTCATGGACGGAGATCACGGTGGTCACTCTCTTGGTGCCACAATGCTCATGAATATGCCGCACTCCACTTGGGTTGTTGCGATGTTGTGGGCCACCGTGGTCGGATCAAGTCTCTATTCGTCCGAACTGGGTCCGGCCTTGGGTTCCTTCTGGAGATCCCGTCCCATCTCGCCCGGCGCATGGTTCTGGTCAAAGTTCGCCATCGGGCTGCTTGCGGTTCTGACCGTATTGGATGGAGCCACCATCCTGTTGTCGTGGGCATCGCCGCGGGACTCGATGACCACGGGGATGAGCTGGGCCTATGTCGGTTGCATGCCAATCCAACACGGGTTCTTATATGCGCTGGCGGTTTTGGGAACTTGCTGGCTTCGCAAACCCGTCATCGGCGGATTCATGGCGTTGGCTGGATTCGCGATCTTGACGGTTGCGATTGGAGCATTTCCGGCAACCAGTCCGTTTGACCCAATCAGTGTCTATAATAAGGTTCTCCAGGCCGAACGCGCAGGCCACATGGATTTCACCCGCCACGGTTATCCATTGGTTTACGGCAGCCTCGCGCTAATGATCCTGATAATCGCACTTTTCTCCTCCTGGCTGGCAAAACCACTACAGCCAAGATTAATCAGGTTTGGCCTCCGGATGAGTCCTGATGCGTAATTGCGGGGCTACCGCAAGGTGCTCGCTCGGCCGCGTGAGCGGCTCGCGCCAAATGCCCGTCCATTAATCAGGGTGCGCTGAATTAAACTTGAAAGCAATTGGCCAAGAGATAATCAGTTTAGTTGCGATCAAAACACATCATTTTTCACCAAATAATGCCTCAATATCCCGCGCACCGTGATAGACGTGGAGCACTTGAATTCCCTCTGGAATGGGGCGGTAAAAAATCAGGTAGTTTTCAAAACCTGTTATGCGCCAGGAACGGACATCGCGGAGTTTGGGGTTCCGAAATCGCCTTTTTGTGCCCATGCCGGGATTGGCGGCAAGATTTTTGAACGTCTCGGATGCCGCTTCGATAACACGCTTTGCGGCATCGGGATTGTCTCGGGCAATGAAATACCAAATTCCCCACAGTTCATCCTCAACACCGGAATCAAGGATGTATTTAGGCATCGGAGCGGGATTCCTTCATCCGCTTGCGGAGCCGGCGAAACACTTCCTCGCCGTCAACGCCCTCGCCACGGTCAAGGCGGTCGATGCTTTGCAGCAACTGTGTTTCGAGCTCCTCAAGGGTTTTGGGTGCTTGGGGCAGGCGCGCGGCCTGGTCTTCCTTGAGACGGCGCAGACCAGCGCGAACGACTTCACTGGCAGTCTGATACAGACCGCTCTCGACTTCCTTTTCCACAAATTTTGCCAATTCCGGCGTCAGAGATATATTCATGATGAAAACTCCGCAAAATTCATTTCACCAATATTTTACCATGAATAACAGGGATGAATCAAATTCTGTTATACACATACAAGTTATTTGCGGGTAACTGCTCCAAATAAACTCTTCCAGCGGCTCTTCCGGCCGCAACAGTCCGGCCCGCACCGGGTTGAGATGGACATAATCGCAGACCGTCCGTGAATAGCCGTGGCCGCTGCCTTCGACCACCAGGGCCTTGTAGCGTCCGGCGAAGAGATGGCCAGACCATTTGTGCCGGAGATTGAAGCGGTTGGTGTAAACTCCTAAAAACCACTTCATCCCCGAAACCAGATTGCCCTGGGGTGTCTCGACCACCAGATGAAAATGGTTGGGCATCAAGCAATAGGCCAGCACTTGCCAACCCGTTTTGGCGCAAGCTTGGCCGAGGGTTTCGAGAAAGCGGGTCCGATCGGCGTCGTCGCGAAAAATGTCCTCGCGGCGATCCCCGCGATTGATCAAGTGATAAATTGCACCGGGATATTCCACCCGCAACTTTCGTGGCATGGCGAAAGGATTGAGGCAAAAAGCTCCCCGGTGTCGATCCCAGTAACTACAAATATCAAGGACTGACACCCACGTGTGGATGCTCGCCGGCCTTCTGAACTCGTCGCGCCCAGCGATCTATTCGCCTTTACCGATTCGCGTGGAAGGTGGGGCGGCCAAACTTTCCCCCAATGGGAAGGGTGGGACTGGACGCTAGCGGGCATTGGTACATTCGATCCCCTCCCTTTTGGCCAGGACGGATATCAAGGTTTGGAGAACCCGCCGCAGCATGGCAAATACTTCAACGTGCTCTACGCCGACGGGCACGTCACTGGGATGCGGTTGGTAGAACTGTTCTACCCTGCCCCCGTTCCACCCAACTCTCCCTTTATTAAGACCGCCGCGGACTGGAACATCGATCACAAACCGCACAGTGGTGACTGGGATGAAATCCCTTGATTTGCCGTTTGGGTGGCCCAATTAAGCTGGTTTCCGCAATTTGGTCCCTAAAGATACGCAGCCTCCAGAGGGCGTTGTTGCCGCAATGCTCAAATTCCCTCCGCCTTGAAACGAGTAACCTGCTGCGCCGCTTTTATTGTCATAGTGCTGCTGGGGAAATTTAATTGTCGTTGACGGCGGAAGCGCAGCAACCATTTTTGTGGCCCAATGGAGCAACGCATGGGCACGATCAAGCGCCTTGGTCGGCGCTCCTCGCTTTCCATGAACCGTCGATTGAAGGAGCCCCTCCCCAATGAACCCTCCACCGAAAAAAGAGCCTCCTCTCCCCGGCCCTCTCCTCCACAAGTTTGTGGAGGAGAGGGAGATGGAACGACGCACAACGGTTCATGGGTTCACCCACGCCGCGCCGAGGGGCGCCGAGGCGTCCGCGGGCGTCCCGGCGGGACGCCCCTGCCAGACGAAGAATTCATCCCACACGCTTGGGCGACAAAGCGATTTTGACTCTCGCGGCGGTTTGGCGTTAAATCAGGAGACTTGAACGACGCCGCTTCGTATATCCACTTAAACTGGAACATCACCGGAGCTATCATCAACGCGGCTGGCATTGTCCTGGGAGGCCTTAGCGCCCTGGCCATCCGCAAGCGGATTCCGGCGCGCTACGAATTCGTTCTCAAAGTGGCACTCGGCGTCTATACGTGTTGGTTCGGATTAGGCCTGACCTGGGCCAGCCTCAATGGGACATGGCGGCAAATCTTGCGCGAACTCGCCATCCTTCTCGTCGCCATGACCCTGGGAAGAATGACCGGAAAGTTCATGGGGTTGCAAAGGAGGTCGAACTCCATTGGGCAATACGCCAACCGCGTTTTGGGCGCGCCGACCGCGTCCCGTCAATCGCAGGATGGATTCCTCCTGGCCACGGCGTTGTTTTGCGCCGGCCCGCTGGCGCTGCTGGCCTCCGTGCAGGAAGGGCTTACCGGGTTCTCTCCGGTTTTCTTTGTCAAAGCAGGGACGGACGGCCTGGCCACATTCTCCTTTTGCTCAACCTTCGGATGGGGCGCGACGGCCGCCGCCTTGCCGGTCCTGGCGTTTGAAGGCGCGCTGATACGGGTGGTGCGGGCGCTGGAGCCCGTCCTGCACGCTCAACCTTGGCCGCTGATCGATTCCATCAACGCGGTCGATGGGATGCTCATTTTCTGCGTGGCCATGCTCATCCTCGGCGTGAAAAAAATCTCGGTGGCGGATTATTTGCCGAGCCTGCTCTTCGCGCCGCTGTTGACCCGATGGCTATGGTGAGCAAGCGCGTTTGAGAATGGCGGACAACTCATCGGCACTCAGAAGGACAGGGTTGGCTTTCATGCTGCTGGCCTGAAGGGCCTTCTCAATTACCGCGGGACTATTGGCCGCGGTTAGGCCGTAGGCGCCAAGGTTGGGAATGCGCAAATCAGCCACCAATTGGCGGACCCATTCAACTCCGTCGCCGGCCGTGGCGGCGGCATTTCCGGTCAGAATGCGGGCCACAGATTCATAACGTTGCAGCGCTTTATTGGCCGGGTCGCGTTCCCGAAGCGCGCGGATGTTCGCCTCCATGACATGCGGGAGAAGCGCCGCGCAGATGCCGCCATGCGGTGCATCGAACAACCCGCCGATGGGGCCTGCGAAACCATGCACCGCGCCCAATCCGGCGTTGGCCAGCGCCATTCCGCCAAACAGGCTCGCCAGCGCCATGTCTTCGCGCGCGGCGGCGTTTTGGCCTTGCGCAAAAGCGGCGCGCAAGGAGTGAGCGACGCGGCGCAGGCCTTCCGCGCAGAGAGCGTCGGTCATTGGCTGGGCGCGTGAACAAACGAAGGGTTCGATCAATTGGGTCAAGGCATCGAGGCCCGTGCTGGCCGTGATGGACGGCGGCAAGGCGTAGGTCAACGCGGGATCGATGAGCGCGATTCTCGGCAGCAGGAAAGGGCCGCGCAGGCTGGCTTTGACGCGATGAGTGTGGGAAGCCAGGACGGCGTTGCGCGTGACTTCCGTTCCGGTCCCGGCGGTTGTGGGAATGGCGATGAACGGGGCCGACGGCTCACGGAGGGGTTTGCCAGCACCGATGATTTCCATGTAATCGAGCAAATCGCCGGGATTCGTGCGCATCGCGGCAATGGCTTTGCCCGCGTCCAAGGCGCTGCCGCCACCCATGCCAATGACCAAGTCGCATTTTTCATTGGCCGCCCTTTCCACTCCCTGTTTGACAATTTCCAGATCCGGTTCGCCGGCCACCGGGAAAAACACCGCTGCAACCTCGCTTTGCCGCAGCAACTCAATTAAGAAATCCGCGCGACGGGGATTGCGTCCGCCCACCACCAGGGCGCGCCGGCCCAATTCCCTTGCCAGCTGCCCGGCGTCCCGTGCGACTCCAGGGCCAAAAATAACCCGCTGGGCCGTGGCAAATTCAAACCGCATAGCTCACCAACCCGCGTCCTCAGGAAAAAGATTGGCGTATTTTACGCTGACGCGCGGTTCCGCCATCATTGGGGCAACGGCGTCCCGCCAGATTTGGTAGTGTTTTGTCTCCTTATGCCGCGCGGGCGCTTCCGCATCGCGATAGACTTCGACTAGCAGGAAACGGGTTGGGTCGGCGGATTCCTGGAGGCAGTCGAAACGGGCAATGCCCGGTTCCTTGACGCTCGCTCGCGCATTGGCCAGCGTCGCCTGCCGAAAGGCCTGGACGCACTCTGCTTTCACCTGGATGTGAACATGAACAATTAGCATAGATATTAAAGACGAACATCCGCCTGGCGGACCTTCAGTTCGGCTGCGATTTGAAACCGCCGGAAAGGTAGGGCGCGTCACTCCGTGCGCGCCGCCCCGGCGGGCAGGGGACTGCCCGCCCTACCATAGAATTTGCGTGTTTTCAATCGCACCCCTTCAATTTTTGTTTGCCTTTGCTCAGGCGGGACATCTGGTTTGCGGTCAGCAACCATTCCAATACGGCGCATTTGCCCAGGGCCAGCTTTTCCACCGACAACTTGCCCAGCGCCCCTTTTTTCAAAGCAATAGTGAGGTTGTCCCCGCCTGTCAAGAGCGTGGACATCAAGCTGCTCAAAAAAGGCTCGTGGCCGACGAGCACCACCTCGTTGAACGAGGCGAAACTGCCGTTGATTTCCTCAATGATTTCTTTTGCCTCAGCTTCAGGCATGAGGTTGTTCGTTTGAAACAGCTTCTTGGCGCCGTAGGCCTCCGCCAGGATTTCCGCGGTGCGCAAGGCGCGCGCAAAGGGACTGGAAAGAATGACGTCGAAGGACAACTCCAGGGCCTGCAGCCCGCGCACCGCTTCGATCATCTTCTTTTCCCCTTCCGGTGTCAGGAGCCGTTTGCTGTCTGAAGCCCAAATGGAGCCGCGCGGCTCGGCTTTCCCGTGCCGCAGAAAAAACAGGTTCATAACTTCGGAGCCTCGTGAACCTTCGGAGCTTCGTGGCGGATGTCCCGAGCTTCACACAAATAGACAACTTCCTCGGCGATGTTCGCCGCATGGTCCGCCACGCGCTCCAGGCTTTTGCAAATCGTCAGCAAACTCAGGCAGCGGAGGATCGTGGCGGGGTTTTCCATCATGTAATTGGACAGTTCGCGGTAGAACTGCCGGTTCAAGCCATCCACTTCCTTGTCGCGCGGGATGACGGCGCGGGCTTTTTCCGCGTCTTTATTGACAAATGAATCCAGGGCTTCCTTGAGCATGCCCAAGGCCAGGGCCGCCATCTGCTGAATGTCAATCCGCGCTTGGAGCTGCGGTTCCCGATTCAACTCCACCGCGCGGCGGGCGATGGTGGTCGCCTCGTCCCCGACTCTTTCGAGGTTTTGCGAAATTTTCATGGCCACGGTGATCAAGCGCAAGCCAAAGGCCAGAGGCGCCTTGGACAACAGATGAATGGCCATGTCGTCGATTTCGATTTCGTACTGGTCCATGATGTCGTCGTTCTCCTGCACCAGGCTGGCCAGACGGTCGCTTCGCTCAATGACGGCCTGGACGGCTTGGCTGACGGCGCTCTCGGCATAACTACCCATCGTGAGCAGCTTCTCCTTAAACTCCCCCACTTCGTCATCGAAATAATTATGCATACCGCAATCTTACGCCAGTTCAGCCAAACCGGCCAGTGACGTAATCCTCAGTCTGTTTATTGCTGGGATTGGTAAAGAGCTTTTTCGTCTGATCGGCCTCGACCAGTTTGCCCAAATAGAAGAACGCCGTGATGTCGGAAATGCGGGAAGCCTGCTGCATGTTGTGGGTGACAATAATCACCGTCAATTGCCGGCGCAATTGGAGAATCAGTTCCTCGATCTTGGCGGTGGCTTGCGGGTCCAGGGCGGAGGCCGGCTCATCCATGAGCAACACTTCCGGTTCAATCGCCAGGGCGCGCGCGATGCACAGCCGCTGCTGCTGTCCGCCCGAGAGGCTCAAGGCATTGGCCTGAAGCCGGTCTTTGACCTCATCCCAGAGGGCCGCCATGCGCAAAGTCTGTTCCAGCCGCTCTTGCAGAAGCGATTTGCGCCGGACGCCGTTGAGCTTGAGGCCAACCGTCACGTTGTCCGACACGGACATGGAGGGAAAAGGATTGGATTTCTGAAAGACCATTCCCACGCGCCGCCGGA
The DNA here is from genome assembly GCA_052139695.1 of Limisphaerales bacterium. Lineage (GTDB taxonomy): Bacteria > Verrucomicrobiota > Verrucomicrobiia > Limisphaerales > Palsa-1400 > PLGF01. The sequence goes on from JBKQWF010000080.1 coordinate 27,242, forward strand.
TTAAAGTAGGATCGACTTGCCGCCCGTAGAGGTCCTCGCCAAACAGGGTGACGCGCCCTTCGAGGCGGGCGCCCGGCACCAGTTCGTGCATGCGGTTTAAGCTGCGCAGGAAGGTGGTTTTGCCGCAGCCACTGGGGCCGATGATCGCCGTCACCGCTTTGGGCTGGATGCGCATGGAAATGTCAAAGAGGACCTGGTGGCCGCCAAACCAGGCATTCAAACCCTGAACGTCGAAGGTGACATTGTCCGCCAGGGGCATTGGACGAGACTGCGCCGACGGAACCGGCGAAGGCGTCTCGGCTTTCAAGGAGGTTTGGGTCCCGCTTGTCATGGAATTTGGGTCATCTGACTGGCTGGCAGCGTCCGGCCTCGCACCAGGATGCGCACACCGATGTTAATGGAAAGCGCTACCATCATCAAAATCAACGCCCCAGCCCATGCTTGCCGGTGGGAATCGTCATAAGGGCCAATGGCAAAATCATAGATTTGCCGGGGCAAGGAAGCGATCGGTTCCGAGAGGCTGCGGCTCCAACGCTGATTGCCTGAGGCGGTAAAAAGCAGCGGGGCGGTCTCGCCCGCCACACGGGAACAGGCCAGCAACGCTCCCGAGACGATGCCTCTGCCAGCGGTCTTGAGAACGATAAAGACAATGCCTTTCCACTTCGGGATGCCCAAGGCCAGCGCGGCTTCCCGGTGGCCATTCGGCACCAGATGGAGGATTTCCTCGGTTGTCCGAATGACCAGGGGAATGATGATGAACCCCAGGGCCAGCCCGCCCGCATAAGCCGACGCCCCTTTCATGGGCGTGACCACCAGCGCGTAAACCACGATTCCCCAGACAATGGACGGGGTGCCGTTGAGCAAATCCGCCGCGAAACGGACGCTGCGCCTCATGCGGTCCGAGGCGTACTCGGAGAGATAAACTCCGCCCAAAACTCCCACCGGAATGCCGATCATGGCCGCCAAACTGATCAAAATCAGGCTGCCGACAATGGCGTTGGCCATTCCACCTCCAGGTTCCCCAGCCGGGTTGGGAAGCTGGGTGAGAAACGCCCAGTCAATTGAACTCGCTCCCATGCGGATGAGGTGAAAAACGACCAGGCCCAACGGCAGGATGACCATCAACGCGCAGGCGAAGCAGAAACCGGAGATCATCCAGTTCTTTGCTTTCCGCCATTGATAGTAATAATGATTCACGAGGTCAGGCGCGTTTTGCGACCGAGCGCGCCCAGCAACAGCCGGGCCAGGAGGTTGATGACAATCGTCACGAGCAGCAGCGCCAAGGCCAATTCAAGCAAAGCGCTCAAATGCAGGTCGCTGGCCTCCGCGAATTCATTGGCGATGGTGCTGGCCAAAGTCGAACCGGGGGCGAAGAGTGACGCGGAAAATCCCGGACGATTGCCCACCACCATGGTCACGGCCATCGTTTCGCCCAGGGCCCGGCCCAACCCCAGCATGGCGGCGCCGAAAATGCCGCGAGTGGAAGCGTTGAGCACCGCCAGCCGCGTCGCTTCCCAGCGGGTTGCTCCCAGGGCATAGGCAGCGTCGCGTTGGGAGTCCGGCACGGAGCGAAAGACCTCGCGTGAAATGGAGGTGACGATGGGGACAATCATGATCGCGATGATAATGGCGGCGGAGAACACGCAGTAGCCGCCGCCGATCGGTCCTTGAAAAAAAGGCAAAAAGGCGAGGTGCTTCTTCAAAAAGGGAAAGGGCGCGTCGCGCAGCCACGGCACCATCACATAGATTCCCCAAAGTCCCAGGACGACGCTGGGAATGGAGGCGAGCATTTCGACAAGGGTCGCGACCGGCTGCCTGGCCCAAGTTGGGGCCAGCTCTGTCAGAAAAATCGCCGTCGCCAGGCTGAGCGGCAGGGCGATGGCGGTGCCCAGAACGGACGTGACAAAGGTACCCGCGATAAACGGGAGCGCGCCGAAGTTATTATTGACCGGATCCCAATCCGTGCCGGCGAAAAAGCGCCAGCCGAAAGCTTGAATGGAAGCATGCGCCCCGCGAAACAATTCCAGCCCGACGATGACTACGAGCGCCAGGACGGCCATGGCCATGGCAAAGGTCAAGGCATAAAAGGCGGTGCCGGCAGCCTTGGAAGGAGGTGAGAGAATGCTCTTGCGCCCAGGGAGGGCAGGAAGGGCGGCGGCGGCACTCATAGGTCGCGCGAATTCCGCGCAGCGCGACTCCAATCCATGACCGACTCGACGAATTTCCTGGCTAGGGGAGCGCGACCGTCCCGGTCGCAGCGGTCGGCGTCTCGCCGACCGCATCTGTCCAATCCGACACAATTCCTATCCTGGTCCTCCTGACCACCAAAGCCTCGGCGCAGGCGGCGACCGTTACGGACGGCGTTTCGGCGGGCGACTTCGGCTCCAAAGGGAGTGCCGCGCGGGACGCGCGCCACCGCGACCGGGACGGTCGCGCTCCCCGGACCGGGGAACTGCGTCAATTGTTTTTTCTTAGACTGCATGAAACATGGCTCAATATTTGATTTCGTCGATTTCGGCCAGCACTCGTTCGATTAGATTGGTGGGAAGAGGAGCGTAATTCAACGGCGCGGCCATCCGCTCTCCGTTGGTCATGGCCCATTTAAGAAATTCCACCAGTTTCTTGCCTTTTACCGGGTCGCTCTGCTGTTGGTAAAGCAGGAGCCATGTCGCCCCGGCAATCGGGTAAGACGCATCGCCGGGCGCGTTGACAATGGAAAAGCGGAAATCGGCCGGTACCTTGGCTGTGGCCAAGGCGGCGGAGACGGAGTCAAGCGATGGCGCGACGGAGTGTCCCGCCGCGTTCAGGATGTTGGCGTAAGGCAGTTTGTTTTGCAGGGCATAGACTAGCTCCACATAGCCGATGGACGAAGGCAATTGCCGGACTTGTCCCGTGACGCCTTCATTTCCCTTGGCGCCAAGGCCCGCGGGCCAGCGGACAGAGGTGCCGCGTCCAACTCTCCGCGCCCACTCCGGGCTGACGCTGTTCAGATAATCGGTCAGGATATAAGTAGTGCCGCTGCCATCGGAACGATGCACCACCTCAATGTCTGAATCCGGCAGGGCGACGCCCGGATTGAGCGCGACCAGGCGCGGATCATTCCATTTGGCGATTCTGCCCAGGTAAATTCCAGCGATGGCAGGGCCGTCCAGGTTCAGGCGCGGGTTTCCTGGCAAATTGTAGGTGAGCACATCAGCCCCCGCGACGGTCGGGATGTGCAGCAGTTTGGCCGGCGCTTTGGCCAGGCTTTGATCGCTCATCGGGCCGTCGGAAGCCCCGAAATCAACTGTGCCTTCAATGATTTGCCTCTGCCCGGCGCCAGAGCCAATGGATTGATAATTAAAATGAACGGACGGGTCGATTTTGCCGTACTCGTAGAACCACTTCGAATAGATGGGGTAAGGAAAGGTGGCGCCGGCGCCGTTAATGAGCAATTGCGCCGAGACGCCTGCCGCGCCCGCCACCGCGACTGTCGCGATCAGGGCCACCTTTAGCCAGCGCAAGGCAGACCTCAGGTTTCGTGTCTTCGCATAATAATTCACTTTCACAGACTTCATAGTCCTTTGGCATGACAACGGAAGGGATTTCGTGTGACATTCTTGTGACAAACCTGAAAAAGGGCCCCTTTACGAGGCACCGGCGGGCCTCGCGGCAACCGGCTGTCCCCATTTCCAATTGCGTATCTCAGGCATGTCCTGGCCGTATTTCTCAATGTATTGCTTGTGCTCGATCAGCTTGTCTTTGAGTTGTTGTTTGAGGTAGGTGCCTTTGTCGCCAACCTGCGGCAAGCGGTTGATGGTGTCGATCACGAGGTGGAATCGATCCAGCTCGTTCAACACCGTCATGTCGAAGGACGTGGTAATGGTTCCTTCCTCTTTATATCCCCGGACGTGGATGTTGCGGTGATTGTTCCGCCGGTAAGTCAGCCGATGAATCAACCAAGGGTAAGCATGGAAGGCGAAGATGACGGGCCTATCCTTCGTGAAAAGGTCATCAAAGTCCGGATCGGACAACCCGTGCGGGTGTTCGGATTGCGGTTGCAACCTCATCAGGTCAACGACGTTGATGACGCGGATTCTCAGTTCGGGCAGATGCTCGCGCAGGATGGAGACGGCGGCCAGCGTTTCCAGCGTGGGCACGTCGCCGCAGCAGGCCATGACCACATCCGGGGTTTGGTCCTGATCATTGCTGGCCCACTGCCAAATGCCGATGCCTTCGGCGCAATGTTTGATCGCGGCGTCCATCGTCAGCCACTGCGGCGCGGGATGTTTGCCGGCAATCACAACATTGACGTAATGGCGGCTGCGCAGGCAGTGGTCCATCACCGAAAGCAGGCAGTTGGCGTCCGGGGGCAAATAAACGCGCACGACTTCCGCCTTTTTATTGACGACGTGATCGAGGAATCCAGGGTCCTGATGGGTGAAGCCGTTGTGGTCCTGCCGCCAGACGTGCGAGGCCAGGAGATAGTTTAGCGAAGCAATTCCGCGGCGCCACGGCAGCCGCGCTGTCACCTTTAACCACTTGGCGTGCTGGTTGAACATGGAATCGACAATGTGAATGAAGGCCTCGTAGCAATTGAAGAGACCGTGACGGCCCGTCAACAAGTAACCTTCCAACCAGCCCTCGCATTGGTGCTCGCTGAGCATTTCCATGACGCGGCCGCTGGGCGCAAGGGACTCGTCGCCCGGAACGGTGGCGCCTTCCCATTGCCGTTGAGTCACTTCAAAAAGCGCTTCCAAACCGTTGGAGATGGTTTCGTCGGGGCCGAAAACGCGGAAATTGCGCTGCTCCAGGTTGAGCTTGGTCACGTCTCGCAGGAAGCGGCCCAGTACATGGGTGTCGCCGATGCCGCGGGCGCCGGGCGCGGGCACCTCCACGGCAAAATCCCGAAAATCCGGCATGCGCAGATCGCGCAAGAGCAAACCGCCATTGGCGTTGGGATTGGCGCCCATGCGCCGCTCGCCTTTGGGCGCCAGGTCCGCGAGTTCCGGTTTCAGCCGGCCTTTTTCGTCAAAAAGCTCCTCCGGTTTATAGCTTCTGAGCCAATCCTCTAATTGCTTGAGATGTTCCGGATGGGCCGACGGATCAGAGAGAGGAACCTGATGGGAATGAAAAGTGCCTTCCACCTGGACGCCGTCGATGATTTTTGGCCCGGTCCACCCTTTCGGTGAATTGAGGACAATCATCGGCCAGGCGGGGCGGCCGGCTTTTTGCCGAACGCGGGCCGCGCGCTGGATTTTCCTGATTTGCTCGACCGCGTCGTCCAACGCCGCGGCCATGGCCTGATGCATCAGCGCGGGTTCATGGCCCTCGACGAAGATCGGTGTCCATCCGTAGCCGCGGAGCAACTGGTCCAATTCCTTTCGGGTAATGCGGGCCAGGACCGTGGGATTGGCAATCTTGTAACCGTTGAGATGGAGAATGGGCAGAACCGCTCCGTCGGTCACCGGATTGAGGAACTTGTTGGAATGCCACGCGGTCGCCAGGGGCCCGGTCTCCGCTTCGCCGTCCCCCACGACGCACGCCACCACCAGGCCGGGGTTATCGAAAACCGCGCCGAAGGAATGGCTTAAGGAGTAACCCAGTTCGCCTCCTTCGTGGATCGAGCCCGGACATTCCGGCGAGGCGTGGCTGGGAATTCCACCCGGAAAGGAAAACTGCAAGAAAAGCCTGCGCAAACCGGCCTCATCCTGGCTGATATTCGGGTAAATCTCGCTGTAAGTGCCTTCAAGGTAGGTGTTGCTCACGACGGCCGGACCACCGTGGCCGGGGCCGGAGACGTAAATCATATCCAGGTCATATTTCTTAATGACGCGGTTGAGGTGGACGTAAATGAAGTTCTGCCCTGGAGTGGTGCCCCAGTGGCCCAGGAGCATGTGCTTGACATCGGAGAGGGCCAGCGGCCGCTTGAGCAACGGATTGTCATAGAGATAGATTTGCCCGACCGATAGATAATTGGCCGCCCGCCAATAAGCATCCATTTTTTGCAGTTCATCTGCCGCGAGGGTATTTGCTTTTGCTTTCATGGCTTCATTGATCCGATTTTTCCAGGGCCGGGTTGAACCGCCCATCGGCCAACAACGTGCCATGAACTGGTTGGAATTCCAACTGAATGCGGACAGGCAACGCAAGCGTTTGCGCGAGAGCATCTTCACCCATTCCCAAGCGTGACGACACCCCATTACACAGCCGGAAGCGCTAGGGTAGTTTTTGTCGGCGGGAGGGTTACTCGGAGAATCTTGTCGTCGCATTCGCCAGAAAAGAACGAAAACAAAAATCATTAAAATGTGCTTAATCAAGCAGAAGGTGGAATCGGTTTTACAGCAATCGGTGCAAGGACTCTTGGAGCAACAAGATCGTCAGGGAACGTGGAGCTTTCCCGCCCACTTGGGCTCGCATTATATATCTCTCTACGCGCTCTTTTTGGAATGGCTGCGTCTCCGCGGCTTCTCGTCCCGATTGGACTTGAACCGCCTGGCGCGGATTCTCCTGGAGACGCAATTGCCTGACGGTTCCTGGAAACAAGCGCGCGACCCGGCCCTTTCCTCCGGCGACCTCAACGCGACCGTGCATAATTATGCCGCGCTCAAGTTTTTCCGCGGCTCCATTTCGATCGCGGATGTCAGGCCGGCGCTGGACGCCGCCCGAAGATTTATCCTCGCGTCGGGAGGGATTGATGCCACCAATCAATTCAGCAAAACTTTCCTTGCGCTTTTCGGATTGCGGGGCTGGAATGACATTAGTGAAGTTCCCTATTTGCTTTTCCTGGAAGGGCTGCCGCTCAATTACCGGCAATTTTCGCAGTGGGTCATCCCGCATCTCCTGCCCATGTCCTATTTGCGCCACAATCGCGTCTCGCGCAAGATCAGGGGAACTTTCGGTCCCGAGCTGGACTTGAACGAACTTTATTGCGGCCAACCCTGGCAAGCGGACGAAAAGGGAAACGGGCCTTCGCCCTGGTACGATGGTTTCATTGTCAGCAAAATACTCCAGCGGCAACGCCCGCACGGCAGTTGGGGCGGCTACACCGTCTCGACCCTCTTTAGCGTCGCGGCGCTGGATCATTTTTATCGCCAACATCCCGGCCGGTTTCCCGGCATTCCTGGCGCGATTAAAAAAGGGCTGGAATTCGTGGACCCGCTCTATTTCGATCACGGGAAGGGAAATTACCTGGGCTGCCTCATGGATGGCGGAGTGTGGGACACCATCCTGGCCGCGCAGGCGCTGGCCGAAGCCGGGGATACGAGCGAGCCTCTTCTTCACGCCGCGGAAACTCTTTACGCGATGCAGACGGGCGAAGGGGGCTTTCCCTACGGTCGGGACTTTGAGCAATATCCGGATGTCGATGACACGTCGAGAGCATTGGCGTTTCTTCAAAAAATCGCCCCCTCCACCAAGAGGACGGGAGCGGCCCAGGCGCGCCACCGCGGAGTCCACTGGCTCTTCCAACAGCAGAACTCCGACGGCGGTTGGGGCGCTTTTGACCGGGACAACGTCGGCAACCGGATGGCAAAGCTCCTTACGAGGAACCTGACAGATTCGGTGGAATTATTCGATGACAGCTCCGCCGACAATACCGGCAACGTGCTGGCAGGGCTTGGGGCTTACGGTTTGACCGCGCAAGGGTCCAAGGCCGTGCGCAAGGCGGTGCGTTTTTTGCAAGGCACCCAAAACAGCGAGTCCGGCCTTTGGGAAGGCCGCTGGGGCGTCAACACACTTTATGGCACAACCCACGCCGGCATCGGCCTTCTGCGCGTGGGGGAATCGCCGCGGTCGCCTTGCCTTCTTCGCGCCGCCCAGACATTGATGAGTTTTCAAAATGCCGACGGCGGCTTCGGAGAATCGACCCTTTCCTATATTGACGCTGAGCACCGCGGCCGCGGGGCGAGCACGCCCAGCCAAACCGCCTGGGTGCTGGATTTCCTTTGCGAAATGGGGCTTGGGGGTGAGCAGGCCGTTACCAAGGCTGTCCAGTTTCTCTTGGAGGCCAGGAACGGCTCGGAGTCCTGGCGGGACGAGTCCGTTGTGGGGACCGGCCATCCTGGAATTCTATACGTGGAATATCCCGTGTATCCGCGCGTATTCCCGGTGATGGCTTTGTGCGCCTATTTGAAAACTTGTTGACTGCAGACCCGCTACCGCGTCACTTGCTGGACGGTGCCATCGGCATAAAGCACAAAACCCGTTCCGTCCGGCAAGCGGACCCGCATCAGGACCGTTTTAGGGCCAAGGTCAGGGCCAGCCAGGATGACTGCCGCGTCCAAGCCGTGAAAGGCGGCCACATCCTGGGCCCGCAGAAACCCGCGTGAAACCAGTTCATCAACCTGGACGGAAGGCGGAATCGGCTTTTTGTCCGCCCGCAAGGCATGAGTATAGGCCTGGGCGGCGGCGACAATGCGGAGGCCGTTGACCTTCTCGCCCGAGCCGCTAGAGCCGGATAAAAAGAAAACCCAACCGACAAAGGCGATGATCGCCACCCCCGCGCCAATCGCAATGATCGCGCGTTGAATGGGCGAATCAGATTTCCGCAGTTTCATTTCCCGCCAAGGCTACCGGGGTTGACAACTGAAATCGACTACAAACGGCGGCGCGGCCATCCACCATCCGGGCAGGCAGAGACATAGGCAAATCTACCATGCCCGAAGCGGGGCGTAGCTCAATTGCCAGACTGTGCGGACGGGAAGAGAGTGACTCAGATTGAACGGCGGGCGGAATCCGAACGCGGCCCTGGTGGTCGCGGTCATTGAAAACCGGCCGAAATGTTCAGGCCAAAGAGGTGAAAAATGAAAAACGCAAGACAGTTCAGACTCCAAATTATCGTGGCGGCCCTTTGCATGACAGCGCTTGGACTGATGAATCTCCCGGCGCAGATTGTCCCTAATGCTCCGACCCAACCTGAAATTCCCCGACAAGCGGACGCAATGACCTCGGCGGGGCAACCGCTGAGAGTCAACAAGTGCAGTCAGTTGGTGGGAACCCGGGTGGAGAATCCGCGGGGACAGACGCTCGGCACAATTGAAGACGTGGTGGTCGATTTCAATACCGGCCGGGTCTCTTATTGCGTCTTGGGGATCGGTCGTGGCGCCTTCCGGACTCCCAGGTACTTGGCTGTTCCCTTGACTGCGATGCGGCCCAACGCGAGTGGGACGGATCTCATCCTCAATGCCGACAAGGAAAAGCTGGCCGAAGCCCAAGGATTCGACCTCAATCATTGGCCCTCGGTGAGCAATCCCGCTTGGGGCGCGCAGCCTCCCTGGCAAGCGGCTCCCACGGCTCCAGCAATGGCGCCATCAAGCCACGAGCTTCCGCGCGTGCAATAATGAGTATAGGAGGCGTTAATGACTTAGAGCGTGTTTTGGGCGAGGTAGGCGCGCCAGCCTCCAAAGCGCGTGATCTCGCGCTGTCCATCGCATAGAATAGACTCCGCGATCACTCCCAGAATGGAGGTGCCGTCAGCCAGTTTTACTTTGCCGATGCCCAGACCAGGAGGTTCTTGGAGAAGAATCGCGGCCAACCCCCCCGCGGGCACGCCCCAAACCTCCACCGCCACTGCCACCCCGCCCTCCCGGAATCGGACCATTGCGGGATGGCAATCATCGATGGACCAAAGCCGGTAGGAAGGTTCCGTGGTGGTTTCGTACATGAAGGTCGCGCCGACGGCGAGAAGGTTCGGATTCAATTCCAAACCGCGCATCAGCGTGCCGTTAACGGCTAGAAGAATTCGTTCCATGCCGGATCTAGGCGGCGGCGCCTTTTCCAACGATAAATTGCGCTGGCTTCTCGTAAATGGCCAAAACCAGACAGCCCTCTTCGCTGACAATGCTGTGTCGTGTCCCGGGCCGATGGACCATGAGACTTCCAGCATTCAGGCGGCCGTTCCCGTCGGACTGCGATCCGCTCAGGACGTAAATGTGTTCAAAGCCGCGATGTTCGTGTAGCGGCACAATTCCGCCGGGTTGAAAGCGAATCAACGCCGCCGCCGACCCCTGATTGGCCTCCTGATAGAGCCAACGGATTTCCACTCCGGGATAGAAGGGCTGCCATCCCAGATTGGCTTGATCGTCGGACAGATTGGAGAGATTCGGAAAAAGGAGCGAACCGTGAAGCCGCTCGTGCTTGGCCGAGGCCGCCGGGTGAATGCTCATCGGAGCAGCATAAGGGGCTTTCCTTTAGCTGTTAAGTGAATTCGATGGGCCATTCTAGGCCGGCACCGATTCTCCCGGAGGCTCCGCGGCGCTCTCGCTGGCTTTGGGCGCCACCGCGAAATACTTCCCGCAACGGAAGAGAATTACCGAGACGGAGAGGTAGCTCGCGGCGACCACCGGTGTTTGTCCGATGCCGATCTTTTCCCCGTGCATGAAGCCGAAAAATGTCAAAACCGCGCCAGCCAGGGCAAAGCCCGAGGCCTTTTTGAAATTCCGATCAATGATACACACGGCCATTGCCCCCAGGATAAGCCCGCCCAAGATCGCCCCGCCGCCCAGGACTTGCAGTCCGTGGTAGAGCACCCCTTCATTCTTCATTTTGACAACAAGCGCCTCCAATTGATCATGGCTTAACCCGCCGACGGCCACGCCGGCGGCGGAGAGAGTGCCGTTAATCTGGCTGACGGCCCAACTGGCGAGGTTTGGAATCAGCGCCAGCATGATGGCGGGCGCGTGGCTCTTGGGTGTTTCTTGAAACGCCTGCGAGCCGATGAGCATTCCGATGTAAAGGAGGATGGGGAGGATGGCGACGCTGGGGATAACGGCCAGCATGAGGGAAATGGTCCCCAGCCAGCACAGGACGATCACCGTCAATCCGGTGGCCGCGGAATAACCGATGCGGCCACCCATGGCCTTCCAGCCGGGATGGCCGATATAGACGGCGTTGATGAAGGGATTGCCCATGAGGCAGCCGATGAGGCTGATCACGCCGTCCGCGGTCAAGACCCGGGTGGTAGGGAAGCTGTCTCCGGCCACGGCGGCGCTTTCGACGTTGTCGATCGCCTCGACCAGATCATAAATCCCGAAGGGGATGGCGGTAACCAGGATGACGCCCAAAAACTGGAAGCCTGAAAACACATGACCAAACGCCGGGAGCGGAACGCGAAAGCCGAAGTTGGCGAAGGAACTGGCCAGGCCCGCCAGGCTCAGGCCTCCATAGTTAAAGCCCAGCGCGGTGGAACCCCAGGCGACGACCGAGCCAGTAGCGATTGCCACCAACCCCGCGGGTATTCCCCAATAGCGCACGCCGCCGAACCAGCTTAACAAAATGATGGTAAAACAGGGGATCCCGATCAAGGGCGTCAGAAACATTTCCAAGGCGGGGCGCATGGAGATAAAAGTGATGGAAACCCCCGCGAGCGTGCCGAGCAGGGCCGCACGCGGAGTGATTTTGCGGATCACAGGGGCAACGAAGCCGCCGATCATCAGCACGAAACTTTGGATGAAAACCCAGGTCAGGCCCGCCTCCCAACCTTTCACCGGGTCCCCGGTTTTGAGGCTAATTGGCAGCATGATGACGAAGGTGACGACAAACATGTGGGGCACGCTGATCCCCGAGGGCAGCGCGCAGACATCCGTGCGGCCGGTTTTCCCGGCGAGCTTCCAGGCCAGCCAGGCATAATAAAGCGTTGATAAGCAAAGCATCAGTCCCGTGGCGGGCAGGATGCGGCCGAAAACCAGATCGTCCGGCATTTTCAAGACAAAGCGCAGCAGGGCGGTCAAGGTCAGGAGATTAACGAGGATGTTGGTGCCAAAGCCGAAGAAGGCGTTCCAATCCCCGGGCACCCACACTTTAGGTTTAGTAGTCATGGATTTATTTGATTTAATGGTAACGACACGTTTTCATGCCAGCGCAGCCAGGATTTTGGCGGAATTGGATACCCACCCAAAAATGCCGCCTTGCGCCTTGATCATTTTCAGGCCCATCTCTTGAAATTCCGGGAAATAGGAGCCGACGCAATCCGCCGGCACCAAGCAGTCGTAGCCACGGTCGTTGGCTTCTCGAACGGTTGTGTTGACACAAACTTCAGTGGTAACGCCGGTGACAATAAGTTGTTTGATGCCGCGGTTTTGCAGGATGCCATGCAGATCCGTGCCCCAGAAGGCGCCCTTGCCCGGTTTGTCGATGATCGGCTCGCCGTTTTGGGGATACAGTTCAGGAATGATGTCGTGACCGGCCTCGCCGCGGATCAAGATGCGTCCCATCGGCCCTGGATCACCGATACTCCGCGGGCCGCGGCCCCGCACGCGTTTGGTTTCGGGCAGGTCGGCAAGGTCGGACCGGTGGCCTTCCCGGGTGTGAATGACCTGCCACCCTTTGCCGCGCCATTTTTCCAGCAGCTTTTTGTTTGGCTCAATGGTTTGCCGAAGCTGGGAGACATCGTTGCCCAGCATTTCGCCAAAACCGCCCGGTTCCAGGAAATCGCGCTGCATGTCAATGATGAGCAACGCCGCCGTCTCCGGGCGAAACGAGAAGGGATAAGGTTCAGCGTCCACCATCAGTTTTTCGCGCGTTTCCATAGGTCAATGTCCAGCCATGTGATGGCCGATGGTTTTGATGTCGGCCTGGGCCGGGGTAGTTTCATGGACAAAATGGCCGTGGGAAATGACCAGCAGCCGGTCGGCCAGGGCGAGCAGTTCGTCCAGGTCTTCGCTGACCAGGAGCACCGCCACGCCGCGGTTGCGAGCTTCGGTAATCTGCGCGTGAATCGATTCCACCGCGGCAAAATCCAATCCGAAACAAGGGTTGGCCGCGACCAGCACCCTGGCCGCGCCGGGGCCTAATTCGCGGGCCAGGACGGCGCGTTGCACGTTCCCGCCGGAGAGGTCGCCGATGGGTGTTTCGGTGGAGCGTGTTTTGACGGAGAAACGCGTGATGAGTTCATGGGCGAAGCGGCGAATCGCCTTGCGGTTGACAAGATATTTGGCCCTGGTGAGCGGCGGGCGATCGAAGGTGCGAAAACCGATATTCTCCGCCACGCTCATTTGCGGCACGCAGCCGTTGCGCAACGGCTCTTCGGGCAGGAGGAATACCTTATGGGCAAACGCTTCCTGGCGCGTGGCGCCGTAGCGCCGGTCATGCACCCGGACCTCGCCTCCAGTGGCTGGGCGCTGGCCGGCAATGACCTCCACCAACTCGCGTTGCCCGTTGCCCGACACTCCCGCGATGCCCACAATTTCCCCCTCATGGACGGTGAGGTTGACGCCTTGGACCGCGGGCACGCCGCTGTCCTTATTGGCCCGCAAATCCTTCAGCATGAGAGCGGCTGGGCCTCGTTCGCCAGCGGCTTTGGCCACCACCTTCGCTTCGCGCTGGCCACCCATCATCATCGCCGCCATTTCATCGGCGCTGAGGTCCTTGACTTTCCCGGCGCCTGCCAGCTTGCCGCGCCGCAGGACGGTGACGTCATCGCAAAACCCAAACACCTCCCGGAATTTGTGCGTGATGAGGAGCACGCTCAGTTCGCCCGCCTTCACCTTTTCTTTGATTAATCCCAGCACTTCATCCGCTTCGACGGGCGTGAGAACGGAGGTGGGTTCGTCGAGAATGAGAAAACGGCTGTCGAGATAAAGCTGCTTGAGGATTTCGACCTTTTGCTTCTGGCCGGCGGCCAGTTCCGAGGCCGACAGATCAAGGTCGATCTGAAAAGGCGCCGTCTTCATGAAGCGGCGCAGGCGGTCCATTTCCATTTTCCAGTTGATGACCGCGGGCATATCGGGCCGGCTGAGAAGGAGATTTTCCGCCACGGTCATGGCGGGCACGAGGGTAAAATGTTGATAGACCATGCCGATGCCATATTGGCAGGCTTGGAAGGGACTGGTGATGCTCACGGAATGTCCACCGACCAGAATGTCGCCTTCCTCGGCTGTATGAAACCCCATGATGCACTTCACCAGCGTGCTTTTGCCCGCACCATTTTCCCCGATCAACGCGTGGACCGTCCCCGCTGGAACCTTGAGCGAGACATTGTCGTTGGCGACGAAGGAACCGAACCGTTTGGTGACGTTCACCAACTCGAGATCAAACGGCTTCTCGGGACGATGGAGCGGGGGAACAGTCATGTGATGGCCTTTATGAATGCGCCGGCATCAGCCACCGCGCCAAAGACGCCACCCTGCATGGTCACCATTTTGACCGCCGCCAAGTGGTTCCCGTAATCGGTGGCCCCGGTGCAATCGGAGAGCAACAGGCACTCGAAGCCGCGATCATTGGCCTCGCGCATGGTGGTATGCACGCAAACGTCCGTCGTGATGCCGGCCAGCGCGATGTTTTGAACGCCCTGGCGCCGGAGCAATAAATCCAGATCGGTCGCGTAAAAGGACCCCTTGCCCGGTTTGTCAATAATGGTTTCACCCGGCTGCGGCGCCAGTTCCAGAATGATTTCCCAGCCCGGCTCGCCTCGCACCAGGATTTTCCCGCAAGGGCCGGCGTCGCCAATGCCCGCGCCGATGCGCCGGCTCCGCCACCGTTTGTTTTCCGGCAGATCGGACAAATCGGCCCGATGCCCCTCGCGGGTGTGCATGATGTGGAACTTCCTTTTGCGCGCGGCCTCGAGAACCTGTTGAATCGGACCGATGGGAGCGCGCGTGAGCGAAAGGTCGTAGCCCATTTTGTCCACGTAGCCGCCCGCGCCGCAAAAATCAGTCTGCATGTCGATGACAAGCACGACGGTGTTTTCGGGGCGCAGATCGCCGTTGTAGGGCCATGGATAAGGATCGGCAGCAACATGGCGGCTCAGGTCGCTCATGAGGTTGCTCCGAGCGCTCCCGGAGCGCCGACTAAGGTGCGTTTCGTGGTGCAGGTCGCCACCATCACCAGCAAGGTCAAGATGTAAGGCGAGGCGTTCCACAAATAATAACCGGTGCTGATGCCGACCGCTTGCAGGGAAGGTCCGATGGATTGCGCGCCGCCAAAAAGAAGCGAAGCCCAAAGGCACTGCACAGGATTCCACCGTGCGAATATGACCAGGGCCACCGCCATCAGGCCCTGGCCGCTGGAGATCCTCTCCGTCCACGCGCCCGGATAAAAGAGCGAAAGGTGCGCGCCACCCATGCCCCCCAAGGCGCTGCCGGCGACAATGGCCAGAAAACGGGTGCGGCCGACGGAGATGCCCATAGCGCGCGCGGCGGCAGGTGAGTCACCCACCGCGCGCACATGCATGCCCCAGCGGGTCGAACGGAAAAACCAATGCATGAAAAAAGCCACCAACACTCCGAAGATGAATAACGGACTGATGCTCAGGGCGGCGCGAATTTGCGGAACGCTGCTCCACCTTCCGAAAGGAATGCCGGGAAGTTGCGGAGCGCTGGGTTCGATGAAGGGCTTGCCGAGATAAAAAGCCAGACCGCTGCCAAAGATGAGCATGGCAATGCCCACCGCGATGTCGTTGACTTTGGGCCGGGACACCATCAAGGCGTGGACCATGCCCAGGACCGCTCCCACACCCGCGGCGGCGGCGACTCCGCAGAGCGAACTGCCCGTCTTGTAGGAAACGGCGTAGGCGCTCATCGCCCCCATCAAAAGCACCCCTTCCAGGCCCAGATTGATTTTGCCGCTTTTTTCGGTGAGACATTCGCCGAGGCTGACGAGAAGGAAAGGCGTGCCGCCCCGCACCGCGCCCGCCAGGACTCCGATGACTACTCCCCACCAGCCAATCGATGAATTGGTCATGCGCCGGGCTCCTTGAATATTTTAAGCCGCCCGTAGAGCGAATCGCTGAACAGGATGCAGATGAAAATGATTCCTTGCAGCAAGAGGATGGTCGCGTCCGGCAGAGTGAAGGTCCGCTGTAAAATTCCGCCGCTGGCAAGAACTCCGCCGAGCAAGGTTGCCACGAGGATAATGGGAAGCCCGCGATGGCGCGCGATAAAAGCGACAAGAATGCCCGCGTAACCGTAGCCGGCGGCCAGCGATTCATTGGCCCGGCCCTGGACCGCGGCGATCTCGACCATCCCCGCAATGCCTGCCGAGGCCCCTGCCAGAAAGCAAGTGATCAACCCAAGGCGCGCCACCGGCAATCCCGCCATGCGAGCGGCCCGGATGTTGCCGCCAATCATCCGCACTTTGAAACCAAAGGTGGTGTGCTCCATCAGGACCCAGGCCATCAAACAAACAATGATCCCGAAGATCAGTCCGTAATGGACATTGCTGTTTCCAATGCTGGGCAACATTTTGTCGTCGGGAATCGGAAAGCTGGAAGGCTTGTTAAGGCTGCTCGGATCGCGCATCGGGCCGTTGACCAGATGGTTCATGATCGCGATGGCAATGTAATTCATCAAGAGACTGCTGATCGTCTCGTTGACACCGCGTTTGTAATAGAGCAAGCCGACGAGCGTGATCCACAATCCGCCTCCCGCGACGCCGGCCAGCAGCATCACCGTGATGACCACGGGCATGGAGGCGGACTGGACGGCCAAACCGGCGGCGGTGGCGGCAACGCCGCCGACGACCAAGGCGCCCTCGTTGCCAATGACCACCATGCCCAGGCGCGCGGGCAAAGCCGTGCAAAGCGCGGTCAGCATGAGAGGCGCGGCCCGCAGCAGCGTATTCTGAAACGAATACCAACTGCCGAAGGCCGCCTTGTAGATGGCGGCATAGACCTTGAAAGCGTCCCGCCCTTGAAACTCGCAAAAGATGCCAAATAGAATCAGGGCCGCCGCCACTGCTCCGGTGGGAAGGACAACCGCCTCGGCCGCGGAGCGCCAGCGCCAGGCCGCATTGGGCGAGGCGGCGGCGGTCCCGGCTTCGGCTATGGCGCTCATCGCAGGCATGTCTTCGGCTGATGGCATGGCGTTATTTTAGGGAAGGCCCGGGTTCTCTCGCCGGCAGACTCGCAGGTGGCCGATCCTGGCATCAGCCACCGGAGGAACCAGCGGCGCTGGATGCAATTGGACGGCGCACCTGCGAGAAACTGCCGGGCTGTTCGAGAATCTTTTCAAAGGGTCAATCAAGTTCAACTCTTGGTGCTGCCGATGACCCCATCGACCAGCCAGCCCATTTTCTCCAGTTCGATGTCCTGCTGCTTGTATTCCTGTCCGTCAGCCAGGATGGCTTTGCCGGCGTTATCCATGAGCGGACCTTTAAAAATCACCATGCTGCCATCCATGAATTTTGCTTTGGCCGCGTCGGCGTCCTTTTTGGCGTCATCGCTCACCGCCGGGCCGTAATCCGAACACTTGACAAAGCCTTCCTTAAGACCGCCGCGGATGAGGTGCGGGATGGTGCCGGCGGCGAGGGTCTTGCCGTCTTTGACCATTTGGGCGTAGTCCGCATAGACCTTCGTCCAATTCCATTCCGCCCCGGTGAGATAGCCTTTGGGGGCGAGCTTGGCTCCGTTGGCATGGTAACCGCAGCAGTAGATGCCACGGCGCTCGGCAGTTTCCAAAATGACTTTTGGGCTATCGACATGGCACGTCAACACATCCACCCCTTGGTCCACCAAACTGCTTGCCGCCTCAGCTTCTTTGACGGGCATGGACCAATCACCCGTGAAGATGACCTGCACCGTGGCTTTGGGGTTGACGCCGCGGGCACCCAGGGTGAACGCGTTGATATTGCGCAGCACTTGCGGAATGGGCTTGGCGGCGATGAATCCGAGTTTGCCGGACTTGCTGGTGTGTCCGGCCACAATTCCGGAGATATAGACCGCCTCGTCAATATAGCCGAAGTAACTGCCGACGTTCTTGGGATGTTTGCCTTCCGTGTAAAGGCCGCCGCAATGCAAGAACTGCACCTTGGGATTCTGTCTGGCGACTTTGAGAATGTGCGGATCAAAGTAGCCGAAGGAGGTGGGAAACAGAATCTGCGCCCCGTCCTGGTTGATCATGTTGCGCATCGTTTCCTGAACGGCGGTGGTTTCCGGCACGCTGGCCTCCTCGACCGCTTTGACCCAGGGCAATTTCTGAACTCCCGCGCAGCCTTCCGCGTGGGCCTGATTATATCCGTAATCGTCTTTGGGACCGACGTAAATGAAACCCATCACCACCTGGTCTTCCGCCAGCGCGAAGGGAACCAGGGACATCGTCATGACGGCAGAGGCAAGACCAGCCAGCAGAGTCAAGTATTTGCGTGTTCTCATATTAGGATTCGTTTTGGTGAATTAAATTTTGTTTCTTCTCAGAAAAAGACCGAGACGCCGGCGAAGCCCTGCACCGTGTCGCGGGTCGGTTTGCCGGGGGCGTTGAAAAGGTTCAGGTTGACCAGGTTGTCATCGACGAAGTACAAAAAGTTGACCCCGAGATGGAAGTTCCAATGCCCATAGCCAGCGGGCATGAACTTCATGGGAAGCGTTCCTTTCAGGCCAAGTTCCCACAGCCCAACCGTCGAACTGGAGGCGTAGTAGTCCCCATAAAAGCGGTCGTCCGGCAGAAGCATTCGGCAGGGGGCCTCCAGTTTTATCCCATCCTTGAACGTGTACGAAGGATCAATACCCAGATCGAAGTAGAAACTGGAATTGGGGTCGGGCGCCGATGCGCCTTTGCGCGGGCCAATCGGATAAGCGCCTGCTTTGAAAAGCGTGTAGGGGAGGTCCGCGTCGGTGGCTTTGTTCTCCAATTCCTGCCAAAAGCTGACATAGGGGTGCAGCGCAAAAGCCTTGAGGTAGCTGCTGTCATCAAAACCGAGTTTGGCCTGGAAGTGTTGGGAGAATCCAATGTCCAGGACTTGCATGGAGAAGGCGGTATAGAGGAGGTCCAACTTGAAGTTTTTCGCGAAGCCAACGCCCAGGTCAGCGATGGGATCGACTTCGACAAACTCGGTTTTCGGCTTGCTCCCATAAGGCCCGTTGACGGAAACGCCCGCGCTGCTGAAGTCGGCCCAAGCTCCGCCATCGAACTCAAGGGAGTTGATAAAGCCGTCGGCGTGATAAAGGTTGACGAGGGTGAGCAGCAACGGCTCAAAAGTCACCCCCTGGTCGTGGACCATCATTCCTCTGGGGGTCACATATTCGCTGGCGAATTCCAGGTTCACAAGTTCATTGATGCGGGAAGGAGCGTCTTCGGCCCGGCTCGAAGGCGCGGCGACCAGAACCGTGGCGGTAAGCGCGGTGGCCAATTTTTGTCTCTTGTTTGAATTCATTCGTGTTGTTTTTTGGTTTGCGACAGGTTTGATTTTTCTCTGACCGCGCTGTCCTTAGCTTTCCTCGTGCCAACCTTGTCCAACACTGAAAACCCTTGATTTTATTGCCTTTTATCAACTTCGTACCCGGGGTCATCCCGTCGGCGGATGTTCCATCTGTCGCCCTTGAAACACTTGAAACACTTTTCATACGCGTGGGGAACGCGTCCCTTCCTGCGCCAGCTTGCGATAGATCCGGGTGCGATGCACTCCCAGCAAACGCGCCGCGTCGGCGATGTTGCCGCCCGTCTTCTGCAAGGCGCGTTGAATCAGGGCATCCTCCGCTTCGGCTAGATTGAGGGGCAACACACTGGCCGGGGCAGAGGTCGTGCCGTTTGTCACCGGCGGCGGCGAAGGGGCGTCCCGGTTCATAAACCGCAAATGCCGCGGCTGGATTGCCGTTTCGCCGCATTCGATCAAGGCGCGTTCGATGATGTTGCGCAATTCCCGAACGTTTCCGGGAAAGTGGTAGGCTTTCAAAGCCTGAAGCGCGTCATCGCTCAGAGGAGGGACCTTCATTCCCATCTCCGCCGAGAATACCCGCAAAAAATGATGGGCCAGCAGATCGATGTCTTCCAGCCGTTCCCGCAACGGCGGCGCGCACACCGTGTAGCGCGCCAGGCGGAAGTAGAGGTCTTGGCGGAACGTCCCGGTAACGATGCGCTCGGTCAATTTTGCGTTGCTCGCGGCAATCACGCGCACATCCACCTTGACCGGCTCGGACATACCCACCGGCGTCACGAGCGAGTCTTCCAGGACGCGCAACAGCTTGGCTTGCAACGGCAGCGCCATGTCGCCAATTTCGTCGAGAAAAATCGTCCCGCCGCTGGCCATTTCAAAGAAACCTTTCCGGGTGCTTGCCGCCCCGGTAAAGGCCCCTTTGGCATGGCCGAAAAGCATTGATTCGGCCAGCTCCGCCGGAATCGCCGCGCAATTGACCGCGACGAATGGCGCTTTGGCGCGGGCGCCGTCGAAATGGATGGCGCGGGCGATGAGTTCCTTGCCCGTGCCGCTTTCCCCAGTGATCAGGACACTGGTGGTGGAAAAATGGCGCAGCCGGGAAATGTCCTCGACGATTCTTTGCATTTGCGGGCTGCCCCCGATCATCGCGTGCAGATTCCAGCGCGAAGATTCCAAATCTGAAATGACCGCCAGCTTTTCGTCGGCCTGCCGCAAGGCTGATTCAACCTGGCGTCGTTTCTCCATCTCGGAGATCAACTCGGTCGTGCGGGCCTCCAAGGCCCGATTCTTCTCCAGCAACTCGCGGCACAGGCGGCCCAAGCGCAAATGAGTATTGACGCGGCTGACTACCTCCGCCGCCTCGAATGGCTTGACAACATAATCGACCCCGCCCGCGGCGAAGCCGGCGACAATATGTTCTGTTTCGCCGCGAGCCGTGATGAAGATGACAGGAATGTCCTTCGTTGCTTCGGACTGTTTGAGCCGGCGGCAGGTTTCAAACCCGTCCATCTCGGGCATAATAATATCAAGAAGGATCAAATCGGGTCGCGCTCGTTCTGCCACGTGCAAGGCGGTGGCGCCGTCGGACACGGCCAGGATCTCGAAGCCTCTCGGCTCCAGCGTTGCGGCCAAAACGGACAGGTTGGCGGGCGTGTCGTCCACCAGCAAGAGTCTTTCCGGCGAGGCGGCATTAGGGCTGGACAAATCCATGAGCGGGGGGGCTGGCTGGCGAGCAGGTGTCGATCGTGACCGCCTGTGTCAGCAAGCGCTGAATGGCATGCATGTCGTAACTGCGCATGAGGTGGCGGATATGTTCAGCCAGACGGCCTGCTTCCGGCTCGAGCTGACGCAACTCCTTGAGACACGACTTGAGGGCGGTGGCGCTGTGAAATTCCGCCGCCGTCATCAGCCGCGCGCAAAGCTCTTCCGGCAAGCGGACGGTCTGCCCTTCCCACGGGGCCAGCGCATCCAAAGCCGGTTCCTGCATGGGCGCGCGCTCCAATTCCACGCCAAGATGGGCGGACAGGCATTCCTGCACCTGTTCGGCGGCGATGGGTTTGGTGATAAAGTCCACACAACCCGCCCCGTAGGCCTCTTCTCGTCGAGAGGAGAGCGCGGACGCGGTGTTGGCCACGATCTTAGGCCGGCCGGCGCGCGGATCAGACAGCAACGCGCGCGCCGTCGCGATGCCATCCATGCTGGGCATGAGCAAGTCCAGAAAGACAATGTCCGGCTTATTCTGGCGCGCCAGCGCCAGGCCAGCCGCGCCGCTCTCGGCGGACGCGACCTCGCAGCCGGCCATCTTCAGCATTCCCGCCAGGACCTCCCGGTTCTCCTTTCGGTCATCGACCACCAGCGCGCGGACGCGGACGCCCGGTTTCAGCCGCCGCTGGCTGGAAGCGGCGGCTGGTGAGGCCTCGTCTCCTTGCGCCGGCGGCAAGGGAATGGCGAAGTAGAACCGGGAGCCAATGCCGCGTTCCGATTGCATTCGCAGCGTGCCGCCGAGCAATTCAACTTGGCGTTGCGCTATGGCCAACCCCAAACCGGTCCCGCCCCGATGGGCCGCGTTGCGGCCTTGATGGAAAGGCTTGAAAATGTCTCCCTG
>JBKQWF010000081.1:0-11102 GCA_052139695.1 Limisphaerales bacterium
CGCTCATGCAGAACAGGAGAAAGGGCCTCATAGCGCTGCTCAATCGCCTGCGCAGATGCTTCCATGAAGGAAGCCTACACCATTCCATCCATTAGTTGAAGCGTTTATTTATGCACGGACCCTTAGCCCAGGGTTGCCGCGATTCTGAGAACAGCCCTTGCAAGAGTTGAATCGAAGAGGGATTCAACTCTTGCAGGGCAAATACTAATTAGTCATTCCACCTAGGCTAGCTCGTTCCCCGCGACCCCGGGCTGAATGATTTCAATCCTTTCAGGATTGCCTGACCTCGGAAAGTGGCTAGTAGGAGCCGCTTCCGATTGATGCTCTTTCGGGCATCTGCATGAAGCCTTACATCAGGTAAGGATTGCTCACCTGCGATTGTGGCACGTAGCGGTAGCGGAAAAACTGCTGCGTTGCCGTCGGCACAATAATGTAAGGTGAAACAGCTCCCGTCACGTCCGTCCAAGGCCCGGTCAGGCTGGAAGCAGACTGCAAGACCGCGGAACTTTCCAGCCAGCTCATGCTGATGCCCTCACCCGCAGGAGCCGCGAAGTTGAGCTGCATCAGCAGGTCGGTCGTGTCCTCCAACGCACCGGAAGTGTAGATGGCCTTGATTTGGGTCGCCGTCAGCACCGTGCCGTAATAGCGGACGTCATTGAGAAGTCCATCGTAGCTGCCGTAGTTGGTGTCCGTGGTGTAACCGATTTCCAGCGGCTCTGCCGCCGGCCAGGACCAACTGGCGCCATTGGCGTTGGTCGTGTCCAGGCTGCCGTCCACATATAAGCCGACGCCGCCGCTCGCCGTTTGGTCAAAGGTCAGCGCCAGGAAGTGCCATTTGCTATCCGCCACGGTTGCCGTTGAGGTAAAAGCCACACCGCCGACATTCGGGCTGTTGAAATTGATATTGCCCGAGTCTGCCTGCGAAAGGAGGAAATTATCCATGCCGGTCCCGGTCGGCCGGCAGAAAAGAGACGCGCCGTTGCCGCTTGGGTCAACCGTGCCCGCTGTTTGTATCCACATGGTAATGGTGCCGGTGGGGGCGTTGAAATTGGTGCTGTCTTCCACGAGGATGCCGTTGGTCTGCGCCGCCGCAAAACTCATGACGCCGGTGCGCGTCACCGTGCCGCTCGTGTTCGAAGCTTCCCAGGCGGCTCCCATGTTGACGCCGTCATGCTGGGGGTTGGAAGGATTGGAATCGGCCACGATGTTGGTTGCCGAGATTTGCGTGATACGGTCCACGGTCACGGTCGCAACCTTGCTGGTAGTGGCGCCATAAAGATTGGTCACCACCAGATCATAATTGCCGTTATTGGCCAGAGTGACGCTGGGAATGGAATGGGACAAATTAGTGGCCCCGGAGATGCCGTTGCCGTTCAAACGCCATTGGAGGGAAAGCGGCGGCACGCCGATGGCATACGCGCTCAAAACAACCGAATCTCCCGGTCCCGCCACCGCGATGGATCGAGGCGACATGGTGACGAGCGGTTTGTCGGTGAGGATCAATCCAGAAATGGTGCCTCCATGATTGTATAAACCATTGACCGTGTCGTGTTGCGGAGGAACGCTCTTAATCTGGATATGGTCCGTATTTAATGCCGCGCTAAAAGTGCTCAAGCCCCCGCCTATGCCTCGCGGCCACAGCGTGTTGTTCTGGTTTTGCACCGGGGGAATGTTCGTGTAGGATACCAAGTTGGTTGTCAACCCCGCGACATCGATGACTTCGGCATTGGTCAAGGAATCGATGGAATCACCGGACGCCATCAATTCCACCACAAATGGGGAGTTCGTGAAAAGACTTTTCAGGCCGGTAACGTCCACATTGTAATACGCCATCAAAGGATTATCGCCGGAGCCATAATTCGCGCCGCCTGACCCATTGCTTGTATTCGGCCCATAATTGATGCCGTCGCGCAAAAACGTCGCATAAATCTGCTCTTCGCCGGTGGCGGCGTTTGTCACAAGAGACGCGGCCAACGTCGCGCCTCCGGCATCGTAGTAGTAAGGCGGGCTGCCGGCGTACCCGGCGAAGGGGTCCCAATTGCCAGCGTTGGCAAACCACGTTACGTTGATGGACCCGTTAGGCAAAGGATTCAAACCATTGGTCGAAGTGTCTATATCAATCAGCTCCGCGTTCGTGTAACCCGGGGAGACCCACATGCAGCTACTGTAGGACGTGGGCACCGGTGCCAGATTCTCCCAACCGTTTGTCGGGATCCCAAAAGCCGGCAGTGTCACCACGTACCCGGAGTAGGCGGGAGAACCGCAATAGTTGTCCTGGAAATGCAGCCCAACGGTCGCCGCCGAGCTGACGCCCAGCATGAGAGCAGCCGCTGAGACGACGCAGGCAATTTTTTTGTTGCGGGGAGCATTGGGAGACGGGAGTTTTTTCATAAAGTTCCTTTATTGTTAATCTTCTTTTTCACGAACGCCAAATCGGCACACCTAAAAGACGAACATTGGGCGGCCCCTTAGTGAGCTAACCAAATAACAGAACAGCGCGAGTTGTCAATTTAAACTTTACGACTTGTGACGGTCAAGGGACGGATGCAATTTGGGAGCCGCGGCGCAGTTGTGCGTCCAACCTCTATGGCAGTCCAGGCCCAAAACGACCTCAAGCGCGCGAGAGAGATGATGCTGGCTGGCGACACTGGCCGGGCTTTGGCGCTTTACCAGAAATTGACCCGGCTTTGCCCCGGATCGGCGGTGGTCTGGTATGAGTGCGGCACGACCGCCTTCAAGTCGCGCCAGATGGATTTGGCGGACCGCGCCTGGAGCAAAGCCATCGAACTGGACCCTCAAAACGCCGAATTGATCAACATGGCGGGGCACCAATATGAGGCGGCGCGCCGGCCGGAAAAGGCCCGCGCTCTTTTCCTGCAAGCCGCCGCGGCCGCTCCACGGGACATCAATAGCCGGATCAGCCGGGCGGTGCTGGCGGAAAAGGCCCATCGCCTGGAGGAAGCCCGGGCCGCTGTAGCGGAGACTCTCACGATCGACCCGCAAGACGACCAGGGGCGCTATTTTTCGGCGGTGCTGGATCGGCGCGAGGGCAAGTTGGAGGAGGCGGAACGGCGCTTGCGCGACTTGATCGCATCCGCACCGCGGCATCCGTACGTCTGTTACGCCGCCCGCTATGAATTAGCCCAGGTGCTGGATCGCACGGAGCGCTTTGACGAAGCGATGCGCCTGCTGGTGGAGGCCAAGGACATTGTCAACCGCCTGACCGACATGGGAACGTTGCTGCGCGGCTACGACCAAAGCGCGGAAAGCGCGCGGCGCTTCACCGCGAGCCAGCCGAAAGACATTCTGCGGACATGGGCGCGGTTCTTCCCCGAACCTAAGCGGGAACCGATCCCGCCCCTGGTCTTTCTGGGCGGGCATCCCCGCAGCGGCACGACCTTGCTGGAGCAAGTCCTGGACGCGCACCCGGACGTGGCCGCGCTCGATGAACCGATGGCATTTCTGGAAGTGCTGCAGCCGGAGTTTCACAAGTCCAACGCGCTTTCCAGCGCGCGGGTCAATGTGCTGCGCCGGCATTACATCCAGGCCCTGCGGCAGGACTTGGGCGGCGCGGCGGCGGGGAAAACTCTCATTGACAAAAACCCGTCGCCCACGGCGCGGCTGCCGCTCTGGCTGCGGGTCTTCCCGGAATTGCGCGTGCTGATCGCCTTGCGCGATCCCCGCGACGTCGTGCTCAGTTGTTATTTCCAAAACATCCCGCTGAATTCGGCCAACGCCAATTTCCTCAGCTTGGAACGCCTGGCCAAGCATTATGCCGACCTGATCGGCATCTGGCTGACGGTTCGGGAATGGCAGGGTTTTGCCTGGCGGGAAACGCGTTATGAGGACATGGTGCTGGACCTGCCTGGCGAAGGACGGCGAGTCACGGAGTTTCTGGGGCTAACCTGGCACGAAGGGCAGGCGCGCTTTTATGAAAAGAGCGCCAGCAAGCAACTCTATTCCCCGACCTATCAGGACGTGACTCAGCCGGTCTATAGGCGTTCCCTGGCCAGGTGGCGCGCTTATGAGAAACACCTGGCGCCCATCTTACCCCAGTTAGAGCCTTTCTGCCGCGCGTTTGGATATAGTTGACTCCAGCAACAATCGGGTGCGGAAATTGCTACGACCTTGTCACGGCAGCGAGAGATCGTTCATAGACCGAAAAGAAGCCTGACTGGAGAGGTCAAGTTTCGCTGCCAACGCGGAACGGTCGAGCCGAGAGCTGCGCCGCGCGACGGAATGAAAATTTGGAATTGAAAATTTTCAATTTGCAATTCTCAATCCCGCCTTACGGCAAGTCTGGGACAAGGTCCGAGGCCCCGCCTCGTCAGAGCTAAATCAAGCCGAGTTACAACTTAGCTTTGCCAGCCGCCCTGGCCTTGGCCCAGCGCGCGCGGGCAATCGCCGCAAGCTTGGCTTTAACCGCTGGACTGGTGCGCCGATCCGTCTTCCGCGGAGCGTCCTCCGTGTTAGCAGGGGCCGTCGCTCTCGCTTTAGCCCAGCGCGCCTTGGTTCCAGCGATGATCGCCGCCCGGCCCGCCGCGCTCAAACGCCTCTTACCTTTTTTGGCGGGCGCGGAAGAGGCCGCCGACCCTCTATACTTGGCCCATCTGGCTCTAGCCGCCGCGGCAATTCTCGCCCGCCCCGCGGCGGACATGCGGCGTTTCTTGCCCTCGCTCACAACCGGAAGCGCCTGGCCATTCTCGGCGATCGACTGCAATTCGCTTTGCAGTTTCTCAATTTGTTCCTTGATCGCGATGACGCGGTTAAGTTGACTAGTAGTTAAATCATAAAGATTTGTCATAAGATGTTGTTACGTTAGGTTGCCACCCAGAGTCAAACAAGGAAATTAATTTAACTTAATTAAGCTTCTTTCTACATTCGTTGCCTTCGCGGCCTGGATGAGCGGCGGCCTTCGGTCGCCGCCATGTTCGATCGACATTAATTCTGATTATATGATTCCTGCCTTTTCCGCGGCACAACGGCTTCCAAGAAAGCCCACAGGAGGATGTCTTTTTTTGGGATTGCGCCGGCCAAGGTATAAGTGTTAGGTTGGCGATTAAATCAGATGAATTCTGCATCAAGGACGAGTTCGACGGCACCCATTGCAACTCCCTGGCGTGAGCGGTGGCAAGATGTGCGGCTGCGTTACATTCCGGTGTTCCTTTTCGTCGGCGTCGTCTTTGCCCTGGCAGTATTATGGAAAGACTATGCCTCGGCACCCACGATTGTGGGCCAGGCCGAAGTGGTCCCCGCCAATGTCAGTTGTTACAAACCGGGCATGCTCGCGCAGTTGAATGTGGACCGGTTCCAGAAGATCAAGGCGGGTGAGCCGATTGGGCAGGTGCTGGTGACGGACCCGAAAATCCTTTCCGCCTCGCTCGCGGTGATTCTGGCGGAAATTAACGAGCTGCGCGCCAGCCAGCAGCCCGTGGCCAATGAGCAACGCCTGGCCATGGAAAACCTCGAAGTACGCCTGCACTGGATGGCGCAACGCGCCGAGTTGGGAATGGCTAAGGCTGACTTAACAGTTGCCGAAGCGGATTTCCGCCGGACTGACCAGTTGTTCAAAGACAAGATTGTTTCGGAACGCTCCTATGACCTGGCAAAAGCGAAACATGACAGCTTGCAGGGTAGAGTCCATGAGTTGGAACTTTCGGTGGAAGAGCAGGGCCGCAAGATCAATCTTCTCCAGCCCACCAACACCGTGGAGATTTCCAGAGTGACGGATGAGGCGTTGCAGGCCGCGGTCGCGGTCCAGGAATCCAAACTGCGCTTGACTGAGGCCGAATTGAGCCCCATCACGTTGCGTTCCGCCGTTGATGGGATGGTTGATGTGATTTTTCATCGGGTGGGAGAAGCGGTGACGGCGGGTGAACCGATTGTTAGCATCGCTCCCGCCAACGCCGTCCGCATTATTGGCTATGTTCGTCCGCCTGTTCTGCAAGAGCCCAAAGCGGGCGGGCGGGTAGAGGTCCGCACCCGCGGCCCGAACCGCGCGGCAGGCACCGCTAAAATTCTCGAAGTAGGGACGCAGTTCGAGTCGCTGCCGCTCGCGCTGCAAATTCCCAATCGGCTGGCCAATACCGAATTAGGTCTGCCCCTCAGTATCAGTGTTCCGTCCGGGCTGAAGATTCGTCCGGGAGAGTTAGTCGATTTGACGCTGCTGCCGTAGGGCTGCTACTTGAGTTGCAAGCTGAGATGGTGCCTTTCCAGGATTGTGCCTTCGGCAAAAGCAAGTTGGGCAAGCGCGTTGTTGTACTCGACCATGGCCCGGATCTCGGCGGTGCGGGCCGCCGTCAGGATTTCCTGGTACTGCAGGACCACAAACGCCGTGGTGAATCCGTTTTGGTACTTTTCCACCTCGCTCTTGAGCGCGGCTTCGGCGTAACTGCGCGCCTGGCGGGTTGAGTCCACCTGGTTAAAGAGATACCCGGCGCGGTTCATGTACTGGGACACTTGGAGCAGAACATCTTGCTCGGCCTTTTGCAGTTGCAGTTCGGCAATCTCTTTGCCAGCCTTGCTGGCCCGGTAATCGCCGCGGGCGCGGATATTGCTGAGAGGAATGCTGATGACCACGCCGTAAGAGTATTCCGGATAGCGCGTGCTCAAGGCGTCATTGAGTGAGGTGCCGCCAGAGTAAGGCTCGCCGCCCAGCCCGCCATAACTGCCAACCAGGTCCAGACTCGGGAAAAGCTGGTTGAGACGAAACCGCACCATGACGCCCGACTTCTCCACTTCCAAACGGGCTTCCGCCAGATCGGGGCGGTGGCTCAGAGCGAGCAGGAAGCTGCGCGAACGATTGGCCTCAAAGGGAAGGGCGACCAGGGTGTCGGTTGGCTTCAGGGTCAAATCAACCCATTTTCTATAGTCATCCGTCAGCAGGCCGATTAAGGTATTCTGGCGGGCGGCAAAAGTTTCGCGCGCCGCGGCCAGGGCGGTAAGGGTGTTTTGCAGTTGAGTTTGGGCTTGGGCATTTTCCAAAGCCGGGACCTCCCCCACTTGGACCCGCCGCTCTGTTTCCGTCACAAATTCGCGGCGTAGCGCCAGCGCCTGTTCTTGCACCCGAATTTCTTCACCGGAATCGATCAAGTCGTTATAAGCTAACTCGACCGCCAGCAACGTTGTCATAATTTGAAAACGCAAGGCTTGCTGGCTGATCTTCACTTCCGTCCGGCGGGCCAGGAGCATTTCCCGGTCTGAATCTATCCAGAAATCCTTCAAGAGATGCTGCCTCATGGTCAGGCGGACTTCGGAATCATAGTCATTGGTCGAACGAATCCCACCCGGATACATGGCGGCTTCCCCGGGATCAGAGTTGAAGTCGGTGATGGCCTCGTTCTTGACCACGCCGCCCTGGAGGTCGTAATTGAAGCCCCAGGGCGCCGCGCCGTTCAATTCGATCCCCGCCTTTTCATGAGTGGTTTCGGCTGGAAAATAGGGATTGAACTTCCGCTGATCAAAGTCGCCAGGATTATCCTCATAATCATGGGAAGCGCTTAAAGTCAGCGTGGGATCGTACGAGCCATAGGCGCTGCTCAGGGCATCACCGGCGATCGCGACGGCGAGATGATCGATCCGCAGGTTCAGATTGTGGGCCAGGGCTGTATCCAGGCAGTCCCGCAAGGAAAGCGAACGGACGCCGACTGGAGGGGAATTGGTTGTTTGGGCGGACGCGGTGGCGGCGGCGCAGAGGGCCAGCCCCACCAGAATTCTAATGCGCATATCCGACCCACTATGCGCTCCGCTAACATAAGGGTCAATCAGGTTTACCGAACTTGATGAAACCAAACCCTTTGGAAAAGGGACGGGCTGTCTTCCGTGAGTTTGGGCGCCGCGCCCTGCCAAACGCGCTGCGCTTTTTCCTTTTCCTCCACATTGTTTCTTTTACAGTGTGGGTTGTGATTGATTCGGATGGCAGACTGTCAGAGTTCCTGTCCAAGTTGCGAGTGGCGGAGTGGGTCGCACTGGACACCGAGGCCGACAGTTTGCACGCTTACCCGGAAAAACTGTGTCTGCTGCAAATCAGCACCGCGCAGAGGGACGATTTGATCGATCCGCTGGCTCCGATCAATCTGCCGCTGCTCTGGCCGGTCCTGCACCAGCAGCAGTTGATTATGCATGGCGCGGACTACGACCTGCGGCTCTTGCGGAAGAAGCACGATTTTGTGCCGGTTCGGATATTTGACACGATGCTGGCCAGCCGGCTGCTGGGCGAACGCGAGTTTGGCTTGTCCAGCCTGGTGCGCAAATACCTGGGCGTGACGCTGGAAAAAGGGTCGCAAAAAGCCGACTGGGCGACCCGCCCGTTGACCGCGCGCATGGCAGCCTACGCGCGCAATGACACCCATTATCTCAAGCCGCTGGCGGACATTTTGCGCGAGCAATTGCGGCAAAAGGAACGGCTGGGCTGGCTGGAGCAATCCTGCGCCCGGTTGATCGCCGATTGCTCCCGCTTTGTGCCGTCCGACCCGGACCTGGTTTGGCGGATCAAGGGGTCCCATCGCCTTCCGCGCCCTGGTTTGGCGGTGCTGCGCGAGGCCTGGCGCTGGCGGGAACAGGAGGCGATCGCCAACAACCGCCCGCCCTACTTTGTTCTCAGCCACGAAGCGCTCGTGGAAATCGCAACCGCGGCCGCCGGCCTTGGCACCGTGGAGGACCTTTTGCCGCGGCGCTTCCCGGCCCGGCGTAAAGATGAATTACTGGAGGCGATTCAAAAGGGCCTGGCGGTGCCGCCCGAGGAGCAGCCCCGGCCGCTGCGCCCCATTTCGCGCCGCCAGACCGAAGCCGAGCGCCGCCGTTTTTTGGAGTTGGAGCAGAGGCGCAACGCCCGCGCGGCCAAACTGGATTTGGACCCCACGCTCATCGCCAGCCGCGCCACCCTGGCCGCGCTGGCGCACGATTGGCACGCGCATCTGCAAGAACTCATGGACTGGCAACGGGAAATCTTAACGAAAGAAGACCACGGATGAAAATCGATGTGATAGAGTTTTTGGCGCATTCGCGCAAAAACGTCAACCTCAAGCATTGGCCGACACGGGTAAAGCCGTTTTACGATTCGGAGAAGAATTACCACAAGCTCCTCGAACATCACATTGAGGAACTCAGCACCATGCAAGGCCAGCTCTATGCCGATGGCCGTCATGCCTTGCTCATCATCTTCCAGGCCATGGACGCCGGGGGCAAGGACAGCGCTATCAAGCATGTCATGTCAGGCGTCAACCCGCAGGGATGCCAGGTCTCCAGCTTTAAAAGCCCGAGCGCGCAGGAATTGGCCCATGACTTTCTTTGGCGCACGACTGGCCGCCTGCCCGAGCGCGGAACCATCGGCATCTTTAACCGCTCCTACTACGAATCGGTTCTGGTAGTCCGGGTCCATGCGGAAATCCTCGCCAAAGAAAAGCTGCCGGAGGAACTGGCCGGGAAAAAGAACTTTTGGGAGCATCGCCTCCAATCGATCGCCGATTTTGAAAAGCATCTCCACCGCAATGGCACCCATATCCTCAAGTTTTTCCTCCACATTTCCAAGGCCGAGCAGAAACGCCGCTTTCTCAAACGAATCGACGAGCCGGAGAAAAACTGGAAATTCAGCGCGGATGACATGCGCGACCGCCGGTTGTGGAAAGACTACATGAAGGCCTATGAATCGTGCCTCGGCGCCACCAGCACCGCGGAATCTCCCTGGCTCATTGTTCCAGCCGATGATAAGCCCAATGCCCGCCTCATTATTTCCCAGGCAATTATTGACGCGGTCAAAAAGCTGCGGCTGGCGTCGCTGCAACCCACCAAAGAAGAGCGTAATGAATTAAAGAAAATGCGCAAAGCCCTGGAGGCCGATTAGCCGCGCGGAGCGTTTTCCTCCGCCGTTCCTGTGCAAAACAACCGCGGCGTTGACCTTATGTCCACGCCGCGGTTTGCCTGACTTGTCTTCCCAACAACGGTTAAACGTCGTAGTAGAGATGGAATTCGTAGGGATGCGGACGCAGGCGCAGAGCGTCGGCCTCACGGCGCTTCTGGCCGACCCACATATCGAGGAAGTCGGTGGTGAAAACGTCGCCCTTCAAAAGGAAGGCGTGATCGTCTTCGAGATAATCCAGCGCTTGATCCAGACTGGCGGGCACTTGCGGGACTTTGGCTAATTCCTCCGGCGGCAATTCGTACATGTTCTTATCCATCGGTTCGCCGGGATCGAGCTTGTTGAGCACGCCGTCCAAACCGGCGAGGAGAAGCGCGGCGAAGCAGAGGTACGGGTTGGCCGAAGGGTCCGGCGGACGATATTCAATGCGTTTGGCTTTCGGGCTTTCGCTGAAGGTCGGGATGCGGATGGCCGCGCTGCGATTGCGGGCGCTATAGGCCAGATTGACCGGCGCTTCGTAACCCGGAACCAGCCGTTTATAGGAGTTGGTCGTGGGGCTGCAGATAGCGCAAAGGGCCTTGGCGTGTTTCAAAATGCCGCCAATGTAATTCAGCGCCATCGGACTTAGCCCGGCGTATTCTTTGCCGGCAAAGAGCGGCTTGCCTTTCTTCCACAAACTCTGGTGCGTGTGCATGCCGGAGCCATTGTCGCCGAAGATCGGCTTGGGCATGAGGGTGACCGTCTTGCCGTGTTTTCGCGCCACGTTCTTGATCACATACTTATAGAGCATCATGTTGTCGGCCGTTTTGACGAGCGTGTCAAAGCGAAAATTGATCTCGGCCTGGCCGCCGGTGGCGACTTCATGGTGGTGCCGCTCAATCTTGACGCCCAATTGTTGCAGCAACAGGCACATTTCCGTGCGGATGTCTTGCTGCGTATCGGCGGGCGGGACCGGGAAGTAACCTTCCTTGTGGCGGATTTTGTAACCCAAATTGGGCAGTTCTTCCTTGCCCGTGTTCCAGACGGCTTCTTCCGAATCCACCGCGTAAAAGGTCCCGTTGGCCTTGTTGTCAAATTGCACGTTGTCAAAGATGAAGAATTCCGCCTCGGGACCAAACACCGCCGCATCGGCCAGCCCGGTGGAAGCCAGGTAATCTTCCGCGCGCTGGGCCATGCCGCGCGGGTCGCGGTTATAACGTTCCTTGGTCCCGGTTTCGGCGATGGTGGTGGTCAGCGACAAGGTGGG
>JBKQWF010000082.1:0-14170 GCA_052139695.1 Limisphaerales bacterium
CGGCTTTCATGATGTGACGGGCGGTGTGTACAAGGCCTGGGAACGTATTCACGGCGCCGTAGCTGATGCGCCATTACTAGCGATTCCAGCTTCATGCCGTCGAGTTGCAGACGACAATCTGAACTGGGCCCGGTTTTGGGGGATTTGCTCCACTTTACAGTCTTGCTTCCCTTTGTACCGGGCATTGTAGTACGTGTGCAGCCCTGGCCGTAAGGGCCATCCTGACTTGACGTCATCCCCACCTTCCTCCTCGTTGAAGCGAGGCAGTCTGTCCAGAGTGCTCCAGCCTTTCGGCCGGGTGGCAACAGGACACAGGGGTTGCGCTCGTTGCGGGACTTAACCCAACATCTCACGACACGAGCTGACGACAGCCATGCAGCACCTGTGCAAGCTTCCCTTGCGGGATCGTCAGACTTTCATCCTTCTACCACTTGCATGTCAAGGCCAGGTAAGGTTCTTCGCGTTGCATCGAATTGAGCCACATACTCCACCGCTTGTGCAGGCCCCCGTCAATTTCTTTGAGTTTTAACCTTGCGGCCGTACTTCCCAGGCGGCGCGTTTAACGTGTTAACTTCGCCACGAGCGGGGTCGATTCCACTCACAGCAAACGCGCACCGTTTAGGGCCAGGACTACCGGGGTATCTAATCCCGTTTGCTCCCCTGGCTTTCGTGCCTCAGCGTCAGGAAATGTCCAGAGACTCGCCTTCGCCACTGGTGTTCCACTTGATATCTACGCATTTCACTGCTACACCAAGTATTCCAATCTCCCATCCATTCCTCTAGCCGGATAGTATCCGCTGCAGTTTCCGAGTTAAGCCCGGAGATTTCACAATAGACTTATCCGACCGCCTACGCACCCTTTACGCCCAGTGAATCCGAACAACGCTTGGGACCTCTGTATTACCGCGGCTGCTGGCACAGAGTTAGCCGTCCCTTCCTCTTCCGCTACTATCAACTTTCCATTTGTTCAATGAAAAGGTTTGTTCGCAAATGACAGGGGTTTACGGGCCGAAGCCAGTCATCCCCCACGCGGCGTCGCTCCATCAGGGTTTCCCCCATTGTGAAAAATTCTCGACTGCTGCCACCCGTAGGTGTCTGGACCGTCTCTCAGTTCCAGTGTGGCTGGTCGTCCTCTCAGACCAGCTACCCGTCTTTGCCTTGGTGGGCCGTTACCCCGCCAACTAGCTGATAGGCCGCAGGTTCATCATGAAGCGCCAGGCCTTTCGGTCCCCAGCTTTAGCCAAAGAGAGATGCCTCCCTCGGGCCACATTCGGTATTAGCTCGCCTTTCAGCAAGTTATCCCCAACTTCACGGCAGATTACCCACGTGTTACGCACCCTTGCGCCGCTCCAACCAAGAAATATTGCTACCCCTTGGTCAGCGCTCGACTTGCATGTCTTATCCACGCCGCCAGCGTTCGTTCTGAGCCAGAATCAAACTCTCCGTTAAAAACGTTAGCTTGAATCTTGTCCGGGGGTTAGCCGGACTGATTTGCAATTATAAAACTCTTCAGTGCCCACCGCTAACCGGCGGCACTAAAGGGGCTCTCACTATTCGCACAATTCAACTTTCAAAGAGCTTCTCAGGCGTTTTTCCCTCTTTCCACCCGCTTTTTATTCTCATAAAGAGAACAAAAAACCTGAGCGCCGAATCTTCTTTATCAACTCGGCATCTCAGACACCTTAGTTATTCCTCAATCAGTTTACCCGATTAAGGCGGGTTGTCAACCGGTTTCGTCGATCAACCTCTCTAGTTTTGCTAAAGAACGTCACGAGATTAACAGCCTCCGCCAACTGCGCAAGCGTTTTTTTCAAAAAAATAACATTATTTTCAATTTCCGAGGCTTTTCCTGCCGAAAAACCCAAAAAAGGGATGCTCAAAAGCGCCGTTCCCGGCGACTTTTCACGAATCATCCGCGCGTTGCTCGCCGCCGAAGGATCGGGGTTTTTCACCCCCATCATGACGATTGCAACTGCTTTTTTATTAACAGATTGCAGCGATTCAACCGTCAACAATGTGTGGTTAACCGTCCCCAGCCGGTTGGCACTGACAACGATGGTTTGGCAGCCCAATTGCCCGATTAAGTCCCGCACCGCATAACTCTTGCCAAGGGGGACGAGCAGCCCGCCGACGCCTTCCACCACCAAAACGTCACATTGGCGGGCCAAATTCCGTATTCTTTCTACCGCCGCGCGCAACGGAACGTTCTTTCCCGCCGCCCCGGGCGCTAGGGGCTTGTCAAAATAAAATGGGTTGATCTCATCCAGCGTCAAGCATCCTTTCTGGCAGGCCCGCAACCGCCGCGCGTCCCCCCGCGATCCCGAGCAAAAAGGCTTCATTCCCAGGGCGTTTACGCCCTTTTTCCGCAGAAACGCCAGCAGCATGGCTGTCAATACCGTTTTTCCAACTCCCGTATCCGTTCCCGTGACAAAAATAATTCTCTCCATGCCGTTTAATTACTCCCTGCCCCGCCCGGCGCAATCCAAATCCGGCCCCGGGCCGGCGTGAAATAAGTCTTGTCGGATGCGTGACGATCAGCCATGCTGCCCACATGGCAGAGGTTGCGAATCTGGTGCAACAAGGCACAGCGTCCATCACGCCTAACATCCTTCGGGGCGTGCATAAGAAACTGCCGTTTCTCAAGCTCAAATTCACCGAGTTGGACAATGCCGCGTTTCCCCATTTGCCTGATCAATTGGAGTTTCTGGCCAATGTCGTCGAGGACTTTGCCGAAGGCGTCGAGGAAGACCTGCCCTATATGACAGTGGCAGCTTCCGTTTTTGCCCTGATTTACGCCCAGCGGCAATTCGGCGTTGTCCCTGATTCCGTGGACGATTTCGGCCATGCCGACGATTCCGCCGTCGTTCGCGCTGTGTTGACGGAGCATGAAAAGCTCCTCCACCCCTATGCCGACCGCCACAAGATGAATTGGAATGACATCACCCTTGACCCCTGAGGAGTCAAGGCTTCCGATCATCCAGGACTGGATTACTTTCATTTTTATGCGAACGGCACTTTATCCGGGCAGTTTTGACCCCTTAACCAACGGGCACTTGGACATTATTGAGCGCGCGGCCAAGTTATTTGACCGCGTCATTGTCGCGGTAGCCAAAAGCGCAAGCAAAAAGCCTCTTTTTTCCCTGAAGGAGCGCCTGGACCTGGTGCAGCGGGCCATTGAACCCCTGGACCGGACCGAAGCGGCGGCCTTTGACGGCTTGTTAGTCGATTACGCCGAGGAGCATTCCGTCCATGCCATCATCCGCGGACTGCGCGCCATCTCCGATTTTGAGTTTGAGTTCCAGCTCGCCTTGATGAACCGTAAGTTGAATCGACACGTGGAGACGATTTTTATGATGCCGCGGGAAACTTACACTTTTTTAAGCTCTCGTTTGGTCAAAGAAGTCGCTTCCCTTGGCGGCAACATCGATTGTTTTGTCCCGGAACACGTCAAATCCGCCCTGGCGCGGAAATTTGGATCATCCAACAGAGCATCCTAATGCACGGTTAACTTTCGCTGAATTTCGTCTCATGTCCTTAAAGATCAACCTTCGGCACCTCGAGGAAAAAGACCTCCACCTCCACGGCGAACTAGCCGCCGAAGAGCTGGAATTGGAGGGATGCGACGAATTGATCCATCCCCGGCACCCGTTGCGCTACGACTTGCGGGCCCAACGGGTCAGCGAAGGAATCCTGGTGCAAGGTTCGCTCGAAATGGCACTGGATTGCGAATGCAGCCGCTGCCTCAAACCCTTCCAGCACCAGCTCAAGCTCGACCCTTGGGTGGTTCTTCTGCCCTTGGAAGGGCCGGAAAAAGCCCCCATTAAGGACGATTTGGCAGACTTGACGCCCTACATCCGCGAGGATATTCTTCTGGAGTTTCCGCGACATCCGTTGTGCGGACCTGATTGCGGCGGGCTGCCGAATCAACTAAAAGAAAACAGAACAACGGCCGCTGGCTCGACGATTGATTCGCCTGCCTGGTCCGAATTGAACAAGCTAAAATTCTAAATTAAGAAAACTATGGGTGTTCCCAAACGAAAGCCTTCCCACAGCCGCCAACGCATGCGTCGAGCCTATAATAGCGCTTTGACCTTGCCGCAACTCAGCACTTGCCCCCAATGCGCGGCGCCCTTCGTCCCTCACCGGGTCTGCCCGGCTTGCGGATTTTACAATGGCCGCCAGGTCATTACCGTGAAAGTTGCCGCTTGAGTGGCTCTTGCCGCGGCGCGGAATGGAATCCCCGTTCCGCGCTATTTTCTTTATGCGCATTGCGGTGGATGTAATGGGCGGTGACCACGGGGCGCAGACCATTATCGATGGCGCCCGTCTCGCCCTGCAATCCGAGGGATCCATTTCCCAACTCATTCTCGTCGGACGTGAACCGGAAATCAAATCGGCTCTGAGCCGGGCCGGCTGCCACGATCCGCGCGTGACCATTGTCAACGCTACGGAAGTCCTTTCCATGGAGGACAAGCCGGTCGAAGGCCTGCGCCGCAAAAAGGACTGCTCCATTCTCCGCGCGGTTGAGCTGGTTAAGGCAGGCAAGGCGGACGCCCTCATTTCCCCTGGAAATACCGGCGGGATCGTGGCCGCCAGCACCATCCGCCTCCGCCCGTTGCCAGGCCTGGACCGTCCCGGCATCGCCACCGTCATCCCCGCGCACGATAACGAATTTGTCCTGCTCGATTCCGGCGCCAGCATCGAATGCCGGCCGGCGCATTTGCTCCATTTTGCCATCATGGGAAGCATCTATTCCCGCGAGATCCTCGGATGTAAAAACCCCCGCGTCGGCATCCTCAGCAACGGCACCGAACCGAACAAAGGTACCGAACTGACGCAAGACGCCTTTCAGCTTTGCAAAACCGCTCGCTTGAACTTCATCGGCAACGTCGAAGGGCATGACCTCTTTCACAACCGCGTCGATGTCGTCGTTTGCGATGGCTTTATCGGCAACATCGTTTTGAAGAGCCTCGAAAGTTTCGCCAAAAGCCTCGTCGTCTGGCTCAAGGCGGAGATTTCCAAAAATCCGAAACGCATGCTCGGCGGTCTCCTCGTCAAAAGCGCGTTCCGCACCATCGTGCGGCGCACCGACCCCGACCAGCGCGGCGGCGCTCCCCTCCTCGGCCTCAACGGCACCGTTTTCAAGGCGCACGGCTCCGCCAGCGAGCGCGCCATCAAGAACGCCATCGGCCAATGCATTCAGGCCCATCAACATCACCTCAACCAAATCATCGAGGCCGAAGTGGCTGCCGCCAATCAGAAGATTACCCAGGCCGAGGAACTCCTCGCCGTCGCCAAACCATGACGCTTCCCGTCAAAAAATTCAAAAACCCCCGCGCCCGCCACAATTTCAGGGGCCAGACTTGCTCCATTATTTCCGTCGGCTTTTACGTTCCCGACCGCATCCTCAACAACGCCGACCTCGAGGAAATGGTCGATACCTCCAACGAGTGGATTCTCACTCGCACTGGCATCAAAGAACGCCGCATCGCCGCCAAGCACCAGATCACGTCCGACCTGGCCGCCGCGGCCGCCATTTCCGCGATGCGTCGCGGCAAGATTCATCCCAGCGAAATCGATTTGATTGTCCTGGCCACCATTACCCCGGACATGCCTTTTCCCTCGACCGCCTGCATCGTTCAGGAAAAGATTGGAGCCCACCACGCGGCCGCTTTCGACGTCCAGGCGGCTTGTTCGGGCTTTATTTACGGCCTGGAAATCGGACAGCAATTTATCATGAGCCGCACCTATGAAACGGTGCTGGTCATCGGCGCGGAAAAACTCTCCTCCATCATCAACTGGACCGACCGCAACACCTGCGTCCTCTTCGGCGACGGCGCGGGCGCGGCCATTTTGCGCAACCGATCCGGCGCCCACGGATTATTGACCGTCTGCATGAAGGCCGACGGACGGATGACCGGCCTGCTCTGCATGCCGGGAGGCGGTTCAGCTTGTCCGCCGTCCGCTGAATCCATCGCCGCCGGCTTGCATTACCTGCGCATGGACGGCAAGGAAACTTTCAAGCGGGCCGTTACCGCCATGACCGCGGTGGCCAACGAGGCCCTGCGCCGCTGCGAATTGGACATTTCGGAAATCCAATGCATCATCCCGCACCAGGCCAACCGCCGTATTATTGACGCTGTCGCGGAGCGTTTGGGGGCCAAGCCGGAGCAGCTTTTCGTCAATGTGGAAAAATACGGCAACACTTCCGCCGGTTCCGTCGCCATCGCCTTGGCCGAAGCCGTGGAATGCGGTCGGATTCAACGCGGCGACCTGGTGCTCCTTGTTGTTTTCGGCGCCGGCCTGACCTGGGGCGCGGCCGTCATCGAATGGTAAAGGGCGAAAGACTCCGCTTCGCCATTGACGGCGGATGGAAGATTGGATAGTTTTTCGGTTCCGAGCGGGGGGTGTAGCTCAATTGGTTAGAGCGCTGCCCTGTCACGGCAGAGGTTACGGGTTCGAGCCCCGCCACTCCCGCCATCCTTCGCCCGGAGCGTGGCCTCTGATTATTCCGTCTAAGAAAAGACTTGAAATGGGCCATGTCCGGTGGGAATTTCCCCGCATGAAGACATTGACGGTGGATGACCGGCAGCGGATTCGGCTGCCAAAGGCAAAGCCGGGCGAGGTTTTCCCATACGAACCGAACTCGGACGGGACGATCAAACTTGTCCCAGTGATCCCAAAGCCTGGACCTAGGCGGGTTGTTGCCAAACTCGTCAAGCGGGAAGGGAAGGAGGGCTGTTTTTCCAGGTCCCAGCCGGATACACGCTTGATCCCGCAGCCATCGGCAAGGCGGTGGCCGAGGAGCGTGAAAGCCGTTCGTGAGCACGTATTGGGATACATCGGCAGCGATTAACGCCGCCCTCTCGCCAGAAGTCTTTCGTCGGCTGGAAAGTGGAGAGCATGTGGCTCGCTTGCATTTTCCAACCTCCTGATTATTTCCTCGTGTCGCCCCGCTTGCTTCGACGCGGCCCCACGGTTATCATTTTGATACATGGTTTTGCGATGGTTTCCCAAGCGGGCAGTCACCAGAATTGGCGCCCGAATGGACATTGTTTCCACGTCCTCAAGGGTTTATTGTCATTCCCAAATGGAACGCGTGAAAATACTGCCGCCGGCGTGGTTCTTGTTTCTCTTTGCCCCGATGACGGCGGAATATGTCAGCGGTTCCTCGCCTTACTTGAATCCTTTTGTGTGGCTGGGGAATTTTTTCCTGTACGGCGCCGGGACGATCCTGATTCGCGAGTTGCGGGTGCGATGGGGCAAGGGGTGGCTGTCCGTTTTCATTCTCGCGGCAGCGTATATGGTGGCGGAGGAAGGGCTGATGCTCAATACGTTGTTTGATCCGCTGCAAAACACCGCCGGACGTTCTCTCGGCGTGAATTGGGTATGGACTGCCGGCATGTTGCAGGTACACACATTTGTCAGCATTTTCGCGCCGATCATGCTGGCAGAGTTAGTTTATCACGCGCGGGCCGATGAACCTTGGGTGCGGCCACGGACCTTTTGGTGGCTGCTGGTGGGATTTGTGGCCAATATCTTTGGCTTGGGGCGGCTGATTGCGCCCTACAATCGGCCCGGTATCCTTTGGTATCTGGCCGAGGCGGTGTTTATCGCTTTGTGCCTTTGGCTGGCTTGGCGATCTCCGGCGCCGCGCGAAGGGAACAATGGCCCTGCTGAACGCTCCCCTCTTCGCTTGTTCCTGGCGGTTTCGGCGGGGATGACCGTCATGACGGTGTTGGGTTTTGCGACGCCGGCCATAGAGATGCCGCCGGTAGTCAAGGTGGCGGTCATGATCCTGATCTACCTGGGGTTCCTGGGGTTGTTGCGGTGGTGCGGCGCGTTCCGGCCCCAACTCGATCCGCTCTCAAAGCTGGCTATCGCCGGCGGCATTATTTCGTTTTGGATTTTGGTCTCACCGTTGACGGCGCTATCGAAGCACAAAGTTGGGCCATTGTTCTTCGGCGTGCTGGTGGCAATTTTGCTCATCAAAGTGCAGCAGCGACTGAGAAAAGGACTTCCGATCCCGTGGGCACAAAAAGCGGTGTAAGCCGTATGCAGGCAAAGGGGTCGGAGCGAGCGTCCTCGCCCGCATCCTTTGGCGTTCCGCCGAAGGCATCAGCGCCGTAATAGGGTTTCATTAAAAAGTGAGCGGTTCCAAGTTCAACGCCAGTCGGTGGGACGCCG
The DNA here is from genome assembly GCA_052139695.1 of Limisphaerales bacterium. GTDB lineage: Bacteria > Verrucomicrobiota > Verrucomicrobiia > Limisphaerales > Palsa-1400 > PLGF01. The sequence continues at coordinate 8,188 of JBKQWF010000082.1, forward strand.
ACTGAAAGCAACCGAATCCCCCTTCGCTCTCCGGGCTTCGGAGGATAGAACGGTCGCAGTCAGCTTTTCAACTGAACTCCACCGTTTCCGGCTTGATAAAATCTCTTTTCCAACGGCGGTTCTTCGTGTTAAGTGGCATGGCATGATGCGTAAAACCGCCTTACTCTTCGCCGGGCAGGGAGCACAAGTCGTCGGCATGGGCCGCGATTTGGCCGGCTCTTTTGCCGTGGCCCGGGATTGTTTTGACCGAAGCCGCGCGGTCCTGGGTGACGACCTGCCTTCGACTTGTTTCCACGGGCCGGAGGAAGAATTGACCCGCACGGAAAACGCCCAGCCCGCCATCTTCTTGGCCAGTTGGATTGCCTTCCAATTGCTCAAGGAACACGCCCCGAGTCTATCGTTCCAGGCCACAGCGGGGTTGTCACTGGGCGAGTTGACCGCGCTGGCGGCGGCCGGAGCAGTGTCGTTCGAGGATGGCTTGAAGATGGCGCGGCAGCGTGGACGTTTCATGCAGGAGGCTTGCGACTTGACCCACGGCACCATGGCCGCCGTGCTGGGCCTCGATGCGGCAGTCCTGGCGGAGGTCTGCGCCTCGGCAGGCGTGGAAATGGCCAATCTGAATTGTCCCGGCCAAATCGTCATTTCCGGAGAGACGGAGAAGATCGAAAAGGCATGCGAATTGGCCAAGGCCAAAGGCGCCCGGCGCGCAGTGCGCTTACCCGTGGCTGGCGCCTATCATTCGCGGCTGATGGCCGTCGCCCAACCCAAGGTGCGGGCCATGCTGGAGGCAGCGCCGCTGCGCCCACCTTCCGTCCCGGTAATTTCCAATGTCACCGCGCGGCCTCATGGCACCGTGGACGACATTCGCCAGCGCTTGACCGACCAGGTCATTTCCCCGGTGCGATGGGAAGATTCCATTCGCTATCTGGCCGGCGAAGGGTTTACTCGCTTTATCGAGCTAGGCCCCGGCACTGCCTTGAGTGGGTTCGTAAAACGCATTGCCAAAGACGCCGAGATAATGAACGTTGCTGATGTCCCAAGCTTGGAAAGCGCGGTCAAGCGATTAAACGGACAGCCCTGAAGATTCATTATGCCCCAACTCGACAACCAAATCGCGGTGATCACTGGCGCGGGCCGGGGGATTGGCCGCGCCATCGCCCTTAAATTTGCGGTCGCCGGCGCGGATATTGTGTGCGTCTCGCGCAATTCCGAAAACGCCGAAAAGGCTGCGTCAGAAGTGCGGGCTGTGGGGCGGCGGGCCTGGGCCTACGGCGTCGATGTCGCGCTGCCAGCCGATGTGACCGCTGCGGCCGAAAAAATCCTCGCGGAAACGGGCAAGATCGATATTTTGGTCAATAATGCGGGCATCACACGAGACGGCTTGGTCATGAGGATGAGCGACGAAGATTGGGACGCCGTCTTAAATACCAACTTAAGGGGAGCATTTGCCTTTACACGGGCCTTTAGCCGGGTCTTTCTTAAGCAACGCTCCGGGCGCGTCATTAACGTGGCGTCGGTTATTGGTTTGATTGGCAACGCCGGGCAGGCAAACTACGCCGCAAGCAAAGCGGGGCTGATTGGCATGACCAAGGCCGTGGCCCGCGAATTTGCCTCGCGCGGTGTGACGGTTAACGCCTTGGCGCCGGGCTTTATCGAGACGGACATGACGTCCGCGCTGACGCCGGAGTTGAAGGCCGAGGTGCAAAAACGGATTCCGATGAATTTACTGGGACAGGTGGAGGACGTGGCGGAAGCGGCGCTGTTTCTCGCCGGGCCGGGCGCGCGCTATATTACGGGCCAGGTCCTGGCGGTGGACGGCGGAATGGCGATGTAAAAAAATTCGATTCGGGGCTTGACGCGTTTTGGAGCGTCGGGCATAGACACAATCAACTTTAAATGGAGTTAACCGATGGCTGAAAAATCAATAGAACAAAGAGTCAAAGATATCATTGTCGAACAACTGGGCGTCAACCCCGATCAAGTAACTCCGGAGGCAAAGTTTATCGAGGACCTTGGCGCCGATTCCCTCGACACGGTCGAGTTGGTCATGGCCTTGGAGGAAGAGTTTGGAAATGAGATCCCCGACGAACAAGCTGAGAAGCTGCAAAGCGTCGGCGATGTCATCAAATATATTGAAGACACACAGAAGAAATAACCAGCGCGGTTATTTGCCAGGGCAGCCGTCTTGAGGCGTGCTGCCCATTTTTTATGACCGGCAATTGGACAGAGCGCAGAGTGGTGATTACGGGCATTGGCGTCGTTTCCGCCTTGGGACGCAACCCACAGGTTTTCTGGGAGAATGTTCTCACGGGGAAATGCGGCGTCGGGCCAATCACTTCATTTGATGTTTCAGCCTTTACTACCCGCATCGCCGCGGAAGTCGCCGATTTTGACCCTGTCCCCGCCTTTCCTTCCGCCAAGGAAGCCCGGCGGGCGGACCGCTTCGCCCAGTTTGCCGTCTTCGCGGCAGAAGAGGCCTTGCGGGATTCCGGCCTGGACCTCAACGCGGTAGATCGCGAGCAAGTCGGTTCCTTCATTGGCTCGGGCATTGGAGGATTGCACACCATCGAAGAGCAGCACCGCGTTTATTTGGCCAAGGGGCCCAGCCGGCTTTCGCCCTTCATGATTCCCATGCTCATCCTGAACATGGGGTCCGGCCTTTTCTCCATGTTCCACGACTTGCGCGGCCCCAATATGGCGACTTGCTCCGCTTGCGCCACTGCCACTCACGCCTTGGGTGAAGCCTGGCGGACCATTAAAATGGGTGATGCCCGCGTCGTTTTTGCCGGTGGCAGCGAAGCGGCCATTGTCCCGTTGGGCCTGGGCGGATTCTGCGCCATGCGCGCTCTCAGCACCCGCAACGATGATCCCCTCCACGCTTCCAGGCCTTTTGACCGCGACCGCGACGGCTTTGTCATGGGGGAAGGCGGCGGCGTCGTCGTGCTGGAGGAATTAGAGCACGCCAAGAACCGGGGCGCTCGCATCTACGCCGAACTAGTCGGTTACGGCAACACCGCCGACGCCCACCATTTGACCGCACCCTCTCCGGGCGGAGAAGGCGCGGCGCGCTGCATGAACAACGCCTTGCGCTCCGCCGGCATGAATCCAGAGGAGGTTTCCTACATCAACGCCCACGGCACCGCCACTCCGCAAGGGGACGTCGCTGAGACCCAAGCCATCAAGGCGGTCTTTGGCAAGCACGCCAGAAAGCTGGCGGTCAGTTCGACCAAAGGCGCGACCGGCCACATGCTGGGCGGTGCCGGCGCCGTCGAAATGGCCATCTGCGCCAAAGCCATCGAAAACGACATCGTTCCGCCCACGATCAACCTGGAAAACCCCGATGCGGAATGCGATCTGGACTACGTTCCGAAAGTGGCGCGGGAAATGAAAGTGAACGCCATCATCAACAATTCATTCGGTTTCGGCGGCCACAACGCCTCTATCGTCGCCCGCAAATTTCTCGGATAATCTGTTATTGCGCCGTGCTTTTCAGGTGCTTGTCCGCAAAATCCAGGAAATAGCCCCAATCCAGCTTGGTCATGGAATGTTTGCCGGGCCGGATGAAATAGCCGAGATTGCCGTCCACCAGCGTATTGAGCCCGGGCATGATGGTTGAAGACAGACCCTCCACGCCCAGGAAGCGATAAACCTTGTCCGCGGAACGGAGCATGTCGAACGCGCCTTCCGGATTGGCCCAAGTGTCCTCAAGCGCTGCTCCGAGCAAGACGGGACGCGGCGCGCAAAGGGCGATCAGCGAGTCTTGATCAAAAGGCAGGCGCTCGGGTTGGTGGTTGAACTCCTTGAAGACATCGCAAAACCAATGGGGAAAAACCGTGTTTATCCTTTCGACGGATTCGCCGATATGCCCGCGGCTTGGGGCGGTGCCGCCGCAGCCGGCTTGCAGCGGAATGGCCAGCGCGATCCGCTCGTCAAACGCCGCCGCCAGCAGGCACGCCTTGCCCAGGCGAGAATGTCCTACAACCGCGATCCGATGCGGGTCAAGGTCCGGTTCCCGCGCAAGATAATCCACCGCGCGGTGCATGCCCCAGGCCCAGGCGGCCAGCGTTCCCCAGTCGTCGGGGGCATGGGGGACGTGAATCGTCTCGCGCACGCCGCCTGCGGCATTGGTTTTGTCCGGCTCAACGTCTCCGCAAAAAAAGGTGGCGACGGCATAGCCGCGATCAATGGATTGTTCCAGCTCCCAAGTATGCACTTCCGACCCACGCTGGGCCTGCGACGAAGCAGGCGCCGGAACATGGAGGTCCGTCACCAAGGCATGATTGCCGTTGAAGTTCAGCCCCAGGAAAACAGGCGCCGGGCCTGGACGATGGTTCGGAACCACCAGCATCAGATGCAGCTCGGGCGCTTGCGGCGGTCCAAACTGCAAGTCCGCCAGCTTGAGCGTGGCTTTGCCTCCGAAGAAATTTGTGTCGCTGTAAGCGACCGTGCCGCGAACTTCCAGCGCCGCGGGGAACCACCCGTACATATAATGCTGAAAGAGCGCTTTCAGTTCCGGGCGTCGCTGCTCGAACCACTGCTGGCGGCTTTTCACTGGTTGGCCGTCTCGCATCACCAGCGGGTCGGGCGGCTCCGCGCTGGAGGACAGTTGCGCGACGGCAGGAAATTCCGGCGCCGCCCAGGAGCAAATCGCCGGGAGCAAAGCCAGGGCCGTCAAAAGTAAATCGTGCTTCATAGGGCGAGACTAATGGCCTTTTGCTGAAAATCAAGGATGAGCGCCAGACGTTCGGAAGAACCCGTCCGCGGGACGCCAACGGGAGCGGTCGAGACGACCGCGCTCCCCGAAAAAGTTGTATCCGGATGGCGCGCCCTTGACTTGAAACTGGCTTGCGCCGGTTCTACTCTTGCCCTGTCGTCTGATTCATTCAAAAAGTATGAAATACGTTCGACTTGGAACCAGCGGACTCAAAGTTTCGCGCCTTGGCCTTGGCTGCATGACCTACGGCGTGCCCGAGCGCGGCCCTCACCCTTGGACGATCGGGGAGAAAGAGAGCCGGCCTTTTATCAGGCGCGCCTTGGAACTTGGCATCAATTTCTTCGACACCGCCAACGGCTATTCCGACGGGACCAGCGAGGAGATTATTGGCCGGGCCTTGCACGACCTTGCCAAACGGGACGAAGTCGTTCTGGCCACTAAAGTTTATATTCCCTGGCGGGACCGTCCCAATACCGGGGGACTTTCCCGAAAGGCGATCTTTACGGCCGTGGATGACAGCTTGCGCCGTTTGGGCATGGATTATATCGATCTTTACCAAATCCATCGCTGGGACTACGAAACACCCATCGCGGAGACGCTGGAAGCGCTGCACGACATTGTCAAGGCCGGGAAAGTCCGCTACCTGGGCGCATCGTCCATGTTTGCCTGGCAATTCGCGCAATCCCTCTTGCTGGCGGACGCTCATGGCTGGACGCGCTTCATCTCCATGCAACCGCATTACAATCTGATCTACCGCGAGGAGGAGCGTGAGATGTTTGGTCTTTGCCGGGCCGAGGGCATTGGCGTCATTCCGTGGAGCCCGCTGGCTCGCGGCAAACTGGCCCGTCCGTGGGAAGACAAACCCTCCACCGCGCGCGGCGGTTCCGACGAGTATGGGAAAAAACTCTACGGACACACGGAAGCCGCCGATCGTGCCGTCGTAAACCGGGTTACGCGGGTCGCGGCTGCCAGGGGTTTGCCACAAGCTCAGATTGCGCTGGCTTGGCTGCTGCACAAGCCCATCGTCACCGCACCGCTCATCGGCGCCTCCAAAGGCCACCACCTCGACGATGCGGCGCAGGCCCTGTCCATCACGTTGTCAACCGAAGAAATCGCCGCACTGGAGGAACCCTATCGGCCACATGCGGTCGCTGGCTTCAACTAAGGCATCGCGAAACAATAACTTGAGCAATTATGGCGCAGGAGTTTTGGCCGCTGGCAAGGCGCTCGCGAGGCGCATATCCGCGCGGATCTGTAACGAACGAGCAA
>JBKQWF010000083.1:0-51799 GCA_052139695.1 Limisphaerales bacterium
ATTCCACTTCGTAAGCCGCCCCGCCCTTGTGGATGTGGATCACCGTGCCAACATCGCCCGTCTCAAGACCTTCGCCGGGCAAGTCCGCAGTTAACACCACACAATCATGTTCGTTGATTTTCATCAAATCGCCAAAGGATATCAGCGATGGGCAGCCCCGAGTCCAGAAATAACCCAGTCAACCTCGCTGGGGTTGGGGGCTTGGGGCAGAACAAGTGTCAACTTTTCAAGTGGTTAAGGCCGGCGTGTTCTCAAAGCAGTCGGACGCGCCGAAAGCATTGGGAGATTGCAAGACAACATGACGACAGTCGTATCCCCCATCACGAAAGCCTGCTGCCAATTTATATTTTTCACCCACGCCGCCACGGCGGCGGAGCACCACACCATGGCGAGTTTACTTACCAAGTCCAAGCGTAGGCAAAAACGAAGAAGCCAATGTGGTGACTCTTGTCTCTGCCCAGCGGCCCACAGCCCCACCGCTGGGCTTCGGGGAGGCAGAGTCCTTGATGGGCCGCTGGGGTTACGTCGCGCAACGGCTAAAAGGAAAAGCAAAAAGTGCAAATATCAAGGACTGACACCCACGGTCTGTGTGACACCCACGGTCTGTGTGGCTCCGACGGAGTTCGTGAGGGTAATCGGGAAGTTGCCAGTTAATGCGGCGGGCACCCATTGTCTGAACGGACGGGTGCGGTTCGTGCTCCCAAGCGCGCGATAGACCATTCGGGGAATATGGATGTAGTTGCGGTGAGCATGGTGGCGAGGCGGGTCCCGGCCAGGGCCAAAAAGCAACCCGCCCTAACCAAGGCCCTCCAGAGCTGCCACGAAAGGCTGCAAATGTTAAATGTTGATGTTTGAGCACTTCCCTAAGCACGGCCCCAACTGCACGACCCAACTCGGAGGTTTTATGTCAATGAAAAAGTGGCAAAGTTAGGAACCGACCCCTCGCCGACAAATTCGTCCCGACGGGACGATGGAAAGCGGCGCCAGAGATATTTTTCGTTGTGCGAGTCCGCCGTCCCTTCAGGACGGAAGAACTCTGGCGGATATCACCAGACACTGGCGTGTCTGGCTAATATCCGAGGTCGCTCCGCGACAACAGGACGTATCGTTCAGCAAAAGAAATGTCCAAACTCCGGCCCACGCCGCCACAGCGGCGGAGCATCACACTGTCTCGAGTTTTCTTACCAAGTCAGAAACTGACCGGTGGATTGGATCTCTTTGCCTGGGAAACTCGCGCCGAACCGCGAGGGTTCGTGCTCCCCGCGCAATTATGGCTAAGAAATTGACAGAATATGAGAAGTCCCGCTCGGCGTGGGCATTAAAGTCCTGGCATGTCCAATAAAATCCAATGAAAAAACACATTGTCTATTCTCTCATCGCTCTCACGGTGGCGGCCATTCCCGGCGCCATCCAGGCCCAACCGGACGCGCAATACGTTCCAGGCGTTGAAGGAATTAAGGGCGCTTCGCTGCCGCCGCCGGGCTTTTACTTTCGGGATTACAATGTGTTTTATGTGGCCGACCAGTTGAACAACGGGGCGGGGAAGAGCGCCGGCCCGCCTAATTTTCAGGCATTGACCTATGCCAATGTGCCGCGCGCGATCTGGATTACCGACACGAAATTCCTCGGCGGCAATGTCGGCGTGGACGGATTGTTTCCCCTCATTTACCAAAGCGTCAGGGCGGGTTCGTTCAACAACAGCACCTTTGGGATCGGCGACTTCTTCGCCGAGAGCACGCTGTCGTGGCATCCGAAACAATTCGATTTCGCGGCGGGATGCGGCCTCTGGACGCCCACGGGTGATTCCGCCAAACCTCCCACGACCCGCGTCGGATCAGGCTTCTGGACACCGATGCTCACGGCGGGAGCAACCTGGTATCCCGACGAGGCCAAGACCTGGTCGGTTTCGGCGCTGAACCGCTATGAATTCAATACCGAAGACCGCGACACGCACGAAACGCCAGGGCAAGCCTGGACGTTGGAATGGGGCATCAGCAAGTTGCTTCACAAAACGATCGATTGCGGTGTCGCCGGGTATTACCAGCAAAGGATTACGGCCAGCACGGGACCCAATCCGGGGGAATTTCCTTACAGCCGTGTGGCGGCCATCGGGCCGGAAGTCAGCGTCGCGTTTCCCAGTGCGATGCTTTTTGTGTCGCTTCGGTATGACTATGAGTTTCTGGCAGATAACCGCGCGCAAGGACACACTGTGGCGCTGACACTGACAAAACGGTTTTGAATGATGTAAGGGGCGTTTGAAATAGGGTGAACGAGCCGGCTGGCGAAGGCCAGGAACGCGCGGCGCATAATCCGCCCTAAATATCCGAGTGGCACACGGTTCAACTGCTGTGCCCGAAATTCTCCGTCCTGCTGGCGCCTAGTCCCAGCTCGCAGCCACGCCGTCGCTCTAGCCCGATATTGCCTTTCGCGTAACAATTTACGCTTATTAAAAAGCGCAAATAAATATTGCATTCTAATAAGGATGGCTGCAAACTGCAAGGTACCACGACTGTACTGTGAATTGGTTGGCGCAACCGTGGATGTTATGCTGACGGATGCCGAAATCTCTTTTTGCGAAGCTTATGTCATACTCCATGTCTGATCTCTTGCAGTTGGTGGTCTCTGAAGGTGCTTCCGATTTGCATATCCGCGTTGGTATTCCGCCGGCGATTCGGGTCCACGGCACCCTCCATCGGGTTGAAGGGCCAGTCTTGCGGTCAGAGGATTCCGAGGAGTTGATGCGCAGCATTACGTCTGAAGACAATATTCAGCACGTGCGCGAAGCGGGCGGGTCTGACTTTGGGTTTGCCTTTGGCGAGTTGGCCCGGTTCCGTGTCAGCATCTTCAAGGAAAGAGGGAACTTCGGGTGCGTCTTGCGCCAGATTCCGAGCAAACTCTTGACCCTGGAGCAGATCGGGATGCCGCGGCCCACGATCATGAGTCTGCTGCACAAGCCCAGAGGGCTCGTGCTGGTCACCGGACCAACCGGCTCCGGCAAGACGACCACTTTGGCTTCGATGATCAACATCATCAACGAGGAGCGGGATGACGCCCACATTATCACGGTGGAGGACCCGATTGAGTATTATCACAAGCATAAGAAGGCCGTCGTCACGCAGCGCGAAGTCCACGTGGACGTTCCCAGTTTCGCGGAAGCCTTGCGGCGCGCCTTGCGCCAGGACCCGGACGTGGTTCTGGTGGGCGAATTGCGCGATTTGGAAACGATGGAAGCGGCGGTTACGGCGGCGGAAACGGGCCACTTGGTCTTTGGCACGCTGCACACGACCGGCGCGGCCAAGACCATCGACCGTCTGGTCAACGCCTTTCCCATCAACCAGCAGGAAACCATTCGCATCCAACTTTCCACGGTGCTGCAGGCGGTGATTTCCCAACTGTTGGTGCCCCGAATTGATAAGCCGGGCCGGATTGCGGTCTATGAAATCATGGTCAACACCCCCGCCATCGCGGCCCTGATTCGCGACAACAAAACTTTCCGCATTCAATCGGATATTCAGACCGGCGCCAAATACGGGATGGTCACGCTAGACTCGCTGCTCATTGAAAAATACGCCGCCGGCATTATTTCGCGAGAGGAAACGGTCAATAAATCACAAGACCCCACCACGATGCTCCAGAAATTGGCGGAGTGGGAAGCGGAACAAACCAAGCTGGCTCCCGAGCAGCCGGAGAGCCTGAGCGGTCCCGCCTGACCCATGTAAGGGATGATTTGGGGACGGCCTGCCCATTTCCCCTGTCACGCTAAAGGCTGGATTGGCCTTTGCCCCCGCCCTAACATCCTGGCCGGGATGAAAGATCTGTCTCGCGCCCTGAAATATTTCCGGCCTGATGCTGGCCGGATTGCGGCGGTCTTTTGTTTGCTCATTGCCAACGTGGTCCTGGGCGTGCTGAAGCCATGGCCGCTGGCGGTAATGGTCGATAGCGTTCTCGGACAGCGGGGTTTGCCTCCTATGCTGGCGGCAATCAGGGCGTGGCCAAGGCCGGCTTTGGTGGGCGCTTTGGCGGCGGCGATTTTTCTTCTGCACTTTGCCCAAGGCGCGCTTGCCGCCGCGCAAAACTATTATTCGATCCAGGCCGGGCTGCGCGGATTGACCCGCGTGCGCCAGGAAGTCTTCGCCCGGCTGCAACGGCTTTCGTGGCGCTTTCATCAGGGCGCCAGCGTGGGGGATCTCATCTATCGCGCTTCGTGGGACACCTATTCCTTTCAAACGTTGTTTCAGCAGGGGCTCATGACCTTTCTGGCGGCCGCTCTTTCGCTCGTGCTCATGGTCGCTGTCATGTGGCGGCTGAACCTCCCGCTGACGCTGGTGGCGCTGGCCCTGGCGCCGCTCCTGTTCATCAGCATCCGCTTTTTTGGGCGCGCGATGCGCGAGCGCACGACTCTGGCGCAACAAGCCGACAGCCGCGTGACCTCGCTGGTCCAACAGAGCATCGCCGCGCTGCCCCTGACGCAGAGTTACGCGCGCGAGGAGCACGAGGAGGCGCGTTTCGAGAAGGAGGCGATCACCGCGCAGAACCGGCGATTATCCCAGCACGGCGCGGAATTGATCTACGGATTCGTGATTGCGGTCGTTTTTGGCTTGGGCACGGCCATGACCGCGTGGCTGGGAGCGCGGCAGGTGATGTCGGGCTTGCTCACGCTCGGTGAATTGCTGGTGTTTCTTTCCTACCTTTTCCAGCTTTTTGAACCGCTCAACCAGCTTTCATTTGTCGGCACGACGGTGGCCGGAGCGACGGCAGGAACGCGCCGAGTCTTTGAGATTCTCGATACTCCCGACAGCGTGCCGGATGGCAAACGCGCCCATCCGACGAAACTGAAGCTCGAAACAGTCAGATTCCGAAACGTATCGTTTGCCTATGAGTCGGGGCGCGACGTTTTGCGCGATGTCTCCTTTTCCCTGCAAAACGGGGAAACGGCAGCGGTCATTGGCCCCAGTGGCGCGGGCAAAACCACGCTGCTCCATTTGCTGCCGAGGTTCTTTGATCCGACGCGCGGCGGCATTGAATTGAACGGGGCGGATTTGCGGGAGTTTCGGTTGCAAGACCTGCGCCGGCAAATCGCGCTTGTCTTGCAGGAACCGATCATCCTGCCTGCCACCGTGGCCGAAAACATCGCCTACGGCAAACCTGGCGCTTCGGCGGCGGAGATCGAAGGGGCGGCCCGCGCGGCCAATGCCGCCGGCTTCATCGAGAAACTGCCGCAACAGTACCAGACCTTGATTGGCGAGGGCGCGGCGCGGTTAAGCTCGGGGGAACGACAGCGGATTAATCTGGCGCGCGCTTTTTTGAAGGACGCCCCCATCCTGCTGCTCGATGAACCGACCAGCGCGCTCGATGCCGAAAGCGAGAAGCTCATCGCGGCGAGCCTGCGGGAGCTATGGCGCGGGCGCACCGCCTTGATTGTGGCGCATCGCTACGCCACCATTTCGGCACTGCCACGAGCCCTTTTCCTGGAAGAAGGACGGCTCACCGAAGGCCGCAATCCAGCGTATGAGAAACCAGCGCATGAGAAACCCGCCGCGGAATAAAACGGACAAGGCCAATAAACTGAACAGAGCGGGCTTGATTATCAGGCCCGCCAAAGCCATGCTTTGCCAAACTATGGCGAATGCGCAGGTGACATTGAACGCGGAACAGATCGACGACTTGAACGAAAAGCTTTCGCACATGCGCCATGAAATCAACAACCAACTCTCGCTGGTGGTGGCGGCGATGGAATTGATCCGTCTCAAACCGGAGTTGCGGGAGAAGATGGTCGAAACGGTCAGCCAGCAACCACCCAAAATCAGCGCGGAAGTGGCCCGATTCTCCAGCGAATTTGAGCGAGTCTTGGGGATTGCGCGTTAAAGTTGCGAATTCAAAATGCGCATCCAACAGCCCTTGCCTAGCTCCCAAGAACCCGCTTTAATCTCAAAGCGCTACCATGGCCTTGCGACATAAAATACTCCTTTTGGACGACGACGAGCAAACGCTCGAGTTGTACCAGGAGCTGCTGCAAAAGCTGCCCAGCCAGCCGGAAGTGACCGTTTCCAGTTCCGGGGCCCGCGCCATCGCCTTGTTGGAAACCGATCCCTTCTCCTTGTTGATCACAGATTTGCGCATGCCCAAAATGGACGGGTTGCAAGTGCTGGCCATTGTGCGGCGCAAGTATCCGCGATTGCGCATCATAGTTTTGACTGGAGTGCTGGACGAAGAGTACCGCTCCCGCGCTTACGCGCTGGGGGTCGATTTGTTCTGTCAAAAGCCCACCAGCAGCGAGGAGTTTCAGTTTTTCAGGGATTGCATCGAGTCCTTTCTCGGTCGTGAGGTTTCAGGCGAAGGCGGGTTCCGAGGAATGCAAAGCAAGAGCCTGGTGGACTTGATCCAGTTGGAATGTCTTTCGCAAAGTTCCTCCGTCCTGCATATTACGCAGGGCAGCGTCGAGGGAAGAATCTGGCTGCAGGAGGGACAAATCATTGACGCCGCCGCTGGGGAACTTGCCGGAGAAGCGGCGTTCCGGGAGATTCTCTCGTGGAAGAGCGGGAATTTTGAACTGCAACCGGCAGACCCCACCCATGCGCGGATGATCGCGGTCTCCTCCCAGGGGTTGCTTTTGGATACGGCCCAGGCACTCGACGAGGGGCGTGGACAATTCGCCCACGCGACGGATGCGGAAGGATCGGCCGCCCTGGCCTCTTCGGCGCTCGCGCCCCTGGCGAAATTTGAGGGGGTGGATTTTCTATTGGCTGTTCCGCCGAGCGGACAGGGAGCGTATGAAGCCTGGAGGCTGGAAAACGCCAAAGAGATTTCAGCGTGGGCTTGGGAGACGCAGAAGCGGTTGCAGGAGTTGGGGGACAAGCTGGGAGTGGGCGGGTTGGCCCATGTTTTGGGCTTTGGTTTCAATCGCCATTGGGCCTTTGCCAACTCAGATCAAAAGGGCTTGCTTTGCGCCGGTTTCCGGCGTTCCGTGGCAAAGGAGAAAGTGGATCAAACCATGAAACAGATGTTTGCCAAGTGGGTCTCATGAAAGCCGACAAAGCAGGCAAAGCAGAGGTAAAACGCCTCCCCACCGGCAGCTTTACCGTTGATGCCCGGGGCGAGGTCATTAGCTCGACCGTGTCGCAGTCGTTTCCGGAGGCCCTGATCCGCGACATCGGGCAGAGGATTGTCCATGTGTTTGCCGGCGCGCGCAAAGCGCAATTGCCCTTTTCCGAGTTGGTCGTGCAGTATGCCTCCTACAAAATCGTCGCGCGCGAAATGCGCGGGGGCGCGATCATTTTTCTCTCGCCCAAGCCGGTGCAATTGGTGTCATCTTCCTGAGCCAAATTATGCGCAACAAGAAACTCGACAGCCTGATCGTGCAGTTGGAAAACTATTTGGAGTGCCTCAAGCAATTCAATTACTTTGTCACCTTGGCAAGGGGCAAAAAGTTCTCGCAAGAGGACGAAAATCAGTTTCTGGAAATCAAATCACTGATCGTGCAGGAATTGGAATTGATCGGCGCGGCCGTGCAGTGCGATTCGCCATCGCGCGAGGAGGTGCATGCCCTCGTCAGTTCCGCGCCTTCCTTGCGTTATTTGAGCGAGAGCAATGAAGGCAACCTGCGCGGATTGGAGAACCATTGGCATAAAGTGTTCGTCGGGTTCCAAGCCATTTTGGGGCAACTCAAAGTGCAGCAGCGCCAGATTGAATCCAAATCCGTGCTCGGTTCGATGTTCGGAAAAAAGGGATAGCAGGGACCGCCAGCCTCAGAAAACCAAACTATGACAGACCCCATAACCGCGCTCATTCTTGGCGTCGTGGAAGGCATAACTGAGTTTCTGCCTGTTTCCTCAACCGGTCATCTTCTCATTGCCCAGCAATGGCTGCCCCGGCAGAGCGATTTGTTCAACGTGGTCATTCAAACCGGCGCCGTCCTGGCGGTCATACCCCTTTTTCATCAGCGCTTCCATCAGTTTATCTTCAACTGGCGCGACCAAGCGGTGCGGGATTATTTGGTGAAAATTGTCGTCGCTTTTGTCATCACTGGCGTGGGCGGCTACTGCATGGAAAAGCATGGCTTCAAACTGCCGGAAAAGCTGTTGCCCATCGGAATAGCTCTTTTCATCGGTGGCGTGCTGTTTCTCGTGGTCGAAGGGTGGCTGGCCAAAACAAATCACAGCCAGCGCCAAAGCGAGTTGATTGACGTCACCTGGACGGTGGCGCTGGCGGTGGGCGTCGGACAATTGATCGCGGCGGCCTTCCCGGGCGCTTCGCGCTCCGGCACAACCATACTGTTCTCTCTTCTTTTGGGGCTGAGCCGTCCGTTGGCGACGGAGTATTCCTTCCTCGTCAGCATTCCGACGATGCTCGCGGCGGGCGGGTACAAAGTCTTTGAAGCGTTTCATCATCCCAAAGCGGGCGTCGCGCCGGAGAACTGGCAAATGGTGATTCTCGCCACCGTGATTTCAGCGGTCGTTTCGTTCATCGCTGTCAAATGGCTTCTCCGATATGTGCAGACCCACACTTTTGTCGCGTTTGGCTGGTACCGGATCGCGGTGGGCTTGGCCGTTTTCGCTTTGCTGGCGCTGGGTCATTAGCCTTCGTCCGCATGTAGTGAAATAAGTATTGCTGGGCGTAACCGGCATAGGGGCCAAAATGGGTTTGACTGAAATGGCGAAGGCGGTGGATTTTGGCGCCGCGCCTGGGAAAATACAGCCGCCGCAACGCGCGCATGACCCAGACATCAAGGGGAAACGCCCCTGGAAATCCATAGGCGAAAAGCAGAACGCAGTCGGCAATTTTCAGTCCCACTCCCGGCAAAGCCACCAAGGCCTCCCGCGCTTGGGCCAGCGGCAATTGGGCAAGCCGCGACAACTCCAGCTCACCAGCGGCAATTCTCGCGGCAGTTTCAGCCAGATACGGAGCGCGGAAACCCAGTTTGCACTCGCGCAATTCCGCGGCGGACACGCCGGCAAGACGCGCGGCGGAAGGAAAAGACCAGGCCGGTTGGGCGCCTTCCAGGACGGGCAGGGCGGAGCCGTAGCGCCGGCAGAGCAGTGCAATGATCTGCCGGATTTGCACGATTTGCTTGCTGGAGGAGCAAATGAAGGAAGCGAGACATTCCCACGGGTCTTGCCGCAGCAAGCGCAGTCCCCGGCACTGCGCCATGGCGTTGCGCATCGGTTCATCCGCGGGAAAGGTGGCCAAAACCTGCTCCAGACGGATGTCCAATTGCAAATAATGGCGCAGCCAGTGCCAATCGCCATCCGGCGTGGCCGTTTCCGCGGTGATTTGTGCTGGCTCCTGGCGCAATCGAACCGAATGCCCGGCGATCACGCCCTCCCATGCGTTGCCGGAAGGAGACCAGCGGAACGCCTGCCCCGACGTCAGTGTGGCCGCTAAATCATAATTCTCGACCGCGAAACTGGCTCGGCAAGCGGGCATTTCAATGGAGGTGATGGCACTCAAACAACTGCACCCGGCGCACGACCGCGCCGTCAAATAGAACATCCTTGATGCCCAAGTCGGTGAACGAATCAAATTGGTCCCGCACCTCCGCCGGCAACGGCCATTGGTCCGGTTTGTCATCGGCAAGAATATCCGGGTCACCGCGCCACCATCGGGGCAGCCAGTCATGACGCAGATGGGGCAGGGAGATTTGGCGGACGAGGAGGGCATTTTGGCCGGTGCGGTTGAGATAATTCGGCCAGAAATAGAATTGGTTCCACGGATGGCGGCTGGCGTAGAAAAAGACCAGCGGATCGGAGAGCACCCGCCTTTTCGCTTCCGGAAGATAAAAGGTGAGTTCCGCGGTGAAGCCGTAATGTTCGCAAATGATAAAAACGGGTTCGCCCTGTTTTTCGAGGCCTTGGCGTGTTTGCTCGACGAGTTGGGCCATCTCCTTCCAACCATGCACTCGCCGCAGCAGATCGACCCGCGCCGGCAATTTGCGATGCAACACCTTGCCCGCCAGGTTGGAATTATGCATGAACACCACGACTAACGCTCCCAAAGCAACGGACGCCACCAGCAACGGCTTAACCACCGTCACGCCCTCGGCCCATCGTTTTCCCCAATAGACGGCCATGAGGCAAAAGAGAGGAATGACGCTGGGGGCGATCCAATTTCCCAGAATATGGCTGTGCCAGCTTAACAGAAAATAAAAGATAAACAGCGGCGCGCCCATGCTGAAAAGGTAAAGCTGGAACGGGTCGTGCCGCCCTCCGCGCCAAAAAGCCGCGGCTGCCCACAAGGCCGCGACGAAGAAGACCGGATGCAAAATACCGGCCTCAGTCAATAAAAAATCGAGGACAAAGGTCTGATGCCAGGCCTGGTCCAACTGCCCGTCCGTGGCAACGTGTTCGACCGTGATCCATTGATGTTGCGCATTCCAAACCACCACCGGCAAACAGCACAGGAGTCCGATTCCAGCCGCCAGCCACGGTCCTGGCCGACGCAGGTGAGGGCGCGCGGCAGGCCAGAGGAAAAAGAAAACTCCCCAACAGATATACTGAAAGAGGTTGGTGTATTTGCTGAGAAAACCGAGGCCCATCCACAAGCCAACCCAGAGCCATTGGCGGGTCGTGCCTTCGGGTTGCGCGGCCCGCCAGCCCGCGACCATGGCGGCGGTCCAAAAGAGGACGGAGAGCGGATCAACGGTCATCACGGTCGCACCCAGCGCCGTGAGCGGGGTGGCGGAAATAATGACAAAAACAATAAAGGCGAGGCGGCCACCCGTTGCCCGCGCCAGGAATCTCAGAACGAGGATCGAAAGGACCGCCGCAATGAAGGGTGAGCAAAAGCGCACGCCAAACTCGTTGTCCCCCCACAAATGGGTGCCGAGGAATTGAGCCCCCGCGATCATGGGCGGTTTGCTGTAGTAGGACAAAGCGGGATGTTTGGACCAAATCCATTGGTAAGCCTCATCCTCACTTAGCTCGATTTTCCCCGTGGCGAGATAAACCAGGCGCAAAACAAAAAACACCGCCACCAGCACATATCCCAGACGCAGCCAATGCGAATCCGTCGCGTTCGGCGCGGTTCCGGCAGGCGACTCCGCCACAACCGGATGCGCCAGCGAGGGAAGCCGCGCTTGCCAGACCGGGAACCAGCGGGGACCAAGCCATTGCCACAAGCCGTCCATTCCCCAGATGACAGCCGCGCTATAACCGGCGCCCAGGACTGCCCCGGCCAGGACGTCGCTGGGATAGTGGACGCCGTTGTAAATCCTGGAATAGCAGACCAGGAGCGCCAGAGGCAGCATGAGGCAAATTGTCCGGCGATAATAAACCAGCAGAACAAAGAGCGCGCTAAACCAATTGGCGGCATGAGAAGAGGGCATGCTGAAACTCCCGCCAGCGCCGACGCGCAGGTGAACATCGGCCAGCGCTTGATAAGGGCGCAAACGTCCGATGGCATGTTTCATCCCGTCGCACACCCACCAATTTCCAACGATGAGGGAGAGCGCGAGCATGAGAACGCAGATGCGCCCCCGCGCGCCGCCCTTCCACATCACCATGATGCCTAAAAGGAGGAGGAGAAGCGCGAGTCCAGGCGGATCGCTGGCCCAAGGCATCAGCCAGTCAAATAAACCATTGCCCAGAGTGGAGTTGACAAGGCGAAACAGGGAGACATCCAGAGAGGACAACGTACTCACCCGATCTCAATAGACAATGAGCGACCGAACGGGAAAATCCGGAAGCCGCTGGCGTCCGTTGAGGAAACTCAGTTCGATCAGAAAGGCAATTCCCAAGATTTCCACGCCCAGGCGCTTCAGCAGTTTGGCGGCCGCGCCCGCCGTTCCCCCCGTGGCCAGCAAATCATCCACCAGCAGGACCCGGCTGCCGGGCTGGACAGCGTCCACGTGAACGGCCACGGTATTGGAGCCGTATTCCAACTGGTAACTTTCTTCGTAGGTTTTGTGGGGAAGCTTGCCTTTCTTGCGCACCGGGACAAAGCCGCATTGGAGTTTGTAAGCGGCGGCGGCGGCAAAAATGAATCCGCGGGCGTCAATGCCCACGACCGCATCGACTTCTCCCGGCTTGAGGGTGCCGGTCAAAAGATCGACTGACCCGGCAAAAAGCCGCCGATCGGCCAGCACCGGGGTGATGTCTTTGAACTGGATGCCCGGTTGCGGAAAGTCCGGGACGTTCCGAATGGCCTTGGTAATCTCCGCAATGGTGACGTTGTGGTCAGTCATGGCCCAGACGATAACGCGCCGGTTCAGGCTTTAACAGCCTCAAGTTTTTCGATCATTTTGCGGAGTTTGTTCAGGGCGATGTTTTGAATCTGCCGCACGCGTTCGCGCGTCACGCCGAACCGCTCGCCGACTTCTTCGAGAGTTTTTTCGCTGCCGCCGTCCAGGCCAAAGCGGAACTGCAGGATGGTCGCCTCGCGCACATCGAGCGTCTTGACCATTTCGCGGAGCATGTTGGTGACCGTTTTCTCCTCAAGGCGCTCGTAAGGGGTGTTGGCGTTTTCGTCCTGGACCACCTCCGCGAAATTGTTCGATTCATCGTCGCCGATGGGTGCGTCCAAAGAGGCGGGCCGGATGGCGGCGGCGCGCATTTGGGCCACGCGCGAGGCTGGCATGCCCATTTCTTCCGCCAATTCCTCGTCGGTTGGTTCGCGCCCGAAGACTTCCTGCAATTTCATGGCGGTGCGGCGCATCTTGGCAATTTTATCCACCAAATGAACGGGGAGGCGAATGGTCTTGGACTGGTTGGCCAGGGCGCGCTTAATCGATTGCTTGATCCACCAGGAACCGTAGGTGGAAAGCTTGCCGCCTTTGGCCGGATCGAATCGTTCCACCGCCTTCATCAGGCCAATATTGCCCTCATTAATCAAGTCCAGGAGGGGCAGGCCAAAATTCTCATAATCGTGGGCTATTTTAACAACCAGGCGAAGGTTGGCCTTGATCATTTGTTCGCGGGCTTTTTTATCGCCTTTTTTAATGCGCGCGGCCAAATCAATCTCCTCTTGCGGCGTCAGCAATTTGACCTGCCCGATTTCTCTCAGATAAAGCTTGATGGCGGTTTCGCCGTCGTAAGGCGCGCGTTCCGTTTCCGGCGCGGGATTAAAAGGTTCGACCTCGACCGGGGCATTGTTTTCTTCCGGCGCGGGCGCTTCTGAGGCGGGGGGCTTTCCGCGGCGGTGACTCGCCTCCGCCACAGGGCGAACCACTTTCTCCGGCTTTAGCCGCCGTAATTTTGCGCGCTTCGATTTACTCACCATGACAACCGAATGGTTAACTGAATCTTTAGCCCATCTCGTTTGCTCGGCAAGCTAATTAAACACTAATCAGGCCTCAGGGATTCGCCTGATGCGTTGGTTGAATTTGGTGAAGACAGCGTGATGGCGCCATCACGCAGTTCCGCAGTCGTGTTTAGCGAGTCGCGTCGCAAGCAGAACGCAACGTCGTCGCGCAGCGCCGGATTGGCCAAAAGCCGCCGGGCATTGCGCGCTTGTGGCACGGCTGCCGCGAGGCCGCCCTGCGCCTGGAGGTAAATCTGTCGCGCGATCAAGGCCGAATCGGCGATGGAGTCCCGGCTGAATTGTGCCCAAACCAAATCGCACAATGCTCCCGCCGCCAGCGTGTCCTCGTAGGCGGCCTCTTCAAAGGTTCCCGCGCAGACGATTAACAAACGTTCAGCGGCGGTCGAGCGGATACAACCGGCCAGGGCGGCAAGGTTCAAAAACGCGCCGGCCAGAATACGCCGGGCGCCGAGGCAAGCCTGCAAGGCGCGGGTGCCGTTGGTGGTCGTCATAATGATCTCCCGTCCAGAGACCCGCTCGGTCGTGAACTCACGAGGGGAATTGCCCAGATCGAAATCACCACAGCCGGTTTGCGCCGCCAGGATCCGCACGCCGTTGCGTTCGCCCGCCAGGAGCGCGGTTGGATGCCCCTGGTGAAGCGTGAGAGCGTCGGCAATGGAGCGGACCGGATAAATCCTGGGCGCACCATTGGCCAGAGCGGTCAACATCGAACTGGTGGCGCGCAGGACATCAAAGACGACGCACACCGCATCAGTGAGATCGCCGGGCCGCAGCGCGGAAAATTCCGCCGGGGTAAAGAGCACCTCTAAATTCGATTCCATGAGCCGGAAGGTCCGCGTTCCACATTAACCGGTGAAATACAAATAGGCCCCGATGATGCAAGCGAGAACAAATACGGAGGCGAGCACTTCCCCGGCTCCCCAACTGGCCCGTGTCGTGGCGCGGTTCTCGGCGCTGGCTGTGGCGAAGGTCAGTCCCGCGATGCGGGCGTCGTCCGGCGCGGTCGTGGCATAGCTGACCAGGACCATGACGGCGGCCGAAATAATCGTGATGAGAATACTGAAGTATTGGAATTGAATATTATTGATGACCCAAAGAAACGAACCTTCCGGAAAGACGGTGCCGGTCGTGACTAGTGTGTCCACCCCCATGCGAAAAAGGCCAATGACAAAGCCGACGATCATGGCCCATAAACAACCCTGGGCATTGAGGCGCTTCCAAAACACCCCGAAGAAGAACACGACAAACACGGGAGGGGCCAGGTAACTTTGGACCGATTGCAGATAGTCGTAGAGGCCGGTCTTGCCCCGCACGATGGGAATCCACAGCATGGCAATGATTACCATAATCGCGGTGGCGATGCGTCCCATGCGCACGATTTCATGCTGGGAAGCCTTGGGCCGTATTTTTTGGTAGATATCCACCGTGAAGAGGGTCGAACAGGCGTTGAACACGCCGGCCAGCGAGCCCATGAGCGCGGAGAGCAATCCCGCCACCACGATCCCCCGCAGCCCCGGCGGCAACAGATGCGCGACCATCAAAGGAAACGCCCCTTGGGCGTTGGCGGCCATGGCGTGGCCTGTTTTTGGATCATAGACTTGCTCCAGCCCCGGAACCTTGCCGCTCTTGGCCAAGGCAAAACAAATCAACCCGGGGATAATGAAAAGATAGACGGGGAATAATTTCAGAAAGGCGGCAAAGATGCTGCCGCGGCGGGCGACGTGTTCATTGGGAGCGCCCAAGGCCCGCTGCACAATGTATTGATCGGTACACCAATACCACAACCCGATCACCGGAGCGCAGATGGCCATGCCCAGCCAGGGAAAGTGGCCATTGAAATACCAGGCTTCCTTGAGAATGTCCCCGTTGTTATTCTTGACCAGGACGGGCGACCAGGAAGATTCCACTCCCGGAGGGATGAGGGGCTTCCACAAGTTAAACATATCCGAGCCGCAGAGGCGGCGGAGTTCGCTCCATCCGCCTAGTTTTGCCAGGCCGTAAAATGTCAGGACGGCGGAGCCGCCGATCAAGACCAGGACCTGCACGGCGTCATTATAGGCGACAGCGCGCATTCCCCCCAGCATGGTGTAAAGTCCGGTCAATATGACAACCAGGACTGAACCGACCCAAAAGCTGTCAAAATCCGTGCCCAACAGATGGAGGTGAATCTCCGGCAACAAGACCTGGAAAACGACGCCGCCGGCGAAAATGCCGACCGCGATCTTTGAGACAATGAAGGTAATGAGGGAAACGATGGAAAGCACATAGCGGGACGGCGGGGAAAAGCGGCGCTCCAGAAACTCGGGCATGGTGAAGACGAGGGACCGGGCGTAGAACGGCACAAAGACCCACGCCAGAACCAGCAGGCACCAGGCGTGCAATTCGTAATGCGCCATCGCGACCCCGTCCTTGGCCCCCGATCCCGCCAGCCCGACGATATGCTCGCTGCCGATGTTGGAGGCAAAAATAGACGCGCCGATGACCCACCAGCTCAGGTTGCGGCCCGCGAGAAAATAATCCGCGGCGTTATCTCTCGCGCGGTGGATCACCCACCAGGCCACACCCAGCAGGACTGAGAAATAGCAGGCGATGGCCACCCAGTCCACCCCGGTCAAGACCGGAGCGGCGGCCACGGCCAGCAAGGAAGTGTTCATGCTCATCGTTATTGGGCTGAAAAGTGGTAAATGATCGTGTTCTGGAAGACCGCGCCGGGCTTGAGTTCCACGGTGGGAAATTGCGGCTGGTTCGGCGAGTCAGGATAGTGCTGCGGTTCCATGCAAAAGGCGCCGCGGTGCGGGTAAACCCGGCCACCCTTGCCTGTAATGGTGCCGTCCAGGAAATTGCCCGAATAGAATTGCAGCCCCGGCTCGGTGGACCACACTTCCAGCACGCGGCCCGTCGTTGGCTCGGTCACCCGCGCCATCAGCGTCAATTCTCCAAATGTCTTATTGATGACCCAATTATGATCGTAGCCAAGGCCGAATTTAAGCTGCTCATCATCCTGCCCAATGCGCGCGCCGATGGCGGTGGGCGTGCGAAAATCGAAGGGAGTGTTTTCCACCGGGCGCAATTCTCCGGTGGGGATCAGGGTTGAATCCACCGGAGTGAAACGATCGGCGGGAATCATGACGACATGGTTCAAAATATCGCCCTGGCCGGCCAGGTTGAAATAGCCGTGATGCGTCAGGTTGAGCACGGTGTCTTTATCGGTTACCGCGTGGTATTGCAGGCGCAGCGAATTGTCCTGGGTGAGGGTGAAAGTGGCCGTCACATTGAGATTGCCCGGATAACCTTCCTCGCCGTCTTTGCTCCGGTAGCTGAGAATGAGCCGCGGACCATCCGCGCTTTTTCCGATTTTTGCCCGCCAGACACGCTTGTCAAAGCCTTTAAGCCCGCCGTGCAAAGCATTGGGCGGATTGTTGGTGGCGAGCGTGTACTGGACGCCATCCAAGGAGAACTTGCCTTTGGCGATGCGATTGCCGTAGCGGCCGATGAGGGCGCCGAAAAACGGGCTGTTGCTGACATACGAATCCAAATTGTCGTAACCGAGCACGACATCGCCGAATTGACCGTTCTTGTCGGGCATTTTCAGGGAAACAACGATGCCGCCGTAAGTCATGATGCGGGCTTCGGCGCCTTTGTCGTTGCGCAGGGTGTAAAGAGAGACCGATTTGCCGTCGGGTGTTTTCCCAAAAGGCTGTTTTTCGATGGAAGAGGCGGCGCTGGCGGCAGTCGCCAGCACGCAGGCGAAGATCCAGGGGATGATTTTAGGCATAGGTTCTGGGTATTTGGATTAATTCTTGGTTTGACCGTAGGAAGCTCCCGGCCCGTGTTTGCGGAAAAAGTGTTTGTCCAGGAGGGCAGGGGACATCGGTTGGACTTTCGGAGCGAGCCGCATTGTTTGGGCGGCCAGGCGAGCGACAAACTCCAGCACGGCGGCGTTTTTGGCCGCGGCGGTCGCGTCCCCGCCCCAGACAAAAGGGCCGTGGCAGGCTACCAGCACGCCCGGGAAATGAAGCGGCTCCAATTCCTTGAATCGTTCAATGATGACAAGGCCCGTATTTAATTCATAGTCCGTTTTGATTTCCCGCGGCGTGAGCAGGCGGGTGCAGGGCACTTCGCCATGAAAATAATCGGCGTGCGTTGTGCCTAACGGTGGAATCGGCCGCCGAGCCTGGGCCCAGGCCGTGGCATGGAGGCTGTGGGTATGGGCAACGCCGCCGACGCCCGCGAAAGCCCGGTAGAGCGCAAGATGGGTGGCGGTGTCGGAGCTGGGCTTGAGTTTGCCTTCGGCCACCTTGCCCGTCTCCAGTTCGACAACGACCATGTGCGACGGCGCCAAGCGCTCATACGGCACACCGGAAGGTTTGATGACCATCAAGCCGCGGGCACGGTCAAGGCCGCTGGCGTTGCCCCAGGTATCAATAACCAATCCCGCCCTGACCAAGTCGAGGTTAGCCTGGCAGACGGACTCTTTAAGAGTTTCCAGCATGTGCTTGGCTTTATCAGGCACGCGCCCGGTTGCGAAAGTCAATTAATTGTTTCATGACCGGATGCAAAGTCCCATGCCAGTCCGCTTTGCCAAAAGCATCGTGCAGCGAGCTGTAAAGTGAATAAATATCCCGGTAAACGGCGTGAGCCTGGGGATTGGGCGCAAAAACGCGAGGTTTCAAACCGGTCATCGCCCCAATGGCCGACGGAAAATCCGGATGGGCTCCAGCGGCCACGGCGGCAGCCACCGCCGCGCCCAGAGCGCACGTTTGCGCCGAGCGCGACACCTTCATGGGCCGGCCGGTGACATCAGCATAAATCTGCATCACCAGCGGATTCTTCTCCGCGATGCCGCCGCAGTTGACCACCTGGCGAATGGCGACGCCGAATTCTTCAAAACGGTTGATGATCGTCAGGGCCCCGAAAGCGGTGGCTTCGATCAAGGCGCGATAGATTTCGGCGGGCGTGGTGTAAAGGGTTTGGCCGAGGAGCAGGCCGGTCAGGCGCTGGTCCACCAGCACGGTGCGGTTGCCGTTGTTCCAATCCAGCGCGATCAGCCCGGACTCACCGGGGCACAGCTTGGCGGCCGCGCGGGTCAGCGACTCATGGGAGCCGTTTTTTTTGCCGCCCGGCTGAATATAATTGACGAACCAATTGAAAATATCGCCCACCGCCGATTGCCCCGCTTCCAGCCCATAACAGCCCGGCAGGACACTGCCGCTGACGATGCCGCAGAGTCCGGGAATGTCCGCCAGTTTTTCCTTCAATGGCCAGACCGCGATGTCGCAGGTGCTGGTGCCGATGATTTTCACCAGAGTGCCGGGGGCAATGCCCGCGCCGATGGCGCCCAGGTGCGCGTCGAAGGCGCCGACCGCCACTGGAATGCCTTCGCGCAAGCCAGTTCGCCGCGACCATTCTTTCGTCAGCCCGCCCGCTCTGGCACTGACATCGCGGACCCTTGGGCAAAGCCGCTGGCGCAACGGGCCCAGTTTAGGCGAGAGCCGCGACAGAAACTGCGCGTCGGGATAACCGCCCCAGTTTTCATTGTACATGGCCTTGTGGCCCGCAGCGCAAATGCCAACGGTCAGTTTATCCGGCGCTTCGGTTCCGGTCAGCGCCGCCGGGATGAAGTCGGCCAGTTCGATCCAGGAAGCCGCGGCATCAAAGACCTTGGGACTGGCGCGCAGGCAATGGAGAATTTTGCTAAAGAACCATTCGCTCGAATAGGCGCCTCCGCATTTGGCAAGGTACTGAGGGCGCATTTCCCGGGCTAGCGCGGTGATTTCCACCGCTTCCGCCACGCCCGTATGATCTTTCCACAGCCAGGCCATGGCCGCAGGGTCGCGCGTAAAACGCCGGTCAAAGGCCAAAGGCTGGCCGCGTCCATCGACCGGCAGCGGCGTGCTGCCCGTCGTGTCCACGCCAATGCCGGCCACTTGTTCCGGCTTAAAGCCGCGCGCGTTTTTCCGGGCGGCGGAAAGCGCGCCGCGGATGGAAATCTCCGCGCCTTTGATATAATCGGCCGGATGTTGCCGGGCCAGATTGGGATCGCGCGCGAGGATCACTCCGGCGTCGCCGTGTTCGTAGTCCCAGACGGCGGTGGCGATTTCGCGTCCGTTGGTGGTGTCAACGATAAGAGCCCGAACCGAATTGGTTCCGTAATCGAGGCCGAGTGTATAGATGGGAGCCATATTTAAGAGAGATTAAGAAACAAAACCGCTGGCCAGCGAGTAATAAACTTCATTGCAGCGCAATTCTTTGCGAAAGTCGCGCACGGTTGTTTTCGGGTCGATAATAACCGTTTCCAGCCCCGCGATTTCGCCAAAATCCTCCAGCATTTCCGTGGTCACCGCCGGGCTGAAACCAGTGTGATGCGCGCCGCCGGCGTAAATCCAGGCAGCGGCGGCGGTGGGCAGGTCCGGCTTGCAGACCCAGACGGCGCGGGCCACGGGGAGTTTTGGCAGCGGTTTGTCCGGACGCACCACTTCCACCTCGTTAATGAGAAGACGGAAGCGGTTGCCGAGGTCGATCATCGAGGCGTTGACCGCCTGGCCGGGCGGCGTGTCAAAGACCAATCGCACCGGATCCGCCTTGCCGCCGATACCCAGCGGATGCACCTCCAGCGATGGCTTTCCCGCCGCGATGCTGGGACATATTTCCAGCATGTGTGCCCCCAGGACTTTCATGGAATTGGGGGCGAGATGATAGGTGTAGTCTTCCATGAAAGAGGCGCCGCCGCGAAGTCCCGCCCCCATAACCTTCATCGCCCGCACCAGCGCGGCAGTCTTCCAATCGCCTTCCGCGCCGAAACCATAGCCCTCGGCCATGAGGCGTTGCACCGCGATTCCGGGCAATTGCACTAATCCGTGTAAATCCTCGAATGTGTCCGTGAAACCTTTGGCGCCGGCGTCGGTCAGAAAAGCGCGCAAGCCGGCCTCGATTCGGGCCGCTTCGCGCACGGAGGCGTGTTTGACACCGCCGGAGCGCAGGGCCGGGGCGATTTCGTACGCTGCCTGGTAAGTCTTGAGAAGATCGTCGATTTCGCCATCAGAGACTTCCCGCACCCGTTTGACCAAGTCACCCACGCCAAAGCCGTTGACCGCATAGCCAAACTGGATTTGAGCCGAGACTTTGTCCCCTTCGGTTACAGCCACTTCTCGCATGTTATCGCCGAAACGGCAGAATTTGGCGCCTTGCCAGTCGTGCCAGGCGGCGGCGGCGCGGGTCCAGGATCCGATGCGGGCCTGGACGGCGGCGTCGCGCCAGAAACCGACCACCACTTTGCGCCGCAGCCGCAGGCGGCTCATCATGAACCCGTGCTCGCGGTCGCCATGGGCGGCCTGGTTCAGGTTCATAAAGTCCATGTCCATGGTGTCCCAAGGGATGTCCTGGTTGTGTTGCGTATGGAAATGCAGGAGGGGCTTGCGCAGCAACCGCAGGCCATTGATCCACATTTTGGAGGGGAAAAATGTATGGCACCAGGTAATCAAACCAGCGCACTTGGGGTCGTTATTGGCCTGTTGGCAAAGAGCAGTAGCGTCGGCAGCGCTGGTAATAACGGGGCGGAAAACGATTTGAAGGGGGATGGCTGGCGCCGTTCCAAGCGCGGCGGCGACTTCGCGGGCATGGGCCGCGACTTTCTCGAGCGCCGCCGGGCCGTAAAGATGCTGGCTGCCAGTGATAAACCAGATTTCGAGTTGTTTGAGATCAATCGCGCCGGACATTGTTTTTGGTCTTATAGAATCGCCGCCGCTAAGTAAAGAGGAAATGGTCAATTTGCGGACAGGCGGCGCTCTTGAGTCCACGCCGGTTTCGGGGCCGGCGCGCCTATCCCGTGGCGTCCGATTTTGGAAATTTTTCTCGACTTGCGGGGCCGCCTAT
Source organism: Limisphaerales bacterium (assembly GCA_052139695.1). Taxonomy (GTDB): domain Bacteria; phylum Verrucomicrobiota; class Verrucomicrobiia; order Limisphaerales; family Palsa-1400; genus PLGF01. The sequence goes on from JBKQWF010000083.1 coordinate 21,127, forward strand.
TCAAGTATGAAATGGTGACTAATTGTAATGACACTGCGTAATGCTTTTGAAAAATCCGGTTCGTGGCTCTTTCGCTATCGAAGTTTTCTGCCGCTCCTTTGTCTGCCACTTTTTGGAGCCGCTTTGCTTAAGTTTAGCTATCTCCGGACCAGCCACCGCCTCAACGAGTTTTGGCAGGCTTTTTGCCTTCTGATTTCGTTCGGCGGACTGGCCGTGCGCGTGATGACCATCGGGCACGCGCCGGCCTGCACTTCCGGCCGCAACACCAAACAGCAGATCGCCGCGAGCTTAAACACGACCGGAATGTATTCCGTGGTTCGGCATCCTCTTTATCTGGGCAACTACCTGATCATGCTGGGGTTCGCGATGGTATTTCACAATGGCTGGCTGGTGTGCGTGATCAGTTGCATCTATGCGCTTTACTACGAGCGCATCATGATGGCGGAGGAGGCTTTTTTGCGGGAAAGGTTTGGCGACCGTTTCGAGGAGTGGGCCGCCGGCACGCCGGCGTTTATTCCCAGGTTCCGCGGGTGGAAACCTGCCGCCTTGCCCTTTTGCTGGCGAACTGTTCTGCAACGCGAATACAACGCCTTTTTTCTCATTGTGGCCGTCTTTTTCCTCCTCGACCTGATAGGCGATTCCGTGGCGGAGAAACAGTTTAAACTGGATATAAATTGGTTTGTCATCTTTCTCTTTAGTTTCGTCATATTTTCCACGTTGCGTTTTCTGAAAAAGCGGACCCGGATTTTGCAAGTCGAGGGGCGATAGCCCCGGCGCCTCCCGTGAAGGGCAGGGCTTGAATTCTCCCTGGTCCCGACCGATGCTGTGGGTATGGAATTTGTCACTGTTTACAGGGCGTTTAATCCTGCTGATGCCGAATTGGTGCGCTCCCGCCTGGAAGCCAACGATTTTTTGGTGAACATGAAGAATGAAAACGCGGCTTTGACTGTGGACGGCTATGCCATGGCGGTGGGCGGCATTCAGGTGCAAGTTCCTGAGGACCAGGTGCAGAATGCGCGCGGTTTGCTCGAATCCAAAGATCCGTCGTGAAATTGTCCGTTCTTCTGCGCCGACTCAAGAGAAACGTCCCACAGGGCGAGCTGCAACTCGATCCCGCGGTCTTGCGCCAATATTCAGGGGATAAGTGGTTCGCCACCCATTTGCCGGACGCGGTAGCACTCCCGCGCCGGACCGAGACCGTGCAAGAAATCCTGCGCTTTGCCTCGGCGCATCACGTTCCAGTGACAGCGCGCGGGGCCGGTTATGGCTATGTCGGCGGCTGCGTGCCGCAACAGGGCGGCATTGTGCTTTCGTTGGAACGAATGAACCGGATCAAGAAGATTTACGCGGAAGATTTTGTCGCGGTGGCGGAAGCCGGGGTCCTGCTGCAGACATTGCAAGAGGCGGTGGAACGAAAAGGACTCTATTACCCGCCTGACCCCGCCAGCCGGGCGAATTGCAGCCTCGGGGGCACGGTCGCCACCAATGCCGGGGGACCGCGCTGTCTCAAGTACGGGGTCACGCGGGATTACATTCTGGGCCTGCGCGCGGTGCTGGCGAATGGCGAAGCTGTTTCGCTCGGCGGACGCACCCACAAGAATAAAACAGGATTCGACTTGACGCGATTGTTGGTCGGTTCCGAAGGGCTGCTCGGGGTGGTCACGGAAGTGACGGTGAAACTGATTCCGTTGCCGCCCTTCCGGGCGCTGCTCGTGGCAGGCTTCGATTCAATGAAAGCGGCGTCGCGGGCCATTGGGGCGATTTTTCAACACGGTTTCCTTCCCAGCGCATTGGAAGTGGCCGATGAGTTCACGCTGGAAGCGGCGCGCCGCCGGACGGGCAGCCGCCGGCTCCGGGGCGCCCGCGCGTTGCTCATGGTGGAACTGGATGGCCAGGAAAAGTCGGTCCGCTTCGAAGCACGAAGCCTGGAAAAGCTCGCGCGGCAGTTTGCACCGACTTTTGTGGCACGGGCTCTGGGCAATGGCCCGGCGGAGAAGCTCTGGGAACTGCGGCGCGAGTTCTCTTACTCGCTGCGCGACACGGGTTTGGTGAAGTTAAACGAAGACATTGTGGTCCCGAGGGGCCGGCTGGAAGACCTATTTATCTTCACCGCCAAGCTGCAAAGAAAGTTTGGCCTGCCGGTGGCCTGTTTCGGACACGCCGGGGACGGCAATATTCATGTCAACGTCATGTATGACAAGAACTGGCCGGATGTGGAAGGGCGGACAAGCAGGGCGCTGGACGAACTATTTCAGCAAGTGCTGGCTTGGGATGGGGCCATCACGGGTGAGCACGGGATTGGCCTGGCCAAGAAACGCTGGTGGCCGTTGGCGGTCTCCCCCAGCGTCCGCGCCTTGCATCGGCGAATAAAAAAAAGCCTGGATCCAAAAGGGATTTTGAATCCGGGCAAATTTGTTTAAAACTGGGCTGACTTGCTAACGGTAGCCCCCCCCACCGCCGCCACGCCGATCTCCCCCACCACCGCCGCCACCGCCGCGGTACCCGCCGCCGCCGCCGCCACCACCACCGCCGGGAGGACGCTCCTCCCTCGGTCGAGCTTCATTAACTGTCAAGGCACGGCCCTGGAAGTCTTTGGAATTGAACATCTGAATGGCTTTGTCCGCGTCTTCTTTCGACCCCATTTCGACGAAAGCGAAGCCGCGAGAGCGACCGGTGACCCGGTCTTGCATGATGTTGACAGAGACCACCACGCCTGCTTGCGAGAAATGATCCTGCAAGTCGTTTTCGGTCGCGGTGAAGGTGAGGTTACCAACGAATAGTTTTGCTGACATATAGCTTTGCTGATTTACCCGTTCAATCAATCCGGCACGAAACCCGTACTGGATGCAAGGGATTGTACCGTGAACCTCGTGGTGAATGCAAACAAAAAATGACTAGAGCAGTCTATACCGTTTCTGGACCAACTAAAACAACAAATTCTCCCCGGGCCGTCCGAAGTCGGAATTGCTCCAACAGCTCGGACGGAAAACCGCCTCGAATCTCTTCAAATTTTTTGGTCAATTCCCGCGCAAGTACCGTCCGCCGTGTAGGATACAACTGAGCCAATTCTTCCAAAAGCTTGACAACCCGATAGGGCGATTCATAAAAAACCAGGGTTCCAGGCACCGTTTTCAGACCCTCCAGTTGACGGCAACGCTGCCCGCTTTTATGGGGCAAAAATCCCACAAAATGAAATTCTTCCGTCGGCAAACCGCTGGCGGTCAAGGCGGCCACCAGGGCGCACGGGCCGGGCACCGCTTCCACCCGCAGCCCTGCCTTCAGCGCCGCGGCCACGACGCGCGCCCCAGGATCGCTGATGCCCGGAGTTCCGGCGTCTGTCACCAAGGCCACCTTTTCACCGCGCCGCAGCCGGTCGAGAATCTCTTCGCCGCGCCGGGCTTCGTTGAATTGGAAATGGCTGAGGAGCGGCTTGGCGATGCCGAAATGTTGCAGCAGCCGGCCTGAATGGCGCGTATCCTCAGCCGCTACCACGTCACACTCCTTGAGCACCCGCAAGGCGCGCAAGGTGATATCCTCGAGATTGCCAATCGGCGTCGCCACCAGGTAAAGCGTCCCGGGAAGCAAAGGAGGCAAATTAGTCGGAGTCGGGTCCATCAACCGCTCCAGCGTCTCGCAAGAGCCGGTAAATTTCAAGGGTGGAGCAAATGGTAATGGGAAGATGCGGGACGCCGAGTGCGGCGCCTGAGACGGTCGCGCTCAAAAAGCATGAAATCCGCTCGCGTTAGTCGCTTCGTTTCAGAAACCCGTCGATTTCTCTCTCAAATTTGGGAGGCGCAGCAGCGCCGCCCCACCATCCTTGGGTAGGGCGTTGCTGCCGCAACGCCCAAATTCAATATCTTTGGCTGGGAGTTGGGATAGAGCGATTGACTCGACAGGGGGCTGGTTTCCTGAAAACCTAGGGGAGTGAAACAAACAGTTGTTGTGCTTGACTTAGAAGGCGTTTTGGTCCCCGAAATCTGGATCGCGGTCGCGGAAAAAACAAACATCCCCGCTTTGCGCCGGACGACCCGCGATGAACCGGATTACGATAAGCTCATGCGCGGCCGGATTAAAATCCTGGACGAGCATGGGTTAAAACTAACCGACATCCAGGAGGTGATTGGCGGGTTGCAACCCTTGCCGGGGGCAAAGGAATTTTTGCGGGAATTGCGCGCTCTCACGCAAGTCATCATTCTCTCCGACACGTTTGAGCAATTCGCCAAACCGATCATGCGGCAATTGGATTGGCCCACGATTTTTTGCAATGACCTGCTGATCGAGGAGGGGCGGATTGCCGGCTACCGCATGCGCCAACCCGAACCCAAGCGGCACGCTGCCATGGCGCTGAGAAGCCTCAACTATTTCGTCATCGCGGCCGGCGATTCGTTCAATGATACCGCGATGTTGGCGGAGGCCAATATCGGTTTTCTTTTTCACTCGCCCGAGCCCATCAAGAAGCAATTCCCGCAATTCGCGGCCTATGAAGAGTATGGCGACCTGATGCGGGCTGTGCGAACGGTGATGGAGTAACGCGGATTCTATTTCCGGGGTTGCGGCACCTTGAGTTGAGCTTGGGCCACATAATTGGACAACTCATTTAATTGCTGAATTTCCTCCGGCTCCCGCAAAAGGAATCCCATGCCGCGCAAACCCTCCTGCACATCGACGCGCCTGGCATCCCATTCGTCGCGGTGCTTGACCATGTAGCCGAGGGTCGCTTTCGCCAGTCCAGCCCATTCCTTCATTTGCTCCGGCGTCGGATCGGCCAAACGCTGGGTGGCGTAATAGCGGAAGCTATCCAGGTTGACGAACACCGGCATCATGGCGACGCGGCGGGCTTTGGCCGCCTCGCCCGAATCGAAATCACTCAGGGTTTTCATGACGATGGCCGACTCCACGGCGTCCGCTTCAATGGCTTGCTGATAGTTGACCTTTGGGTCTGGGGGAGGGGTGCGGTTCGGCGCGGTGCCGCATCCGGCAAGGATGAGCGCCGCGGCGCCGGCGATGAGGGGGGGGATACATTTCATTATCTTTATTATTTCATTGTTTTTCCGGGACCGTGACGCCGTGAGTTTTCAAGAAAGCCTTGGCTGTCTCATAGTGATCCGGCGAAATCCAGACCGCTGAATAAATGTCGCTCTCGTTGACATGAAGGGAGAGAAGCCGCCAGCCCTTCTCCTGGTTGGCCCGGTCAAATTCTTCAAATTTCTCTTTGGTCCTTCCTGACCGGACTTCCGTTTGCGCCCCTTGCGGGGGCCGCCAGAAAAGATAGCGGGTCAAGTGGTCGGGCGAGCATTGGCAGTAGGCGGGAACAAGACCGATATTCCGGCAGAAGTCTCCCGCCGCCTGCGTTAAGTCGCGCGACATCCAGCGGGTCAGGCTTAGCTGCCGCAGGAGTTCCGTTTCCCCGGGAAGGAGTTTCGAGGGGCTGTAGGCTGATGGCGTATTCATAATGGTGAACCAGTGTTTTTTGCGACGACAGGCTCCTATTGTGCGGAACAAATCCGTTATCGGTCAATTTCCAATTAACTTAAGTCCATATCAGCAAAATTGATACCGTTTTCAGCGGCAAAAGAGGGCCGGTTTCTCCCAAAAAATGGAAAGAAAAAAGGCGGGTGGCGAGGAATGCTAAAAGCACTGTGGAAACCCGTCGTATGAATTCCAAATTCTCCCGCCGCAATTTCGTAAAATCGTCTTTACTTGCCTCCGCCGGGGCCGGCTTGGCCCTGCGGGCGCAGGCCCAGGAGACCGCGCCCAAGGCCGGGGCCGTTTCGGCCGAAAAGCAGGAGATGTTTCCCAAAGGCAAGATTGCCGGCCAGGAGTTCAGCCGCCTGATGATGGGCGGCAATCTGATCGGCGGCTGGTCGCACTCGCGCGAGTTGCAGTACGTCTCGACCCTGATGCGCCGTTACAACTCGCCGGCCAAAATCCGCGAGACCCTGGAGCTGGGGGAATACCACGGCTTGACCGCCATCAATACCTACGTCATGGACGACAATTCACAGATTTTCGAGCATTGGAAGAACGGCGGGAAGATAAAATGGTTCGCGCAAGCGCGCCTGGACGCGAACGGCGGCTTTTCCCAGGTGCAAAAGGCGATCGATGAGGGCGCGGTGGGCATCCATCTGACGGGAGACACCTGTGAAAGACTGCTCAAAGGCGACGACTTCGATAAGGTGGCGGACTCGATTCAATTGATCCGTTCCCACAAGCGGATCGCGGGGGTGGCCGCGCACGATTTGAATGTGATTGTCGAATGTGAAAAGCGAAAGATCGACGTCGATTTTTACCAGAAGACCTTCCACACGCACGATTACTTTACGGCGCCCGGCCCGGATGATAATGGGGCCTTGGGCTCGCATGACAATTCCTGGTGCAAGGACCCAGAGGAGGTGGCGAAAGTTTTTTCCACCATCAATAAGCCGTTCATCGCCTTCAAGATTCTTGCCGCCGGCGGCATCCCGCCATTGGCCGCTTTCCCCTATGCCTTCAATAGCGGCGCGGATTTCATTCTCGTCGGCATGTTCGATTGGCAGATCGAGGCGGATGTTGATCTGGCGAGAAAAGTCCTCCACGTCGCCTGCGGCCCGCATTCCAAGCGCACCCGCCCCTGGTGCGACTCGGTGGCCTAGTTCTCGCTTGCGGGCGATTCGGTCTTCCGCCGCCGGGCAAGCCGTCGGTGAGCTTTTTTCGGCAACGCACACGGACAGTGGCCGTGCCGAACGCATTTCGCCAGCAACCGGTAACGCATTTTTGGACTGAGCACCAATCGCCCTTCCAAAACGCCGCGAATGCCCTTCACCAGATGCTCGCCGCTCACGTCTTTGAGCACGTAACCGTCCGCGCCCGCCTCCAAGGCGCGCGGGGCGTACTGGGCTTCGTCCAAAGAGGAGAAAACCAGGATGGGTAATCGCGGGTGCCGCCGGTGAAGAGTTTTGATGAACGCAAGGTCGTGAAGTATGTCCGTCACAACAATGTCCGGTTTCAATTGCCGAATCGCTGCCAGGGCAACGGCGGAGTTATCGGCATGGCCGCAGACCGCCATGCCGGGAGTTTGCTGAAGATGCTGGGCCGCTACGAGGCGGGCAACCGGGGATTGATCCACGAGGAAGACCCGTTTCCGTTTTCGCGGCAGGCTGTCATTGCTTTTCACATCCGTATCCATTCGTTCGCGGAGAATTTTGCCTCCGCCAGATTAGATGTTCCTCAACATGACAGCAGCCTGTCTGGACCATTACAGATTTGTAAGAATAGGCGGATTCTTTTTGAATTGATTCGGTTATTGCCAAGCCGTCTGGATCTTTGCACAATTGCCGCCCGACATGATGTCGGACAAATCTGCGAAGACCGGGGCCGTCCCACAGGGCAGGCCGGATACAACTCTCATCGAAGGAATCAATTTGCGGCTGGCCATGACGGGCTGTCCCACCTTCGGCAACGGCTCCATCAGCAGCCTTCCAGGCTTGGCGGTGCCGATGTTTTCCCGCCAAAAGGAAACGATGCGGCTGCTGGCCGATTACCTCTGCCCGGCGGATTGGCGCATTGACCATTTCCTGCGCGAGTACCTTTATGATACCGGGCTGACGGTTCGATGGCCGGCCCGCACCTTTGTTTTAGACAGTCCGGGTTTGGCGCGGGAATTGTCCCTTCCGCCGAACCGCGATGAATTCGTTTCCGACATCGTCCATTCTTACCGGCTCCGCCAGGGAGTGCTGCACAACCCCGTCAATGACCGCCGCACCACGCAAGGTGTTTTTCATATTGCCGAAGGAGGGCTGCCGATACCCAATGATAAAAAGGCGGTGCCCAAGAGCGTCTTTGGGCGGTTGCTGAACCTGGCTTTTGAGCCGCCGGCGGAGTTGTTGCGCCTGCCGTTCACCTCCACGCAGGAGGCGCAGGCGGAATGTTTTGTTTCCCTGCTGCTCCGCCCGGTGGTGTGCCCCGCGGTGCCCGGATTCATCGAGCAAAAGTCCATGGAGATTCGCTTTTTTGCGCCGGGCAACCTGGTGAGCAACCTGGATTTCGTGGAACTGATTTTTGGCAATGCCGGGGACCCGTTTTTGCCGGAGAACGACGCCGGATTGGATGTGGAACATTGGAGCGGCCACACCGGTTGCGTGATTCTCGCGCCGCATTTGGTCAAGGCCAGGAAAAAGGCCTTGGGGCTGCCGCATTGGGACGCCGCCAGCCCACGGCAACGGCGCGACGGCATGTGTTGGAAGGATGAGAAAGAATGCTACAACGACGGCGGAGCTTTCAAAATCGCGGCACGCGATGAAAAGGGCGTCATGGTCACGGTGATTGCCGACAACTATTACGGGTATTGCAAGAAGGAGGTCAAAACGCAGATCAGCTATGCGGCCAATCTTTACGGCTTGTGCGAGGAGGAACACGCCGGCGGCGCGCTGGTCTATCCCAGTTATGACCTGGGAGAAGAGTTTTATGCCGACAAACATGTGCATTTTCGCGGTCATTCCTTTGAGGAAGTGCTCTCGCTGGCGGGCGCCGCCCTGGAAATGCAGCCGGAAGGTTACGCCATCGACAAGCGGCATCGGGACATTATTTATGTGCCGCGCGACGTGCATTTCGACCTGCGCAAGCAGACGATTACCTGGCCGGCTGGTTCCGGCCAAAAGTCCATCAAGTTGCTCGCGGGCAAGACGTATATTCGGCCTTCGGGTTATCGGATCCGCATGGAAAAGCCCGGTGAGAACCGTTCCTGGCGCCTCATTGGGATCGTGGCGGAGCCGACTCTTTGCCACAAGCCGAGCACGGTCTCCGGGGGCGGCAAATCCGAGATTTCCAAATCGATCAGCGATGCCATCCTGCATGGGCCGGTCTTTACGGCCGACTTCAAAAAGGACTTCGATAGGATCGAAGAATTGCTCGCGCGCGATTATTCCAACCGATTCCGCGACCCAGCCAAGTTGGGCAGCGACCAACGGCCAATTCTCAGCGCCGAGCGCTCGCTGGGATCCGTGATCAAACTGTTTACACCGTCCGAGCGCGATTATTCGGTTGAGTTCAACCAATGGCTCGCTTCGATTCCGCAATATCTGCTGGAGCTTCTATTTGTGGTGAAACGGTTTTATAAGGCGACCTGGGGGCCGCAATGGCGGGAGCATTTCAGCGTCGATATTATCAATGGCACACCGGGCAACGAATTGAAATTCGACAATCGGAAACTCTCGTCCATCTTCCTGCGCGTCGGCTATGAGGGCGACGGATCGTGGCGCGTTTTCGGACTGCGGAAGGACTTTTTTCCCGCCGCCAAATTGCAGGCCGAGGACGACATCACCGCGTCCGTGGTCGTGCCGGCGGAGCGGTTGCCGCACTTGAACCCGGATTACAACAACCCCTCCGTCAAGTTTGTCTATAATACGGAGGACCGGCTTTTTCAGCGGCCGGATGAAGCGGTTCATCGCGGCTACGACAAGACGACGGAACAAGACCTGTCTGAGCCGGGAAATTTTCTTTCCAACTTTGAGCCGTTTACGGTGGCGGAGGCCCGCGAACTGGTCGAAGACAGCATCGGCCTGGAAACGTACAGCGAGCCGATGAGGAAAGTAATTCTTGACTTCACCGGCGGCAGCGGCGGGCCTTCCTACCTCATTTCCTCAGCCCATCCGCGCCTGGTGGATGGCCTCCCGTCAAAGAACCCCCGTTATTTGCAAAAACGGCCCGACCGGGCGCACCCCCGCGATGCCTACGAAGCGGAAATGGCGACCCGATTGCAGCGCCGCATTTCGCTGGAAACACCGCTTTATACACCGGTCAACGCCGTCGTGCCGGGCCGGCGCAATAATCCGCCGGATACGGCGGCGCGTATCCGGTCGCTGGCAGTGTTCAACCCGATCCATTACATGGAATTGCCGGAGTTGTTCATGGAGTTTATCTCCAGCATGACGGGCAAGTCGCCTTCCACCACCGGCGCCGGATCGGAAGGGGCGCTGACCAAAGGCCCCTTTAACGCGCTGCCGCCTATCATTGACTTGAACGCGGCGCTCGTTTCCTTTGCCGTCACGGGTTATAACGCTTTTGTTTCGGCGGCGGGATACATTGGCCCCAAGGCAAGGGTCGATCACGACATCAGTCTGCTGGTTCCGGAAGTGTGGTGCCGGATGAGCCCCCGGGAACGGCTGCCGGCCTTCTTGATTGAGAACGGGTACTTCGAGCCTTGCCGCGATTTTGAATTCAAGGGGCGCAAGGTGCTGGCCAGCCGCCTGGGCTACCGCATGACGTTCAGCTTTGTCCGCACTTTTTTTGGGCGGATTTTCAGTTGTCCGTACGCCGTTTTCACCAATGCCATGCTACAGCCGGAAACGCAGGACATGGAAGTTTTTGCCGACGGAGTGGATAACATCGTCGGGACGCATCAGCGGGTGGCGGAAAGTTACTTCGCGGACGGCAGCGTGGAACTGGCTTGTCCGCCGTTGCAGGCACTATTGCACATCATGGCGCGCGGACAGGACAAAGGCCGGGACATCAATGATCCTGATTTTCGCGCGCTTTTTACGCGCGAGAGCGTGATGGGCAGCGACTGGTACGCCCGGCGACTGGCGGCCAAACAGCAGCAGGAGACGCAACTCTGGCGCAAGCACATCACTTACCTGGACAATTTCCTGAAAAAGAAAAACTACGCTGAGGAGGCTGGCCGGCTGGGCATCGCGGCCAAGCTGGAGAAAGCGCGCAAGAAATTGGACGCGGTCAAGGTGCCGGCCTATCTGGAAAGTCTTAAGGGCACGATTGGGTTGCAACCCTTGGGAGGATAAGCATTTTTTATTTTGCTTGGCATCCCTCAGCGCCCCGACTAAGGTGCCTTGCAGAAAGACAATCACATGAAGAATCTCGCATTACTCACCTCAACCCTCGCGCTCCTGGGCGCATTTGTTTTCAGCGCCCAGCCCGTGGGCGCGCAAACGGCACCGAAGAAAATCCTGTTCTTTTCGAAGTCATCCGGCTTTGAGCACGACATGATCCAAGAGACGAATGGCCGACCCAGTGCCGCGCAAGTCATCCTGGAAAAGATCGCCAAGGACAATAATTTTGAAATCACGTTCACCAAGGATGGGCGCGTTTTCACCCCGGAAAATATCGCCAAGTACGATGCGTTCTTCTTTCATACGACAGGTGATCTGACGAAGGCCGGGACCGATAAAAACCCGCCGATGAGCAAAGAAGGCAAAGTTGCTTTCCTGGAAGCGATCCACAATGGCAAGGGATTTATCGGCACCCATTGCGCGGCCGACACGTTTCATACGCTCTCAGACCACTGGAAAAATGATGGCGACAATGCGGACCCTTACATAAAGATGATCGGCGGAGAGTTTATTATTCATGGCTCGCAGCAGCGGGCGCATCAGATTTGCGTGGACAAAAACTTCCCCGGCATGAGCGATTTCCCGGATGATTTCGGCCCCTTGGAAGAATGGTATTCGCTGAAGGACTTTGCCCCCAATCTTCACGTTCTGCTGGTGCAGGATACCTCGAAGATGGAGAAGGCTGACGGTGGAAATCGGCAGGGATACGACCGTCCGAATTATCCCTCCACTTGGGCGCGCATGTATGGCCAAGGCCACGTTTTCTATACGACCATGGGACATCGCCACGACGTTTGGACCAACCCGGTTTTCCAAAAGATGCTGATCGGCGGCATGAATTGGGCCGTCGGCAACGTCACCGCCGATGTGACGCCCAACCTCGAGAAAGCCGCGCCCGAAGCGAGCACGCTGCCGCCTAAATAGCTGAGGGCGAGACACCGTCTCAAAAAATGCGTCAGTGCCGCCGGGCTTGATAACGGCAGGGTCGCCGCGCCGAGGCGACCGCCAGGGCAAGACAAACCCCCGGACGCCTCGGGGCGGCGTCCTTACCGACCGTGACTGACCAACGCATTACCGCCGCGATAGCTTTGACGCGGAAGCCGAGCGCGAATACATTATAGCCGTCGAAGAAATGCAAACGACGGTTCGTGTATTGCTGGTGGACGACGAGGAGACCTCGTATGTGCTGCTGCGTCGCATGCTCGGCAAGGTGCCGGGCAAGACCTATGTGACCGACTGGGCGTCCGGTTACGGGGAGGGGTTGACCGCCTTGATGGAAAACCGCCACGACGTTTGTCTTCTTGACTATCGGCTGGGGTCACGCACCGGTTTGGAAGTGCTGCGGGATGCCGTGGCCAAAGGGGTGCAGACGCCGATCATTATCCTGACCGGACAAGACGTTCCGCAGGTGGACATGGAGGCGGCGCAGTTGGGCGCGGCGGACTTCTTGCTCAAGGACCAATTGGAGCCGGTCATGTTGGAGCGAGTCATTCGATACTCCATCCAGCAGGCGGCGGCGGTCAAGGCGCTGCAAAAAAGCCATGAACATTTCCGCCTGCTCTTTGAGCGCAGCATGGACGCGATTCTCGTCTCCAATGACCGTGATGAATTTGTCGAGGTGAATGGGGCCGCCTGCCGGTTATTGGGATCAAGCCGGGAAGAATTATTGACAAAGAACTGGAACGATATTCTGGCCAGAACGACGCAGCCGGACGCTCCGTCCCGTTCCGAGCGGAGGGGGGAACTGGCCCTCAAAAAACCCAATGGCGACCGCTGTTTCATTGAATTCACCTCCGCCCAACTCTCGGCTGAACTCAACTTAAGCATGTTGCGCGACGTGACGGAACGCCGGAACCTGGAGCGGGAAATCCAGGAGATTAGTGAACGGGAGCAGCGCCGTCTGGGACAGGATCTGCACGATGGTCTGGGCCAATCGCTCACCGGCATCGCTTTTCTGGCCAAAGTTTTACAGCAAAAGCTTTCCGCCAAGGGCATGGAGGAAAGCGAAGCGGCGGGCAACATCGCCGCGCTGATTAACGAAGCGCTGGCGGAGACGCGCCGGCTTTCCCGCGGGCTTTGTCCGGTCATTCTGGACGGGAACGACATCGAGGCGGCTTTGGAACAATTGGCGGAGAACGTGCGCAGCATGTTTGGGGTGGCGTGTGAGCTGGATTGCGAAGGGGAAATCAAAATCGCTGACAACACGGTCGCGATGCATCTTTACCGGATCGCCCAGGAAGCGGCCACCAACGCCATTAAGCATGGCCAGGCTAAGTCCATAATACTCAGTTTGACGGTGGGAAAATCGCGCCTGATCTTAAAAGTCAAGGATGACGGCGTCGGCTTTGCTCCGAAGACGGCAAAAGGAAAAGGCATGGGATTGCGCGTCATGCAGCATCGGTGCCGAATGATTGGCGCGACCCTGAGCCTGCGCGCGCCCAAAGAAGGAGGCGTCACGGTCATCTGTTCGCTCCCAAAGGGCCAAGCCTTGCAAAAATCTGGCGGCCGGGCGGAAAAACTCCTGGCGCCCGATGCTCCCGCCCAGGCTCTCCGCTGAGGTCCCGGACGTAAATGGCCTTCTATTTTTCTCAGCAGAGGGGCAGAATGAAGGGGCGATGATAACCGTTGGAAGCCGGGTCCGAACATGGCTCGTCTGCCTGGCATTGGCGGCGGCGGTGGGGGTGGCGTTTTGGCCGGCGTTGCGCTGCGGCTTCATCAATTTCGATGACGGAGTTTATGTCACAGAGAACCCGCATGTCCTCGGGGGGCTGACTTGGGCCGGGATCAAATGGGCATTTACGGCGACGAACGGCGGCTATTGGCTGCCGCTGGCCTGGCTTTCGCACATGGCCGACGTCCAACTCTTTGATCTGCGTCCGAGCGGACATCACCTGATGAATCTTTTGTGGCACGCGGCTAATTCCGTGTTGCTCTTCCTATTCCTTAAGCGGGCGACCGGGGCGTTTTGGAGAAGCGCTGTGGCGGCGGCTTTATTCGCGCTCCATCCGTTGCGGGTTGAGTCGGTGGTGTGGGTGGCAGAACGGAAGGACGTCCTCTGCGCATTTTTCTGGATCATCACGTTGTGGGCCTACGCGCGTTATGCCGAGGAGCGCGACGCCCAAGGGCAAAGAGGGAAGATTTTTTACATGGCGGCATTGGCTAGCCTGGCGCTGGGATTGATGGCCAAACCGATGCTGGTGACGCTGCCTTTTGTCCTCTTATTGCTCGATGTTTGGCCGTTGCGACGCTGGCAGTCTGGCGCCACTTCTTTCAGGCGGCTTTTATGGGAGAAGATTCCGTTCTTTGTTTTGGCCGCGGGGTTTTGCGCCATCACTTTTTTGTCCCAGAACCGCGTTGGAACCGTCAAACCGCTCTCCAAGTTCGGCTACGCGGAGCGCCTGGACAACGTGCCGGTTTCTTACGTGCGCTATTTGGCGAAAACGGTCTGGCCGGAAAACCTGGCCATCTTCTATCCGCCGAGACATTGGCCGTTTTGGGAAGTGGCCGGCGCGACGGCGGCGCTGGCGGCCATCAGCGGATGGGCGTTGTGGCAGTGGCGGGTCCGTCCCTATCTCGCGGTGGGCTGGTTATGGTTCCTCGGCACGTTGGTGCCCGTTATCGGGTTGGTGCAGGCGGGGGACCAGGCGATGGCGGACCGCTTCACCTATGTGCCGAGCATGGGACTTCTGCTCATGGTGGTGTGGGGAAGTTATGACTTTGCCGAAAAACGGCCGTTTCTATTAGAAGGGCTAAGATGGGGTGGCGGGCTGGCAGTGATGGGGTGCGCGGTTCTGACCTGGGGGCAGATCGGTTATTGGAAGGACAGTGAAACCATTTTTTCGCGGGCGCTGGACGTGACCGGACGAAACTACCTCGCCTCCTACAATCTCGGCTGCGCCGCGCTTTCCAGCGGCAACTATCCCAAAGCGGTGGAGTATTTCGAAGAATCTTTATTGACTGAAGGAGAAAATCGTGTCTGGTACAATCCCGCCAAAGTCCATAACAATCTAGGCGCGGCTCTTTTGCAGCAGGGGCGGGTCGCCCAAGCCGTCTCCCACTTTGAGAGCGCTCTGGCCGCCCAACCCTCTTTTCCTGAAGCTTACTACAACCTGGGCCGCGCTTTTTCGACCAATCATCAGCCGGACGTGGCCGCGGATTGCTTCCGGCGCGCGCTCGAGATCGATCCCAACGTGCCGGACCTTAATTATAGTCTCGGTGAAACGCTGCTGGAGCAAGGGAGCGCCTCCGAAGCGGCGCTTTATCTGGAAAAGGCCGTGCGAACCCGTCCGACCTTCGCCCTGGCCCATGAGAAACTGGCCGATGCCCTGGCGCGAAGCGGGCGAATGGCGGAGGGCATTCCGCATTATCGGCGCGCCCGCGAACTCGCATTGGCCCAGGGCAATTTGGCCTTAGCCTCGGCCATGGAAGCGCGCCTCAGCCAAGACAGTAAAAACGGCGCCGGCCGCGCCGAAAGAGGCGCCCCCGCCAAGTGAACCAGGGCCGCGGCAGTCCATGGGCGCGAACCGCAGCCGCTCTTTTGCTGGCGGCGGCCGTCTTATTCACGTTTTGGCCCGCCTTGCGTTGCGGGTTTGTCAATTATGATGATCCGGTTTACGTCATGGGCAATGGGCCCGTGCGCGGCGGTTTGCATTGGGCCGGAATTCGATGGGCCTTTAGCGCAACGGAGGCGGTCAATTGGCACCCGCTGACGTGGCTGTCTCACATGGCCGACTGCCAGTTTTACGGGCTGAACGCAACGGGCCATCACTTGACCAGCGTGCTGCTGCACGCGGCCAATGCGGTTTTGTTGCTCTTGCTGCTGTGGCGGACGACGGGCGCGTTGTGGACCAGTTTGCTGGCAGCCGCTTTGTTCGCGCTCCATCCATTGCGGGTCGAATCGGTGGTTTGGATTGCCGAGCGCAAGGATGTGTTGAGCGCGTTTTTCTGGATGCTGACATTGTGGGGTTATGTTCGTTACGCGGAGGAAAAGAAAGGGCAACCCGGCAATCGAAATTTCTTTTACGCCGCGTCGCTGATCTGTTTCGCCTTGGCGCTGATGGCCAAGCCAATGGCGGTAACACTGCCGTTCGTTCTGCTGTTGCTGGATTCTTGGCCATTGCGGCGCGAGCGCCCGCTGGGCGTTCCTTTGGCAGAAAAGATTCCTTTTGTCATTTTGACCTGCGTTTCTTGCGTGATTACGGTGTGGGTCCAGCGCCAAGGCGGGGCGGTGGCTTCGTTTGCGCTTTACCCGTTTTGGGAGCGGATGGGAAATGTGCCCTTGGCTTATGCGGGCTATCTGTCGAAGGACTTTTGGCCGGCGGACTTGATTTCCTTTTATCCGCACCAGCCGCTACGGGCGGGGCCCGTCGCCGGCGCGCTCCTGATTTTGGGATTAATAACGGTGTGGGCGATCTGGCGGCGGCGTTCCCAGCCATATCTGACTGTGGGGTGGTTTTGGTTTTTAGGAGTGCTGGCGCCGACGGTTGGTATCGTGCAGGCTGGCGCGCAACTGATGGCCGACCGCTACAGCTATCTTCCAAGCATCGGCCTTTGGATCATGATGGCATGGGAAGCGCGTTATTTGGCCACGGCAAAACCAGCGTTGATCAAACCCTTGGCCGTCGCGTGCGGATCGGCGGTGATGCTATTGGCAGTTCTCACCTCCCGGCACGCCTGGGTCTATCGGGACAGCGAGACTTTATGGCAGGCCACATTGCGCCACCATCCAGAGAACCTGATGGCCCGAAATAATCTGGTCAAATGGTTCATCGACCAGGACCGATTGAAGGAGGCGCGCGCACAATGCCGCCAGGCGCTGGCCTGTCGCGGCGACGATCCCGAAGCCCAATGGAATCTGGCCAGGATTTGCCTGCGTGAAGGAAAGGTCGATGAAGCAGTGGGCGATTGCCTGAACTCGATCTCAGCCCAACCGCGCAACGCCGAGGCTTTTGAGACGCTGGGGCAAGCCTATTTAAAAAAGGGGCAAATGGAGCAGGCCGTCGCGGCCTTCCAAAAGGCGTTGGACCTGCAGCCGGACTTCGCCGAAGCGTGGTGCAACCTGGGCTTTGCTTTCGTGCAGGAGCGCCGTTTGCCAGAAGCCATGAGCGCTGATGAGAAAGCGGTGGAACTGTCGCCCGATTTTGCGCTGGCTCATAACGATTTGGGCGGAATTCTGCGGCAAATGGGGCGGACGGACGAAGCGCTGAAGCACTTCCGACGCGCCGCGGAATTGGCGCCGGATTTTGGGGAGGCCCATTACAACGTCGCGGAGGTCCTCCTGCGGCAAGGCCAGACCAATGAAGCTCTGGCGGAATACCAAAAGGCGCTGGCCAAACTTCCAAACCTCGCGCCGGCGCGCGCGCGGGTGGCGGAAATCATGCGGCGGGAGAGGGGGCAAGATGGCCGCTGACCCGCTGTCAAATCAAAGGAAATGGCGGAAATGGCGGCTGGGGCTGCTCCTGGTGGCGCTGACCTTGCTGGCCTACCAGCCGGCGGCCTGGCGGGGAGGGTTTATTTGGGATGATGATGTTTATGTGACAGACAATAAACTCCTGACCGCGCCCGATGGATTGAGGCGCATTTGGTTTTCATTTGACTCTCCGTCGCAATATTTCCCGCTCGTTTACACCGTGTTGCGGTTCGAACATCAATTATGGGGCCTGGCGCCGGGCGGCTACCACTGGGTCAACATCCTGCTGCATGCGGCCAATGTCCTTTTGCTCTGGCGTTTGCTCCAGCGCTTGAATCTTCCCGCGGCCTGGCTGGCGGCCGCTCTTTTTGCCTTGCATCCGGTGGAGGTGGAATCGGTTGCCTGGGTGACGGAATTAAAAAACGTTTTGTCGCTGTTTTTCTGTCTGCTCTCGGCCCAGGCTTGGCTGGAGTTTGCCGGAGAAACTCCGCGGCGCTGGTGGTTCTACGCGGCGGCTTTGCTGTGTGAGGGTCTGGCGCTGTCGGCCAAAACGACCGCATGCACGCTGCCTGCGGCGCTCTTGTTAATGCTGTGGATTCAACACAAACCGATTCGCCCGGCGCGTCTGGCGCAATTGGCGCCTTTTCTGGCGTTGGGGGTGACCATGGGCCTCGTCACCGTATGGTGGGAACGATACCACCAGTTCACCGTCGGTTCGACGTTCGCGATCGGCTGGACGAGCCGGTTGCTGATTGCCAGCAGGGCTGGCTGGTTTTATGCGGGGAAACTGCTTTGGCCGGCGCATCTGGCGTTTAGTTACCCGCGCTGGCATATCGACCCGCGCGACCCGCTGGCGTGGGGATGGCTGGGGGGGGGAATTGCGGCGGCCGTTGTTATCTGGGCTTTTCGAAAAAAACTGGGGAGGGGGCCCGAAACAGCCGCGCTTTATTTTATCGCGACGCTTTCGCCCTTGCTCGGCTTCATCATGGAATACACTTTCCGTTACACCTATGTGGCGGACCATTACCAATACGCGGCCAGCATCGGACCGCTGGCTTTGGCCGCGGCGGGGATCGACAAGCTATTCTCACGCTATGTTTCATTCAAGCCGGTGCTTCGGCCTCTTGCCTGCGCGGCGTTGCTGACGGTTCTTGGCCTCCTGACGTGGCGCCAATGCCGCGTCTATGCGGACAGCGAAACGCTTTGGCAAGTCACGCTGCAAAACGACCCGGATTCATTCATCGCGCGCAACAATCTTAGCCAAGTTTATCTTCAGAAAGGGCGGTTTGATGAGGCCATTCGCCTTGCGCGCGAAGCCCTGGCCATCGATCCAAGTGACGCGGTTGGGGAGATAAACCTCGGTTATGGCCTGCTGCAAAAGGGCCAAGTCGATGAGGCCATCGCGCATTGTCAACGCGCGCTGGCGTTGCAACCCAACGGCCCGGATGCTTACTACGATCTGGGCCAGGCTTATTTAAAAAAGGGCCGGATGGACACGGCTATCGCCAGTTTTCAGACTGCCGTGCGGCTTAAACCGGATTTCGCCAGCGCCTATTGCAATCTGGGATATGCGCTGCTGCAAAGCGGGCGGACGGCGGAAGCGATCGGCAATTATGAAATGGCGTTGGCCCTGGATCCCGCTTATGCGCTGGCCCACAACGACTTGGGTGGCATTCTACTGAGAAACGGGCAGACAAATCAGGCGCTGGCGCATTTCCAGCGCGCGGCTGAACTCCAACCGGAATTCGTGGAAGCGCATTATAATGCCGGGAGTGTTCTTTTGGGAATGAACCGGCTCGATGAAGCGCTGCGCCAATACGAAATCGTTGCCTCCTTGCGGCCTCAATTGCAAGGAGCCCATTTTATGCTTGGCAAACTGGCCGCGGCTTACGCCCGGACCGGCAACATCACCCAAGCGGCTGCCGTCGCGCAACGCGCCTTGCAGATGGCCCAAGCCGCCCGCGAAACCGACTTGGCCGGGCGCTTGTCGGCAGACCTCCAATCCTACCGGCAGGAGAGAAAATGAGAACGCCGGAACAATGACACGCGACAAAAACGCGGATGCGGTGTTGTTCTCCGTGTGGGTACGATTGAAAGTGTTGGGCAAGGTAGGGCGCGGCACTCCGTGCGCGCCTTCCTGGCGGCCAGCGGAGTGGCCGCCCTACCTTAAAATTGACCGGCGTTTTTAATCACACCCTCTCCGTGGTGCGGACTTGCGAGATTTGCCCTCGCCAGTCATGCTCCGGAAATGGCTCTTAAGCTCAAAATGAAGATCACACGAACACTGGGCGCGATCGGATGTTGCCTTGGCGCGACGCTGCTGCTATCGGCTTGCGTCACCGAGCCCTCTTTGTCCGGGACATTGCGCAACGGGACTTATAAGTCGTCCGAAGGCCAGTTCTCCGTTCCGGCCCCCGTCAGCCCCGAAGTGGGCGGGCGGGTCAAGAGCGACAGCCCGCAAAGTGTGACGTTTATTGATAATTGGGGAAACCGCATCACTTTTTCCTCTTTCGCCTTTAACGCGCAAAGTTCCATGGAGACGGTGCTGAAAACGGAGGGCCGGGAGAAAGCTCTGGACGGTCTCATGCGCCGCCAATATGGCGGCCTCGCAAAAATTCATTACCATCCAGAAGTTCGCAATGGGACGGTGTCGCTTGTTTATCTAAGGCCAATAGGGCCTCGCACGGGGATTGCGGCATTCATCAGCGGTCCCAGGGTGTATGTGGTGGAAACGGACTTATTGCCTGGCGTGCAAATGCTGGCTCAGGGAGACGAGCGGGCGCAAACCGATTACGGGGAGTGGCTGGAAGGCCGGGCAGTTGAACTGGCGCAAACTATGGCGGTACAGTAAAAATGAGGGATGAACTGGCGCTTGGCGACCAAGAAGGACAGCCGGCTGTTGGCCGAGTTGAACCACCAGCTCATCGCCGATGAAGGGCACCGCAATCCCATGTCCGTCCCGCAATTGGAGGCCAGGATGCGGCAATGGCTGGAAGAAGGGTACGCCGCGGCGCTTTTTGAGAAGGACGGGGAGCCGGCTGCCTATGCGCTCTACCTGGTTCAGTCCGAGGAAATCTATCTGAGACATTTTTTTGTCGTGCGGCATCAGCGGCGGCAGGGGATTGGACGGGAAGCAATGGGATTATTGCGCGATCGCGTCTGGCCGGCCGGGCGGCGGCTGACGGTGACCGTTCTGGTCCGGAATGCGGACGCAGCCCAATTCTGGCGGGCCATGGGCTATCAGGATTATTGTTTGACACTGGAAATACTGCCGGGCGCGGTCAATGCCGGACGTCCGTCAAATCAATCTCCGTGAACGAGAAACAGCAACGGATTGCGCGCATGCTGCGAGGGGTCGTAGGCGATGGGCCGGACCTTCGTTACCGCGCTTACTTCGAGCAGTTCAACCAGGGCCATTATTACGAGGCGCACGAGGTATTGGAACAGTTGTGGTTGCAGGACCGGCCGGGCCCGAACGGGTTATTTTATAAAGGCTTGATTCAACTGGCGGGCGCTTTTGTCCATTTGCAGCGGGGACGGTTGCGCCCGGCGGCGGCTTTGTTCAAATTGGCGGAAGCCAACCTGCGGAACTATCCCAGTCTCCACGAACAGTTGCCTGTGCCAGCGCTGCTGGCACTAATCCGGCAATGGCTGGCGTGCCTGGAACAGTCGAGTTACACCGCAAACCCTCTGGATCACCTGGCCCCGCCGCTGCTGCGTTTGCAAGGCTAAGGGATGGAGCTTTGACGCCACTGCGGCCCGGATTTGGCCACAGATTGACACAGATCGACTCAGATTTCTTCTCTCAAGAATCTGTGGCATCTGTGGCTGCTGGAACAGTCCAGAGCGCTGATGCCTTCGGCGGGACGCCCGTGCTCCCCAACCATCTCTGCACGGTTACGACTAAGTGGCCGCCGGCATCATGCCGGTTTCCCGCGCGTAATTGAACAGGCCGCCGGCGTCAATCACCGGGCGGACGTCGCCCAGCGGTTTGAACGGATAGACTTTGCCCGTGGCTTGCAACGTCACCGTTAATTTGTCCAAATCGACGCTGACGACATCGCCCGTTTTGAGAATGTCGCACAAGCGGTCGATGCATTCGCAAGGGTAGAGTTCGCCCGTGGCGACGGAATTGCGGAAGAAAATGCGGGCGAAGCTTTCTGCCAGCACGACTCGACAACCGGCTGAGCCGAGGGCGATGGGAGCATGCTCACGGGAGCTGCCGCAGCCGAAATTGCGTCCACCGACCACGATGGGATAGTCGCTATCCAGTTTTCCTGGGGCGACAAAGCGAATGGGGTAGAGGGAATCCGGCAAACCCGCCAGGGCAAAGCTGCCCAGTGTTTTGTATTCTTCTGGAATGGTCGGCACCAGATTCAGATATTGCGCGGAAATGATCTGGTCCGTGTCGATATTGTCGCGCACCACATATACAGCCCCTGAAAAAACAGATTGCATGGCGGGACTGTGCGCCGGATGAGTCCGGTTTTCAATCAGATTTCCAGCGAGGCGCATAAAGCCTTGTCGCCATATTCGGCTGGAGGCGGGATTGAAAATTGCAAATTGAAAATTTTCAATTCCCAATTTTCAATCCGCGGCGAGGGGCTCATCTGAGCCACCGGACGTTTTGACGTTTGCGCACCTCATCAGCGCGCGAGGACCCGCTCCCGCTCCGACTTATCCAGAACGCGCCATTTCCCGGGCGGCAAATCGGCCAGCGCGAATTGGCCAATTTGTACGCGAAGCAGACGCAGGGTGGGGTGCCCCGCAGCCGCCGTCATGCGGCGGACCTGGCGGTTTTTTCCTTCCACCAATTCCAATTCGATCCAGCAATCCGGCACCGTCTTGCGCCAACGAATGGGGGGATCACGCGGCGGCAGGACCGGTTGCGGATCGAGCAGGCGCGCCTGGCAAGGCAACGTCTTCCTTGACTGTATCTGAACGCCTGTGGCCAGTTGCCGCAAAGTCTCTGACGCAGGAAGCCGCTCGACTTGCGCCCAATAGACGCGGCGATGCCCTTGGCGAGGATGGAGGAGCCGGGCGTTGAGCGCGGCTTCGTTGCTCAAGAGCAACAGCCCTTCGGAGTCGGCATCCAGTCGGCCGATGGGATAGACGCCTGGAGGAAAACCAAAGTCCGCCAGCGTGCGGTTGCCAGAACCGTCGCCGGTAAACTGCGAGAGAACTCGAAACGGCTTATGAAAGGCGATCAGCATTCTCCCCGCCGTTGAGCGTTCGCGCCGGTAAGGCAATGGACAATCTTGCCTGCCCTTGAGGCGGGGATGGCAATTATTTCCAGTCCTTTGCCGTTTGAAAGCGTAAAACGCCCGGTTTGGCTCTTTTTGCCCACTGGCACATTGACTGCTAATGGGGTGGAGAATTTTAACGATGATCGAAGCGCTGTTTTCAAATTCGGACTATGTGGCGGCCAAAAAGATGCTGGACGTCTCGCTCCTGCGTCATCAAGCCATTGCCAGCAATCTGGCCAATATCGAAACGCCCAATTACAAGCGTTTGGATGTGGCTCCGTCTTTTGAAGCGGAGTTATCGCAAGCCGTGGCCAGCAACAATCCCGCGGCGATTTCCAGCCTAAGGCCGCAATTGGCCGTCGATACGGGAGCCATCTCCGGCAGGGCGGACGGGAATACGGTTCTGTTGGAAACGGAGATGCTCAAGCTCAACCAAAACACGGTGGAAAACAGCCTGGAAACGCAACTAGTCAACACTTCGCTGGGCCGGTTGCGCATGGCTGTGACCGGCAAAAGCTAATTACTTATGATCAACCTCCTCACCGGCATAGAGAGCAGCGCCTCGGCCTTAGACGCCGAGCGCATGCGGATGGATGTTATTTCGCAGAACATCGCCAACGTCAACACGACCAAAGGCGTGGACGGCAAACCTTACCAGCGCCAGGAGGTCGTTTTTGAGAACGTCTTGCAGTCCCAGCAAGCGACCGATGGCGCCTCGCCGGGAATGATCCGTATCGCCCGCGTGCAAAAAGATTCCAGCCCGCCGCGCCTGGTGTACAACCCCGGCCACCCGGACGCGGACTCCAATGGCATGGTTGCCATGCCCGACATCAATATGCACCGGGAAATGGTCGATATGATCTCCTCCTCGCGCTCCTACGAAGCCAATCTGGCCGTAGTCAAGAACGCGCGAACCATCGCCATGCAGGCGTTGTCCATCGCCAAGCATTCCTAGTCATTGATCGCTGAATGGACGCTCTTTCCGCATTGAAAGTGATGACAGGCCCCCAAGGATCGGGGAGCCTGCCCAATTCCATTCAGGATCTAGTCTCCTCCGCCACCAAAAACATCCCCGCGGCGGAATTGAGAGAACTGGCGCCGGCGCCCAATTCGGACGCCCCGCAGGCATTGTCCAGCTCGGCGCCGGCAGGCAGCGGATTTGAAAGCCTTTTGGGTAATTTTGTCGGAGACGTCGCGCAAAAGCAGGCGACGGCCAGCGATACGGTTGCGGCCTTGCTCAGCGGTAAAAACGTCTCCCTGCACCAGGCGATGATATCGATGGAGGAAGCGAATATCTCATTTCAAATGATGGTGGAAGTGCGCAATAAGCTGCTCGATTCCTACCAGGAACTTATGCGGATGCAGATTTGATTAAGACATCATGAAAAACCTCAAGCAGATCGGACAACAATTACTTGGGATTTGGAAACAACTCGGCCTGAACCAGCGCATCAGCATTGTCCTGGCAACCTGCGTAGTCGGCGCCGGGTTGGTCGCCCTGACCTTGTGGAGCAGTCGGACAGATTTCGCCCTTCTTTATGGCAAACTGGAGGAAGGGGAAGCCTCTAAGGTCGTCGCGGTGTTGGATGAGGCTAAGGTGCCCTACGAAATCCGCGGGGCCGGTTCCATTTACGTGCCATCGGACAAGGTCTATCAGGTTCGCATGCAAATGGCCGGAAAGGGCATCCCGAAGGGTGAAGGGGTCGGCTTCGAGATATTCGACAAGGCCAACTTCGGAATTTCTGATTTCGTGCAGCGGGCCAATTATACCCGCGCCATCCAAGGCGAACTGGCCCGGACCATCAGCCAGCTCGACCAGGTTGAAAACGCCCGGGTCATGATTGTCATGCCCGAGAACCGCCTCGTCTCGGACAGCAGCCGCAAGCCAACCGCCTCGGTATTCATTCGCGTCAAAGGCGCAGGGACCTTGGCTCCGGGAGCGGTCAGTTCGATCCGGTTCCTCGTGGCCAACAGCGTGGAAGGCCTGCAAGTCAATAATGTTTCGGTGGTTGATAACCTCGGCAACGTGCTCTCGGCGGATGAGGACAACGATTCCATTGCCGGGCTTTCCAATAACCAGTTGACCGCCCGGCGCAACGTTGAGCAGTACTTGGCCAAAAAGGCCCAAGGCATGTTGGAGTCCGTCCTCGGCCCGGGCCAGGCCGTCGTCCGCGTTTCCGCTGAATTAAACTGGGACACCCTGACCCGCACGGAAGAGAAGTATGACCCGGACGGCCAAGTGATGCGCAGCAGCACGATCAATGACGAAAGCACCGATTCCGCCAATAATTCCAACGGCGGCGGACCGCCCGTGACGGGGGCCAACAGCGACACAAATACGGCGTCCGTCCCCCCCGTCAAGAATCACATGCAAAAGAAGGTCACGGAAAGCAAATACGAGATCAACAGCGTCACGAGCAAGCTGGTGGAGTCCGCCGGCGGGATCAGGCGCCTCTCCACCGCCGTCTTCATCGCGCAACGTTTCACCGGCGCCGGGGCCGATCGCAAGCCGGACCCGCGCACCCCTGAAGAACTGCAGAAGCTGACCCACATCGTCCAAAGCGCCCTTGGCATTCAGGCGAACGGCGACGCCAGCCGCAAAGACGAGCTGACCCTGGAGGAAATGCCATTCAACGGCCAGGAGACAATCGAACTTTCCCAGCAATTGGAAAAACAGGAGAAACGGCAATTCTGGGTTGAGCTGAGCCAGAAGCTGATTTACCCGGCGCTCGCCGCCGGCACCTTGTTTCTCTTCTGGCGTTTGTGGAAACAGACGGATGAAGTCCCGATCGTTTTGCCCATGACCAACGGCAACGGCCGGGCGAAAAACGGCTCGCATGGCCCCAACGTCGTGACCGTGGAAGTGCTCAACCAATTGATCCGCGAAAATCCGGCCAACATGTCCCAGGCGGTGCGGAGTTGGCTCTCGCGCGGCAAACCTGAAACGTGATTTTTATGGAGGACACCATGGCCGCCGGCCAGATAACGAAAATGACCTGCCACCAGAAGTTGGCGGCGTTCCTGGTGATTCTTGGGCCGGAGAGCGCGGCGCAATTGCTCAAGAGCCTGGACGAGCAGGAATTGGAGCTCGTCTCGATGGAGATGGCCAAGGAGACCCTGATCAGCCAGGAGCTGCGCGCGGAAATTCTGCAAGAATTCAGCGAGTTGGCCGTGCAGGCCGGGACCGCTATTTTAGGGGGAGTCACATACACCCGCGGTGTGTTGGAAAAATCCGTCGGACTATTTCGGGCCTCAGACATCATCAACCGCGTCTCGCCCGTCCCGGTGCCGATCGCCTCCATGCGCCCCGTGGTGGAAATGGACATGGGCCAGCTTTTCAACCTGCTCAAAGACGAGCAACCGCAAACCGTTGCCCTGGTGGCGAGCTATTTGCCGGCGAAAAGAACCTCGCAATTCTTGACAAAATTTTCAGATGCCAAACGAGACCAGATCATTGAGCGCCTGGCGACGTTGGGGCCAATCCCGATCGAGGCCGTCGAGTCCATCGCGCGGGTGCTGGCGCGCAAGACCAATGTGAAATCGAGCCGGGCGTTGAACCAGACCGGCGGGCTGAAGAATGAACTTATGAGCCCGGCGGGAGCGGGCTGTTCATGACTCCGTGGCGCGAAAACCTGACCTTGCCGAAGCGCCTGCAAGGCGTGCTGTTGATGGACGCCCGAGCCAAAGCGAGCGAAGAAACACGGCCCATCTCGGAAGAGGAACTGCGTGCCAGTTACGAGCGCGGCCGGGAAGACGCGGAAAAAGCGATCAGCGAACAACTTCTCCAGCAACGGGCTGAACTCCATGAAGTCATGGGCGGCGTGGTCACTTCCATGCGCAACGCCATCCCACAAATGCTGCGAGACACCGAGAATACCTTGATTTCCCTCGCTCTGGTCGCCGCACAAAAACTGGTGGCCGATCTGCCCATTTCCACCGCCATGGTGGAGTCGGTCGTGCGGGACGCCTTGGCTCAGGTAAAGGGCGCGGCCCAATTTACGGTGCGTCTGCACCCGGCGGATTTGGAGTTGCTGCAAAAGTCGGACTCGCCGCTGCTGACCCCCGCGGAGCAGGGCGGAGATTTTCGTTTCCTCTCCTCGCCGGAGGTGACGCGCGGCGGGTGCCTGATCCAAACCCGTTTCGGCACAGTGGACGCGCGCCGCGAAACCAAATTTGACCTCTTGCAGCGGAGCATGCTCGAATGACAAACGGACTCACCACGACGTTGCCGAATCGCCTCGAAGGTCTGCTCAACCGGGTGCGGGAAACCGAAGTCATCCGCAGTCACGGCCGCGTTGTTCAACTCATTGGGTTGGTCATCGAATCGGAAGGGCCCTTGGCGGCGGTGGGAGAGATTTGCCGCATCGAATCCGCTGGCCACGAGGGTTCGACGCTGGCGGAGGTCGTTGGCTTTCGCAACCACCATGTTTTGCTCATGCCACTCGGTCAATTGCACGGCATTCATCCTGGAGCCGAAGTCATTGCCCTGGGCACAACGTTGCTCGTTCCCGTGGGTGATGCCCTGAAAGGCCGGGTGATTGACGGACTTGGCCATCCGCTGGATGACTTGGGACCGATTGACACCAGCGACCGTGTCAGTCTGAATATGCAACCGCCGCACCCTCTCAAGCGGCAGCGGATTGAACATCCTTTTCGCACCGGCATTAAAGCGATTGACACCTTTGTGCCGTGTGGTCGAGGACAACGCTTGGGGATCTTCGCGGGCAGCGGCGTGGGCAAATCGACCCTGCTTGGAATGATCGCCAGCCAGGCAGAGGCCGATGTCAACGTCATCGCCCTGATTGGAGAACGGGGAAGGGAAGTGCGGGAGTTTCTGGAGAAGGATTTGGACGAAACTGGCCGGGCCAAGTCGGTCGTCGTGGTGGCCACCTCCAATCAGCCGGCTATTGCGCGCTTGAAAGGCGCGTTCGTCGCCATGGCGGTGGCTGAATATTTCCGGGATCAGGGAAAAAACGTTCTGTTGATGATGGATTCCGTCACCCGCTTTGCTATGGCCCAACGCGAGATTGGCCTGGCCGTCGGCGAGCCTCCCGCCACCCGCGGCTACACGCCGTCCGTCTTTTCTCTTCTGCCTCAATTGCTGGAACGGGCAGGCACCGGCCCGACGGGCACTATCACCGGGCTTTTCACCGTGCTGGTGGAAGCCGACGACATGAATGACCCGATTGCCGATGCGGTGCGCTCCATCCTGGATGGCCACATCGTCCTGACGCGTGAATTGGCCACCCAGAATCACTATCCCGCCATTGACGTGCTGGAAAGCGTGAGCCGTTTGACACGCGATCTTACCAACAGTGAACAACAAAAGCTGACAGCCCGCGCCCGCGAAAGCATGGCCACGCACCGCAAAAACCAGGACCTGATCAACATTGGCGCGTATCCCGCGGGAACGAATCCGGCGATTGACCTGAGCATCCACCTGCACGAGCCGATGAAGACCTTTTTACGCCAATCCACGGAACAAGGATTTTCCACGGAAAAAAGCTGGGCCATGCTGGCCGAAACCATGGCCACGCCTTTGCCCGCGAAAACCGCTCCGGTTAAACGCACATGAAAGCCTTTCGATTTACCCTTGAAGCCGCGCGGACCGTGCGCCAGCGCAAAGAAAACGAGGCGCTGGAAGAATACGCCCGCGCCTTGGCGGCGCGCCAGCAGATCGTCAGTTTGCTCGAAATCATGGATGCCCGCATCCACGCTGACTGGGCGCATATCCGCGGATTACTGGCCGATGGCTGCAACGCGGCCCATGCCACCCAGGCCCATTCTTTTCACCGCTCATTGGAAGCTAAGCGCGATGATTGCGTCGCCGCCCTGGGACAAGCGGAACGGCGGGTGCAGTTGGCTTCACAGGCCATGCTGGCCGCCCACCAGCAGCGGGAAATCGTCGATATTTTTCGGGAAAAACAATATGCCTGCCATCAGCGGTTGGAAGCGCGCGAGGAACAGAAGGTTCTCGACGAATTCGCCGGGCGATCCTCCACCGCGGCCCATGCAGGCCAACTTCATTCCTTAGATGATTAAATTAGTTGAAAACAGTTGGATCACCGCCCCGGTGGGCGCGATCGTCTATCTGGCCTGCACAGTGCTTTTCTGGGAAACACCCAAGCTCCCGGCGAAACCCGATATGCCAGTGATGCATGAGGCCGGCCCATCCTGGGATTTTAACAATCCCGAAGCGGATCAACTGATCGCCGAGCTAAGGATCGAAAAGAAATCCGTCGAAACGCGGGAGCAGCAACTGAACGAACTGGCCGCGCGTTTGGAAAGCGAACGAGCCGAACTCAATCAGGTCACCCAATCAGTCCATCAACTGCAAACCGAATTTGACAGTTCTGTCCTGCGCATCAAAGACCAGGAAATCGCTAATTTGAAGAAACTCGCCAAGGTCTATGGCGACATGTCGCCGGAAACCGCCGCCACAGTCATGGCCGAGATGGATAACGAAGCGATCGTCAAGATTCTCCTTTATCTCAAAGATGACCAAACGGCGGCCGTCCTGGAAGCGCTGGCCAAAAAAGGCCAGGCGCAGGCGCGCCGCACGGCCGAGATTTCCGAAACGGTTCGTCTTTCTCTCCACAACACATCGCCCACAGACACAACCAAATGACCACCCACGCACCCGCCGCCAAAGCCGGCGCCGTTCCACCGCCACAGGCTTTTTGGTCCCCCATTCCGCCTGCCGCCTCGCCTCATATTCCGCTCCCCGCGACACAGGATTTTTCGGATGTCATTTCCGAAGCGCTGATAGTCAAAGAGCCGCAAGCCGGTACAGCATCCCAGGCAAGAGTTGCCTCTTCCGACAAGCAGGCCGAGCTGCAAGAGGCGGCGAACGCCCCTTCTAAGACGCGCCCGGCCATGCTAACTCGTTCGCTGCCAGCTTCCCAATTGCCGCCAAAGTCGCAAGGGCGAGCCGCGGCAAAGCCTGCGGCCAATGCGGATGCCAAAGCCTCCCCCAAAATCCCTTCCCAAGCAACGGGTAGAACTTCTGGTTGGATTGCTCGACTAATGGATGCGACGGCTGGAAGGCCGGGGAAGAAGTTCCAGCTCAGTTCGGCAACACCCGCCCCAAAACCTGTCCAAAACGGTTCGAAAGCAATGGGAAAAGCTTCTGGTTGGATTGCTCCATTAACGGATGCGACGCCTGGAAGGGCGGGGAAGAAGTCCCAACTCGCTTCGGCCACGCCCGCGCCTGAACCTGCCCAAAACGGCTCGAAAGCAATGGCCCAAACGACTGGCTGGACGACTGGATTACCGGATACGATGGCTCAAAGAGAAAGCATGGTCCAGCCCAGTTCAGCCACGCCGGCTCCAGAAGTGGTCCGAAACAGTTCGGATGAAGCGGCTAAAACTTCTGGTTGGACGGATGGATTGACGAATGGGACCGCTGAAAGGACAGAAAACAAGGCTTCGCTCAGTTCGGCAACACAAAGCAGTTCGGAAGCAATGGCCCAAGCTCTTGGCTGGATTGCTGGATTAGTGGATACGAAAGATGGAAGGACAGAGAGCAAGGCTCAGCTCGCTTCTGCAACGCCCGCTCCAGAACCCGTCCAAAACAGTTCGGAGGCAACGGCTCAAACTCCTGCCCGGACGGCTGGATTAACCGATACGACGGCGGGACGGACGGAGAGCAAGGCGCAGTTCAGTTCAGCAACGCCGCCTCAGGAACTGGTGCAAAACAGTGCGGAAGGAATGGTCCAAACTCCCAGTTGGATGGCTGGATCGACTGCGGCCACGACCGGAACGACGGAGAGCAAGGCGCAGCTCAGTTCAGCAACGCCGCCTCAGGAACTGGTGCAAAACAGTGCGGAAGCAATGGTCCAAACTCCTGGTTGGACGGCTGGATCGACCCCGGCCACCACCGGAATGACAGAGAGCAAGGCCCGGCTCAGTTCGACAACGGCGGCTCCGGAACTCGTCCAAAACAGTTTGGAAGCAACGGCCCAAACTCCTGACTGGACGGCTGGATCGACCTCAGCTACCACCGGAACGACGGAGAGCAAGGCCCGGCTCAGTTCGACAACGGCGGCTCCGGAACTCGTCCAAAACAGTTCGGAAGCAACGGCCCAAACTCCTGACTGGACGGCTGGATCGACCTCAGCCACCACCGGAACGACGGAGAGCAAGGCGCAGTTCAGTTCAGCAACACCGGCTCCGGAACTGGTGCAAAACAGTGCGGA
>JBKQWF010000084.1:0-12730 GCA_052139695.1 Limisphaerales bacterium
CGAGTCATGGATACAGTGGCAAAATTACAGGAGATGACACTCGAAAGAATCTGCAAGAAACTGCCAGGCGTGCAAAAGCGCAAGTAGTTCTAGATGCCTAAGTTACACGTTAACTTCGTGCCATTCGACCTAAGCCAGCTTGGGACGAATTCCCAAATCGCGCTCGATGTTATTGTGGACGGCAATATGGATGTCATCATCTCGGGCGTCCTTGGCGACGCTCGTGGCTACAAAGCCGGGGAGCATAGCGCTACTCTTGACATAACCAATAATTCCACCGGGAATGTGGCCGGGACCGTCACCTTCTCGTGGAACGCCACAACCCTCACGATCAAGGGGTCAGCCCATTCCGACGTCTTAGGTGAGGAGGCGATGCTCGCCGGCTATTCCGGCGGGTATCCGACCAACTATGCGATTTCAGACCAGTATGAGGTGGACATACTCCTGGGATCTTTTGCCTACACCAATCAATACGTATTTGTTACCGGCATGGACAGAGAGACGGAGGACACAAACGCCGTCGCTCCTTTGGAGACGGGTTCCATCAAAGGCGCGGCCGATTTTATGCCGCCGCTGCTGACGGTTAAAAGTCCGTCCGGAAATCTCAAGACTTACAATCCAGTCGTTGAATTTGAGGGATCGTTTCGTGAGGGCGAGTTGGGAACCAACTCCGTGTTCGATGTGTATGACGTGACTCTTCAGGTTGACGGAGGTGGTTACACCAACATCGACCAATCCGATGAACTGCCCACGAACTCTCTTTCCTGGACTGCCACGGTGGACCTGAGCCAGCTTGGCCATCCTGGCTCCAACCAGATTCTCGTTCTTGCCGAGGACGAATTGGACAATACCACGGTTGTGACACGCACCGTTTTCTGGATCCAAACCAACGCGGTGGACCTCTCCATCTCGCCCTCCGCGGCGGGGACGGTCAAGGGCCTTAACAACGGCGCTAATGTCCTGGACGTGGGAGGTTCGTACCCTGTCACCGCAACGGCCAGCCCCGGGTATATCTTTTCCGATTGGACCGACGGCTCCGGCAAAATCCTATCCACCAGCGCTTCCTTCAGTTTCGTGGATACCAACAGCCAGTTAACGGCCAATTTCGCCGCCAATCCTTTTTACCAGACGGGTTTGGCCGGCACTTACAGCGGATTGTTCTCCGTGCCCGGCGCGATCGCGCCATCCAATTCAGGGTACATCACGCTGACTGTCACTCCAAGCGCCAGCTATTCGGGGCGGCTTTACCTGGGCAGCATGGCTTTACCCTTTGGCTTTTCCGGCGAGTTATCGCTAGCCTCCGGCAGCACCAACGCGGCGTGTCATGCAACCTTGGGCTTGAGCAAAACTGAAGTCATGCTCGTAGATTTGCAAATTGCAACGAATGCCGACCTGTCGGCTCCCGGCGCCGGCAAGTTCGGCGGGACGATTGACTTCGCGGAAAAAACAGACGAGACCGACGTTCTGGCTTCGGCTGAAATTGCCGGCGGCCTATTGATCACCAACTTGACTCTCACGCCGGGGACCTACAATTTGTTCATTGCGCCAGGCGGCACGGACCCCGCCCAACGGCCGGGCGGCTACGGCTATGGCAGTGTCAAGGTTTCCAGCAAGGAGGCGGTGACCATTTCCTTGAATTTGGCGGACAGCGTTACGCCGCCGATCTCGTTTTCGACCGGCATCGGGCTTAACGGACAAAGTCCTGTTTATGCGTCCCTTTATGGCGGAAGCGGAATCATCCTGGGCTGGCTGCAATTTCCCATCATGGCCGGTGAGAGCCTGGACCTGGCGGCCCAGCCCTTGAACTGGGTCAAACTTCCATCCAAATCCAGTTATTACCCCAACGGCTTCACCAACATGCCGGGCATAGCCGGCGCGCTTTACGCGGCTCCCAAGGCCGGAAGCAATGTGCTCGGATGGACCAACGGATTGTTCCAGGTGAACGCCAACGTCAGCGACTCGGCCGCCACGACTCCATTTACCGCGCCGATCGTCTTCAACCCGGCGAAGAATTCCATTAGCAACACCGTCCCACCCGATAAGGTGACAGTGACGCTGACAACATCCACCGGCGCCCTGACGGGTTCTTTTGTCGATCCGGCAGGCTCCAGGACGACCTACACCTTTCACGGTGTGGTGGCCGGGGGCGCTGGTTACGGATTCTTCACGAGCACAAACAAGGAAACAGGTTCCGTCTTAATCCAGTCCTCGCCCCCGCTCTCCGCGCCGCCCAAGCGTTAGTTCGCCAACGCTCACCGTGGGTGACACTTGTGGCGTTGCTGGCGCGTGGCTTCCCTTTAGCAGTATTGAGGCTGACTAAGCTAATCGGGATACTCGAAAACCCAATCGCCGCTCATTCTGTCGTGATGGCCATCCTTGGCGATGGCAATCTTGCCTCCCTCGTCGGTCCCATTCCAGCCGACCGAGTAAAGGATAAACTTTCCGCTGTCCAGGCGCCGGTATTTGAGAGGCTGGCCGGTGATGATGTCTTTGGGAAGGGCCGGAGCGAAACGGGGCGTCACTTCCTCGAGCGCGCCGGGATAATGATTCTCCGCGAGGCGGTACCGTTCCAGCGCGCACCCGACGCAAACTTCATCCACCCCGGTTTGCGTCTCAGCCGTTTTTATGATGACGTTCTTGTAATTGGCCACCTGCGTGGAAACAAAAAAATTGTGGTGGACGACGAAACGCTCGAAGGCGTTCCCTGCGGAAGCCCTTTCCAATTCGCCAGCCTGGGATTGCCAAGCTTTAAGAACACCGTCGCTCGCGGTGGTTTCGAAGCAAGACAGGATTGAATCCTCCAGCAACCGATTGAAATTAAGCTCCTCCAGCCTGTCCCAGCCGCGCGGCTTGAACGGTGAACCGCTGAAGAACGGATTCCAGCAAATATTGCGTTCGCCGCGGAGCGCATGTGCGGTTGTCGCGAGAAGATCGATGTGCCGCAGATGATTCTGCAGGGCCGACAATTCCGCGTCCGTCCATCGATGCTCCGCCAGGCCCTCCGCGGCGGGCTGCAACACCACAGCCAATCCGGCGTAACCAACCAATTGCGAGATTAACAGCGGTGCTTCCAGCAATCCCTGGTCCAATCGAAGGCCCAGCTCAATATCGGACAGCGCCTGGCCGGTTTGCCCCGAAACCAACTCCGCCTGGGCGTGCAGCGTCAGGACACGCAGACATCCCTTTGCCTGGGCGAGTTGCTCTATGGTTGAGCCTTGGACATTTGTATTGTTGATCCAATGCCGGTAATCGAAGTTGAACCGGCAATACGGGCGATTCCCCGATTTTAATTCCGCCAACAACGGTTCTCCCGAGTCTAATTTCGAGAACACGATCAAAGCCGCCTGGATGGGGTCGGAAGTCGGACTGCCGTAGGCTTGAGCCCAGTTGGTTAAATCCGAAGCCAAGGCCATAGTCCAAAGGGAGCGATGCGGCAGGGATATGTTATCGGGCAGGTTGATCTTCTCCTTCTTGGTAAAATAGGGGATCATTGCCAAATTCTGCTCGTCGGGAACTTCCGCTGGAATCACGCTGGCAATGTCGAAATGTTCCCCCTTGGCTTCGAGTTCCCGCCTGTATTGGCTCCAGGCGTGGGTGCCGCGCCAATTCTCCTCGGCAAGGAGCAGTGCTGCCAGCGTCAACAGAGCAGCCAGCGTAAATAACAAGCGCCGCCCAAATCTCTTGGGGCGCGAAGGGTTGGGGGAGGGATTTTCCATAACTCAGCCAATGTCGATCTGGGAGCGCCGGCGAGTCTGAGGTTGCGGCATGGCCGGCTTCGGCGGGATGATTGGTTTCTCCGTCACGTCCGCGGATTGCGCGATGGACTCCGCCTCTTTTTGCAGCAGGGCAAAGGTTTGCCAGGTTATCGGTGCTCCGTTGCTGGGTTCGCCAGGCTCCGATGGCTCGGTTGCGGGCAACAACAGAACGAGGCCCCACGCCGCCGCCAGCCCCAACCATGCCTTCGGACATGGCCAGAGCCATTCGCGCCACCAGGGCGGGGCCGCGGGGGGCGTGATAGGAGCCAACGGAGTTCGGGCGGCACACAGAATTTCCTTGCGCCATTCGGCCGCAGTCGGGCGAATGGTCAGCTTGCCCAAACGGTTTTCAAAATCGGAGTTCATCGAATCTCTTCGTAGATGGGACGCAGGCGCTCCCGTAATTTATCTATGGCATAGCGATAGCGGCTGGCGGCAGTGCCTTGAGCAATATCAAGTGTGACGGCAATCTGCTCGAAGGTCAGCTTTTCCCACAATTTCAGATGGACCACGGCGCGCTGTTCTGCCGGCAATTCTCCCAGCGCCCCTGTCACTTGCTTCGCAAATTCCAGTTCGTCCGGCTCCGCGGGCGCGGCAAAAAGCGCGCAACGATCCTCCGCGAATTCCTCGCGATGCTTCTCGCGTGCCGCGCGCCGGCGGATCAGGTCAATCGCCAGATTGTGAGAGAGGCGCAATAAATAGCCGCGAGGGTCTTGGATGTTTTCCAGCAGCCTGGGCTGGCGCGCCAGTTTGACAAACAACTCTTGCAGAACATCGTGCGCGTCGGCCTCGTCGCGGAGCAGGTTCAGCAAAAAGCCGGACACCGCCTGCGCGTGTTCATCGTAAAGGCGTTCCAGATTCAGCTCGGACACCATATCTTGATCATGGGACGCTGGCACGCCGTTTTTTTATTTAAAGCTGGCTCGTAAAGCTTCTTGCTTCGCTCCCAATAGCCGCGTAGCATGCCCCACATCAACGAGTTGCAAGGCGACAGGTTATGGGAAAATGAAAAGTTGCATTTGTTCTGATGCCGCTGAAATGGTCGAAAAATAGGCGGTGCGGAGCGCGGCGCTCACGCTCATTAGACCCCAGACTACGCAGAAATGGAATAAATGAACGGAGAGGTTCTCGCTGAAATTTCTTCTTCGGCGTATTCAGCGGTGCTCTGTTTACTATAAAATCGCCGTTCCTGAGCCACGCGTAAAACCCCTTCAAAAACCTTCCGTAGGATTTTGCTCTTGACGCATTCTTGTTATCATTGCCCCGCATGAAAACAATGCCACGCTCTCGAGGCCCGCGATGACTCGCAACGGCAAAATCGCCCGCCTCCCGCTGGCCATCCGCCAGCAACTCAACCAGCGCCCCGGTGCCGCCCCGGAAAGCCTGCTTCCACCCAAACCCGAACCCAATTGAGCTAAATTGAACCAATTTGAGCCGCTCTTACCCCCGCCGGGGGGCTGCCGCGCCCCACCGCGATGCCCTTGCTCTCGCTTTTCGGGTGCAAGAATTCTCTCACGCACCCTCAGAAGCTGTGAAAAAACTCTTTGATCCGATCACCGCTTTAGCAAGGTTATCAAAGGTGACTCAACGGTGTAGGAGGAGCCGAAGGAAAGCGCGGCGGGGACGATCACCGCGGCAGCGAGCAGGCCCCGGCATTTACCGAATTTCGTGTGGTTTGCGTTCACGTAATGGGAAACGAGAAATTCTCCGCAAAAGGCCGGCGGCGGATGAAAAATCCGCGGAAAAATTAGTTGGCCTTTTTGCCCTAAAATATCGTCTTATTAAAGAAGGCTGGGCCGTTCCGCAGTAAGACGGCCCGCCCGAAGACCGGAAGATGAGCGATTCTAGAGAAGTTGATCTCTTTACGGAAGCGTTGCGCCTCAACGACTCCGAGCGCGCTAATTACTTGTCCGCCGCTTGCGGCGGAAATGAAGAATTGCGCCGGGCGGTGGAAAAACTGTTGCGAGCGTTTAACAGCGTCGGCGATTTTTTGGGCCAGCCGGCCGCCGGGCTGCCGTCGCCTAATGGCGAAGCCGTTCCGCCCATCGAAGAGGCCGGGAGCCTCGTCGGCCGTTACAAGCTGCTGCAACAGATCGGTGAAGGCGGATGCGGTCTGGTTTTCATGGCCGAACAGGAGGAGCCGGTGCGACGACTGGTTGCCCTCAAGGTGATTAAACCAGGGATGGACACAAAGACGGTCATCGCCCGCTTTGAAGCTGAACGCCAAGCGCTAGCCCTGATGGATCATCCGAATATCGCCCACGTCTTTGACGCAGGATCCACCGACAGCGGCCGGCCGTATTTTGTGATGGAATTGGTGCGCGGGCTCAAGATCACAGAATACTGCGATCAGAAGGCGCTTTCCAACGCGGAGCGGCTGGATTTGTTCATTCAAGTTTGCGGCGCGGTCCAGCATGCGCATCAAAAGGGAATTATTCACCGAGATCTGAAGCCTTCCAACATTTTGATCGCGCCATCAACCGATGGAAAGGCAACGCCCAAAGTCATAGACTTCGGAATCGCAAAAGCCGCCAGCGGACAGCGGTTGACCGACAAGACGTTGTTTACCGCTTTCGAAATGCTCGTCGGCACCCCCTCTTACATGAGCCCCGAACAAGCGGAGTTGACGAGCATCGATGTGGACACACGCAGCGACATCTACAGCCTGGGGGTGCTCCTCTATGAATTATTGACAGGAACGATCCCCTTCGACACCCAGGAATTGCTGAAATCCGGCCTCGACGAGGTGCGGCGGGTCATTCGCACCCAGGACCCGGTTCGTCCCTCCACTCGATTGAGCGCCATGACCGAAGCCTATCTCACGACAGTTTCAAGTGGGCCCAAGAATCCGCGAAAAATTCATTCCCCTATTCCCAAGCCGAAGCCTGCGCCGTGCTTGCCATGGCGCAATACAAGTCCGGGAACATGGAGGCAGCGCGCCAAGCTCTGGAGCACTGCAACCAGGTAATCGATCTCCAAATGCCGAAACCGGGGCAAAACCTTGACCAGGACTGGCGTGATTGGATCATTGCTCGAACACTGCGTACCGAAGCGGATATAACGGTCAATCATCAGCCGTAACCAGTTCTCTTGAACATGGTGCGAATCGTTTTTGCCGAAGAGCCTTCCAAAGCTAGCCTTCACCAGCGGCACGTGGCTGTTCAATGAAAACGCCGTCGAATAGGTTGCTCATTTTTTTCAAATTCGTTTGGCCACTTTTCCGGCCGATCTCGTTTCTATTGGTGTGAGCTTAACCGAGATTAAAAAGTCACAGGCGGGCGTTGAAGAAAAGAGTTTAGGGGAACGCTTTCTCGTAGCTCTGCGGAATCGTGACTGGAACCTGCTTCGCTCTCTTGTGACAGAGGATGCCGTTTGGAACTTGCCAGGGGAGAGTGTCATTTCAGGCGAAGCGCGCGGAGTAGAAGCTGTCATCCAGCGCTCGCAGACGATCGTGGGTTATGGGATAAACTTTACGCTCAAGCACATCCTCATTGGCCGGCACGGCATGGCGCTTTCTCTCCACAACACCGCGAAGCGCGGCGATCTGGCGCTCGATGAACATCTCGCCACAGTATTCACTCTCCGTGGAGGGAAGATAGCCGCCATCAACACCTATTTGTCCGACATCGAGATGGTGAACCACTTTTTTATCCCCTTGAATGATCACGCCAAAACAACCCATCCCAATTGAAGGAGATTCAATGCTATGAAGATCAATCAGTGCTCTCCGTTTTCTCGCCGCCATTTCCTGGCCTCTAGCGCGATTGCCGCCACCGCCGCCTTGCTGTTGCCTCGGCGGATATTTGCCGCAGGCGAAAGCCCGGTGACCGTTATTCGCGGCGAAGCGGCCACAGCCAAAATAACCGTCACCAAGCTCCGCGGCAATGTCAGTGTGCTCGAAGGTTCCGGGGGCAACATAGCCGTGCTTACTGGAAAGGACGGCAAACTCCTCGTGGACGCCGGGATTACAGCGACGCGTCCTCGAATTACTGAGGCGCTGGAGAGTCTCAGTTCTGATCCCGTTAAACATCTCATCAATTCCCACTGGCACTTCGATCACACTGACGGTAATGAATGGCTGAATTCCATCGGAGCGGAGATCACCGCGCACGAGAACACTCTCAAGCACCTTTCGGCAACCACCCGGGTTGATGACTGGGATTTTACCTTTCCACCTGCGCCCAAAGGCGCTTTACCGACCAAAGTCATGCAGGACAACCTTAAGTTGGACTTAAATGGCGAGAGCCTTGTACTGAATCATTATTCCCCGGCGCATACCGATTCCGATATTTCCATTGAGTTCACCAATGCGGGTATTCTCCATGTGGCCGATACGTGGTGGAATGGCTACTTTCCTTTCATTGACTATAGCACCGGCGGCAGCATTGGTGGCTCGATTCGTGCCGCAGCGGCTAACATCGCAAGAGTCACCGACAAAACCATCATCATTCCTGGGCACGGTTCGATTGGGAATAGGGCCGAATTGATCGAATTTTACGAAATGCTGACTTCGATCCGCGACAAAGTAGCCGCGCTGAAGAAGCGGGGAAAATCGCGTGCTGAGGTTGTCGCCGCGGCGCCAACTGCCGACTATAACGCCAAGTGGGGCGGTTTCGTGATCAACGGCGACACTTTTACCTCACCCGTTTACGCGGGCGTCTGACGCGACAAATCCAAACGCCATGATTTATCTGGCCTACGTAGGAGCGGCGGAATTGGCGGCGGGTTTGGTGCTTCTTGGCGCGGGGCTGATCAAGCAAGGAAATAAAACAATGCAAATGCAAACAAAGCTGCAAAAAATCGCCCTCCAAACCAACCGTCAACTATGACGCGGGATAAGACTATGAACACAATAACGACAAAAGACGGAACCCAAATCTACTTCAAGGACTGGGGCGAAGGTCAACCGGTTGTTTTCAGCCACGGCTGGCCACTGAATTCAGACGCATTCGAAGATCAAATGTTTTTCTTGGCCGCGCGCGGCTACCGTTGCATCGCTCATGACCGCCGTGGTCATGGTCGCTCAAGCCAGTCTTGGAATGGCAATGACATGGACACCTATGCCGATGATCTTGCGGAATTGGTCACAACGCTCAATCTCAAGGATGCGATCCATGTCGGTCATTCCACCGGTGGTGGCGAGGTCGCGCGCTACATCGGGCGCCATGGAACAAAACGAGTTGCGAAGGCGGTTCTGATCGGCGCGGTGCCGCCGCTAATGTTAAAAACTGCAGCCAATCCTGGCGGTTTGCCGTTGGACGTCTTCGACCAAATCCGGGCCGCGGTGGCTGGTGACCGTTCGCAGTTTTTCAAGGACCTCACCATGCAGTTTTACGCCTATAACCGCCCAGGTGCAAAAGTCTCCGAAGGTGTGCGTGAATCCTTCTGGTTGCAGAGCATGATGGCCGGGCTGCCGGCTTGCTATTATTGCATCAAAGCATTCTCCGAGACGGATCAGACCGAAGACCTCACCACAATCGACGTCCCAACACTGATTCTCCACGGAGATGACGATCAGATCGTGCCGATAGCAGACTCGGCCTTACGCTCCGCCAAGTTGGTCAGGAACGCAGTGCTCAAGATTTACAAAGGCGCGCCGCACGGCATGTGTACGACGCACAAGGACGAGGTCAATAAAGACCTTTTGGCGTTCATCAAGGCCTGACCCGGAATCGTCGCATGAACAGAGTCGCAGATCAAATTCCAGGTTACACCTATGGAAGTGCTGCTGTCGCGAAATCCCCGATCTCGATGGCGCAGTTTAACGAACTCAAGACAAGCGCAGGTTTCACCGAGGAGGATCAGCGTTTTCTCCAACTTGCCGGCGAAGTCCTCTCCGGCCAGACCCGTCAAATAGTTGCGCACTGGCGGAGCCAGATCATCGCCAGCATCCCGCATCTGGCGAGGCATTCGCGGACTCCGGACGGAAACCCCATCCCGGAGTACCTCGTCAAGAGCAATCTCCGTTTTGAACAATGGATTCTCGACACCTGTTCGCGTCCCTGCGACCAGGACTGGCTGAATTATCAACACGAAATTGCATTGCGCCACACGGCCGCCAAAAAGAACAAGACCGATGGGGTCAAATCAACGGCCTTCGTTCCTTTCGGCGACATCGTTGCCTTTGTCGCGGTCATGAACGAAACCATCAAACCGTATCTGGCGGCAAAAGGACATTCCAAAGAGCAAGTGGAGAGCATGCATATAGCCTGGTGCAAATCAATTCAACTGCAGCTGGCCTTGTGGGCCAATGCTTTCGGCAAACTATGACGAACATTCCCGTTTCATTCCATACCGCGGAGGTGGAGAACGTCAACGTATTCTGCCGTCAGGCGGGCGGCAGCTTTTCACTTCCGTCATTCCCTGAAATCAGAATATGACGACGCTACTTCTTGGCGCAGCACTCGGCATGCGGCACGGCACCGATCCAGACCATTTGACCGCGATCGACGGTTTGACCCGCATACGACCTCGCGCGACAAACGGATTGTACTTCGCCCTTGGGCATGGACTGGTCGTGACGTTGCTTGCGGTCGGGATTGGCCGCATCGTCGCCGAAAGGGCGGCGTTCATCGGGCCGTGGATGCTCATTTTGATTGGCTTGATCAACCTGGTGAAATTATTCCGAAACTCACCCCGACGTTCGTCATTCACCTTGATCAAGCGACCAATTATCGCTCAACCATTTCTCTTAGGGATGGTGCTTGCCGCGGGATTTGAAACCGCGTCCCAGTTTTCGGCGCTGATTTTGGCGGGCGAAACCAATCCCTGGCTGTTGGGCGCAATATTTACTGGCGGGATGGCAGTCGTGGACGGCTTTGATGGTTACCTTGCGGCTTTCACGCAAAATCTGGCAGCGACCGGAGAAGCAACCGCTAGAAAGGCATCCCAATTGCTCGGCGTTCTGGTTGTTCTATTTTCTTTCGGCCTTGGCGGAGCTGAATTACTGGGCGCGGACTTCAATCGCCTCGCGCTGCCTGTTGGCTTGACGCTTTTCGCCACCGTCATCGGCATTCGCTTCTGGGCGAGATCGGGTTCACGCCCAGTGCCTGCAACGGCCGACATTGCGCGATTTGCGCCTACAAATGGAGTGAAAGGAATTCCATCATGACATCAACCTCTTCAACCATCACGAACCCGACGACGCGAATCGTAAAGGCCCTCGGTGAAGAGCCTGCGTTCAAGGTCGGCGAACAAATCCGCATTTCGTTGCGCTATCCCGTCGGTCACTACCGCGTGCCGATGTATATGCGAGGCAAGCGGGGAATCGTGGAATTGATTCTCGAACCAAAGGCCGTCAACAACGAGGAAGAGGGCTTTGGTCGCAACGCCGGATTGAAGGGCTACTATTATCGCGTCGGAGTGCCCCTGACCGAATTGTGGCCAGGATATGCTGGATCGCCCCAGGACCGGCTGGTTATTGAAGTTTTTGAATCTTGGCTGGAAAGGATTTAAACTATGGAATCTCACGATCACGACCACGACCACCCCGAAGTTCATCCAAAATCAGCGGACGAACCGATGCCCGGCTACTACGAGATAATGGAAACCGCCGTGCGCGAGTTGCTCGTCGAAAGGAAATTGATTGGCCCGGGCGAAATCCGCCGCCAAATCGAAGTGCTCGACTCCCGCACACCGGCGCTCGGCGCAAAGGTCGTTGCACGCGCCTGGGTCGATCCAGCGTTTCGCGCCCGTCTGCTGGCCAACGGACGCGCCGCCTGCGAATCTGAATTCGGAATTACCTTCTACGACGACACTCAACTGATCGTCTTGGAAAACACAGATAGGGTGCATAATGTCATCGTTTGCACGCTATGTTCCTGCTATCCTAGGCCGGTACTGGGATTGCCGCCTGACTGGTACAAGGCCAAAGCATATCGCGCGCGCGTAGTGAAGGAGCCGCGAGCAGTGCTGTCAGAATTCGGCACGGACATTCCGGATGACGTCGAAATTCGCGTCAACGATTCCACCGCGATGGCGCGTTATCTCGTCCTGCCGCAGCGTCCGCCGGCCACGGAAAACTTCAGTGAGGACCAACTCGCCTCCCTCGTCACACGCGACACGATGATTGGTGTCGTTAAAGCAAACCTCGAAAATCGGACTGCGACATGAACTCGACAGAAAACCTCGTCAAACGTCTTCCCAACGACATCGGCGGATTGCCTGCCGAGCGTGTTCAACAAACCGACCACCAATTGTTGCCCTGGGAGAAGCGATGTCATGCGCTTGCCGACGTGCTGGACTTCCACAAAATCATAAACACGGAAGAAAAGCGGCGCGGCGTTGAACTATTGGGCGGCGATATGGTTGGCAAGCTTACCTACTACGAGCGATGGATTGTCGCATTTGCGTTCATTCTTTTTCAAAAGGGAATTTTGACTCCTGATGAGCTTGCGAAGAAGATGGTGGAAGTCGAAAGGCGTTTTGCGACCTGACCCTGGACCTTAATCATAAAACCGGCCCATCGTCCAATTCCACAACCACCTTCCCTACGGTTCCGCCCGTTTCCACTGCCGTGTACGCTTGTTGAGCGGTCGCGAAGGTGAATTGCTCCTTGCTGAGCAAAGGTCTCAGTTTGCCTGCCTCAGCCAGCTCCGTAGCTTGCCGTAAGATATCTCCATGATGAATCCGTGCCCTCCCCGTCAGCATTGGCAGAAGAGAAAAAACGCCCGAATATGTGGCCCCCCGAAACGACAGCGGCGCCAGCGCATGGACGCCCCAGCCCAGGCAACTGACCACATGTCCCGTGTAGGTTTT
This sequence comes from Limisphaerales bacterium, assembly GCA_052139695.1. Lineage (GTDB taxonomy): Bacteria > Verrucomicrobiota > Verrucomicrobiia > Limisphaerales > Palsa-1400 > PLGF01. Next base: position 12,513 of record JBKQWF010000084.1, read on the forward strand.
TACGGCCAAGAAGGAATTATCGAGAGTGGCTCCTCCTAAAGTGTCGAACACAACGTCAAACCCTTCCGAGTTGGTGTGCTTGGCGACGTAACAAGGCTTCGGCGATTTAGTGCGTAAGTAGCTTGTAATAAGATATTTGCACCTATTAGCTGGACAAATCGGCGGGCGACTGCCAAGCTGCTGGCATGATTTGTTTACCCGAGCCGGCAGGACCATCC
>JBKQWF010000085.1:0-10908 GCA_052139695.1 Limisphaerales bacterium
TGACTCGGGTATCAAAGTCTCGAAGGAAGCTATGCAAGCTGTGCGCCTGACCCCGAACGCATTTCATGGCGAGTGGAACTACACAATATCGCATTAACTGTGACAGTTATTTTTGCGCGGATCCTTAAACCTAAGAATGTCGTTGTTTGTATAGGCGTCGACCCTACAGGAGTTGAGGCGTTTGGAATAGGAAGGGCGGAGTACTCTACCGGCACTGTGTTGCTAGGTAAGGGGAGAACGATATTCTCGGGGTAGTCTTCGCCGGACTGTTGTGAGTGCGCAGAAAAAGAGATTAAAAGCAATGAAAGGGTGAGACGGCAACAATTGATCGTGAACATTATTTGGGTCTTCATAGCTTTGATTGAACAAGGGATAATGACAGAGGGGCAGTTCCGGTATATTCCTGAGAAGGAAAACATCGTCCTTGACGATTTACCCCATGTTCCCCCTGGCAGAAAACAAAATTACACATAAAACCACTTTTCCCCGCACTTGAGTCTTTAAAGCGAACTGCTCACCGCACTGCCTATTGAACTAGTTAAAAAATAAACTGATATTTTGGGAAGTCAATAAAACAGAGAATAATTAATTACATTAATATGCACACCGATTACATGTTTGGTATATTTCAGGCTTGCAAACATGTTACAGTTTAGTGGCGTTCCGCGTTGGATTGTTCAGTGGGGTCTATGATTTGCATACTTTAAGTGACATTGAAGCGCGGACAGGCAGCAACCATCTGAATATTGTCGCAAATTCGCGAATGTTCTTCATCTATACCAAGCAAGGCCGCCTGGTCCAAAACGTTGCCAATTGGCAACGTTTTAGTATATGCCTAACCCACAGTGTGTTGCACATGGGTTTGTCTCAACCTATGCTGCCGTGCTTTCAAGGGAACTAATACTTAAGATTTGCACGACTCTTTTAAAACCAAGGTTCAACCGTTTACAACCCCGGCAAGGCACGTTCGAGCTAGAGGCGACATCTGCTCCTGGTTTCGCTGGGATGGGCGTCTGGCCGGCCAAAAAAAGCCCAAACTCCAGCCGGCGGGACGCCGGCTGGAAGCGACCGGGACGGTCGCGGTCCCCCTTAAAGCTGGAAGGTTCCAGCTTACGGACACCCCCTCAGTTGGCCGGCATCAGCCGGAAGAAGCGATTCTGTTCCGCGGCCGTGCTCAGCCGCAAGTTGATCAGGCCGTCGCTTCCCGTGAGGGCCGCGCCAAGCGGTTGCCAATGGACGAAATCGGTGGTGCTTTGGACCTGATAAACCGCTCCAGGAATGCCGGTCCATGTTAGGGTCGCCAGGCTGGTATTTGGAGGTTGGGCCAGCGAGAGCAGAGCCGCTTCTGGAGCGATTTGGGCAGTAACGGGGCCAGAGTTTGTAAGATAGATCGTCCCATTCCCGCCGGGAGCAAAGCCCGGCCCGCCATTGACCGACATGCTGCCCGAGAATTCGTTGGTCAGCGCATAAATGGCCAATCGCCCGCCGCCACCGCCGCCGCTCACGCCGATTTGACCGGAACCGCCATTGGCGGTAACAACACCGGCTCCCGCAAGGGTCCCGGCAGACAGCCAGACGCTTCCGCCCGCGCCGCCGCCCGCGCCCGGGAAAGTCCCGTCAACGCCGTTGGCGCTGACCGTTCCGTCCATGGTCAGTGTTCCCGCGGTGAGGCTAATAGCGCCGCCTCCTTGGGAAAGTTGGACCATTTTACCGGACAAAACACCGCCGCCGCTGCCCCAGCCAACCGGCATTTGCACCGACCCGTTGGTCGCGCCTCCCGCCGCAGCGCCCGCGCTTGCGCCGCCCATTCCGCCGTAGCCGCCGCCGCTGCTGGTATCATCGGACGCGGTAGTGCCGGGATCCGGCCCAGTGTCTCCATCCCATCCCTGGCCGTCGGCGGTAATGGCCGCATTCGACTGTACCAAGGCATTGCTCAGCACGGTGATATTCACGCTGATGTTGGATTGGCTGATAAAACTGTTCGTTTCCACCAATAGAGTTCTCAGGGACCAACTGGCTGTGGGGCTGACATCAGCAGCGCCAGAGATGATCAAATCGTAGGACTCTCCAATTTGATTTGCGGGTATTCCTTTGCTGATTTCGCCTAAGGGCGTTGCCGCGCCGTTACTATTCCCCCCATTATTGACGATGACCTGGCGCGGAAAACTGACTCCCCCCGCCAGTGGCGTAAATGGAAACGCTGGGTTTAGATAAATGGTGCCCGCGCCCCCGGCCTGGTATCCCGCGCCCCCGATGGCGGTCACCTCGCCGGCGAAGAGATTCGATTGATAGTTCAGCGATATCCGGCCGCCGCCCCCCCCGCCGCCGTTTGGCAGGTTGGCGGCGCCGCCGTTAGCGGAGATCGTTCCCGATCCCAGGAGCGAAGTTGCTGACAAGTAAATGGAGCCTCCCGAGCCGCCGCCCCCCGCCTCGTTCACGGCGTCCGCGCCGTTGGCGGAAATGACGCCATCAACGTCCAGCACGCCTGTCACTCGCAGACTTAAGGCGCCGCCGCCAGCGCCACCATCATTGCCGCCGCTGCTGCCGGGCAGGGTTGGATCTTCCACCGCATCAAAAGTCACTCCGCCCAATGCCCCTTGCCCGTTTCCTCCATTACCTCCATGACCGCCACCGCCGCCTGTCGCATAGCCGTAAGGAGAGTGACCGCTCTGTCCGCTACCCGTGACGCCTGTTCCACTACCCTCGGCGTCCATGACGATGCCCCCCCCGGCTTGAACAGTCACGTTTCCGGAGACCACAAGACTGAGAGGGGTGGGAAAACTGGGATTAGTCTGCAGAAGGAAACTGTTGGAGGCAATGGACAGGCTCCGCAACGGGTTTTCACCAAAGCCCTCGGGGAATAGGCCCACCCCTCCGCCCCGAATGGTTAAGCCGGCATTTTGCACGTCCGACGGTTGCAAGACCGTCGAGCCGGACGCCGCGCCGCCTCCATCGATAAGAAGATTGGTCAATGAAGTGCGGATCGTTCCCGCCCCGCCCGGCGCAAAACCAGCGCCACCGTAAGCCGAGAGCAGGCCGGTGAATTGATTGCTCACAACCGATAAGAGGATACGGCCACCACCCCCGCCGCCGCCGGCGGGCAATTGGCCCGAGCCGCCGTTGGCGGTAATGCTGCCGCTGCCGGTCAGTTCAATCGCTTTCAGGAAGATGCTGCCGCCCGATCCGCCCCCGGCACCCGCCTCCACTCCAGCAGCACCGTTCGCGCTGATTTTTCCCCCAATGGACAATATCCCCCCTACCGTCAAGTTAATAGCTCCACCTCCTTGACTTCCTGCAGCGGGTTCTCTCGCAATGGCGCCGCCGCTGCCAGCCGTTTCGGGCTCGCTGGACGATCCGTAAACCCCGCCTCCGGCCGCTCCACCTTGCCCAGCGCCGCCGCTTCCGCCGTATCCGCCCCCACCCCCCGCCCCTCCCGAACTCAGTCTTCCGGCGCCTGGTCCTACTCCGGCGGGATTGCCCTTGCCGTCCAAGGTGATACCGCCTGTGGGTTGGATGGTGACGTTTTTAGTGAAAGACCAGTTCGGAGTGTAGCTGTTGGCTTGAGCCGTTAGAAAGCTGTTGGATCCTATGAAAAGGTCCAGCGCCTGTCCCAGGAAACCGTTAGCCGCGATCGCGATGGCGCCGCCGACGATGGACAGATCAAAGGCTCCCGCTATTTCAGAGATGGGGGTGTTGGTTCCACAGAGTCCGCCGTTATCGATCAGGACGTGGTTGGTGTTTTGGTTGATTTGTTCGAAAACAATTCCCGCGCCTCCCGCCACCGCCCCGTTCCCTCCATAAGCTGTGGCGGTGCCAGCAAACTGGTTGGTTGAGGCCGAAAGCACAATCATTCCTCCACCGCCGCCGCCGCCGTAGGGAAGGTTTCCGGCGCCGCCATTAGCGGAAAGGGCTCCCGTGCCGGCGACCCTCGCCGCAGTGATGGAGATGGAACCACCTGAGCCTCCACCGCTTCCGGACGCGAGCCCGGGTGCGCCGTTGGCGCTGATTCTGCCATTCAAGGTCAGACTGCCGGCAATTCCCAATTGCAAGGCGCCACCACCCGCGCCTCCCTTGCCTCCTCCGCCGCTGCCTGGGTGGGATTCATTAGGACCTAAAAGACCATATTCCACCACGTTGCCGCCCTGTGCGCCTAAGGCACTTCTGCCACCATAACCAGCGTTGCCTGCTCCGCCGCCCGTCGTGATGCCGTTGGTAACCAGCGTAAGGTCTCCGATTGCTTGGCTGTTACCAGCGCCATCCGCCACGATTCCGCCTTCCAGCTCGATCAGGGCGCTTTTTCCCACATTGAGCTCTTCCTGCTGACCAGCGAAGACCATGAAACTGTTGGATGCAATCAACAAATTCTGCACCTCTAGCCCGGCTTCAACCTCGGCTATTGCTCCGCTCGTCACAGTCAGATTCAATCCCGGCAGATTGAAGGCAAAAGAGGTGCCAAGAGGGGTGTTGGTTCCACTGAGACCACAGTTGTCCAGGATGGCTTCCCCGGTGCCCACGGCGTTTGATGACACAAAGATCGTACCAGCCCCTCCGCCGACAAATCCGCGTCCCCCATGCGCTACAAGGCGGCCGGTAAAGGCATCGTTCGTGGCTATGACCGCAATGCATCCGCCACCGCCTCCACCCCCTCCGGCTGAACCGGAACGTCCGCCATTAGCTGAAATCGTTCCGCTGCCGGCCAAGCGGTTGGCTATCAACCAGACGCTGCCACCGGAGCCGCCGCCGCTGCCCTCGCCAGCCCCCGCATCGCCATCCACCGTTATCAGGCCGTTGAAGGTCAACGTTTTAGTAACGCTTAGCTTAAGGACCCCGCCGCCGGCGCCACCATTGCTATACGGAACAGCACCGGCGCCCCTTCCTCCGCTGCTGCCCGATTCAGTCGGCGTGACATAAGAGTCATAACTTTCTCCACCTGAGGCTGCTCCGACACCATTACCGCCGAGGCCGGCATGGCCGCCGCCGCCACCGAAATAGGTGCCGTTGGTTAGATAGAATCTGCCGGGCCCCGGCCCTTGCAAACTGCCTGCACCGCTCAGGTTGAAGCCGCCATTGCTTTCAATGAGGGCGTTGCTGGTCACGGTCAGTTGAAGTGGCAGACCTGGCTCGGAGACCACCCAGCTATTGGATCCCACTGTCAGATCCGAAACCTGTTCCACATTGTTGGAAAAGTAACAAGCTGCCCCGCCACTAATGCTCAAGCTGTCCTGGGCGGAGATAAATAATGGCGTATTGGCCCCCGGCAAACCCCCGTTATCCACCAGAATCATTCCATGCGAATTGGTGGGGGACCTCAGGTAAACTGTCCCCGCTCCGCCCGCCAGGGCTCCGGCGCCACCTTGCGCGGCAACTGTGCCGGAGAAATTGTTTGTCGCTATAAACAACGCGATGCGCCCGCCCCCCCCGCCGCCGCCCACTTCGGGTTCACCGGCGCCACCGTTAGCCGTAATAGACCCGAATCCGAACGTCGAACCCGCGGTAATCAAGATTCCGCCCCCGGCTCCGCCGCCGGAGCCCACGCTGAGGCCAGGGATGCCGTTAGCCGTGATCTCGCCATCGACAGTTAGCGTTTCGCCAACAGTCAGATGCACAGTTCCTCCGCCTGCGCCGCCCGGGCCGAAACCGGCGCCGCCGCCGCTGCCGGCGTAGTCCGAAATCAACATCGAGCCGTAGGGGTGTCCGCCCGCCCTGCCCCCCACACTGGCTCCGCCGTAACCGCCATAGGCTCCGCCGCCGCCGCTGGTGTATTCGAGGCCAAGGGCGTCCGTCGTGAGCCCAGTCGAGCCAGGCCCGATGCCATTGCCTGCCGCAAACCCCTGACCGTCCGCGTCGATCTTGCTGCCCGCGTCGATGAAGACGCTGTTGGAGACGATTAAACTCAAGCCCACGCCTGCGCCGTTGGTGAAGGGAGAATGAGTGACGATCCCGTTCTCGAAGATGAACAGATCAGAGAAAGTGTGAGGGCCGTCAATGGTGACGGTGCAACCCATGACGAGAATGTCTTCGCCGTCATAGTTGGTGTCGCCGGCGGCGATGGCGGTGTTGGTCGTAAAAAGGGCGGCTGAAGCCGGATGGGCCGTGGTCAGGATGCCGGCGAGCAAAGCGAAGAGGGTCCGGTTTTTTAAGATAGACTTAAGTGCATTGGTCTTCATAGAAAACAGTGTCAGGTCGTTCACCTCATTTTTTTGAAGCAAGAGAATTGCAGGCACGAGTTCACAATCGCATGAAGCTTTGGAGGAAAAAATGGGCGTTGTGAGGCACACCTCTGTGCGTTCGATGGCACAGGGCGGAGGCGTGCCTTTCAGGAAAACCTTGAAATCTGGGCGCATTCTCCTGAATCTGTGCTTATTGAACGCGCGCTAACATTCAAACAATCGCCGGTCAACAGGTCCGCGCTTCGCGATGGGCCGCCTGCTTATGGTCTGGCCGCGGCCCTGGTGGCGCTGGCTTTTCTGCTGCGACTGCTTCTGGACCCATTATGGGGAGATCGCCTGCCTTTCGTTTCCTTTTTCGTTGCCTGCGGCGTCGTGGCCCAGTTTGCGGAGGCCGGCCCGTCCGTTTTCGCGAGCGTTGCCGGATTTCTTCTGGCGGTCTGGTTTTTTATGGCGCCACGGCACACGCTCTGGGTCCAGGACCGGGTCGAGCGGGTCAATAGCGTTTTCTATTTTGTCCTTTGTTTCAGCGTCGTCTGGTTTTCGCTGCGGACGCGCCGGGCGCTGCAGCGGGAACGTGAAGCCAAAGCCGCCTTGCGCGAATTCGCCGCCATCATTGAATCAACCGACGACGCGATTGTCGCGGAAACGCTGGAGGGCAGGATTGTCAGTTGGAATGCCGCCGCGCAAAAGCTCTTCGGTTTCACCGCGGCTGAGGCCATCGGCCAGCCGACCGGGTTTCTGCTGGCGGACGAAAGCGCCGCGGACCATCAGTTGCTGCTCGAGCGCGTCGGGCGCGGCGAAAACACCAGCCGTTTCGAAACCACACGCCGCGGAAAGAGCGGCGGCCTGCTGGAAGTATCTTTGACAGTTTCCCCCGTCCGCGACGGCAACGGCGAGATCGTGGCGGCATCGACCATCGCGCGGGACATTTCAGGGAGGAAACGGGCGGAGCGTGAAAGAGAGCGGCTGGTCTGCGAACTGCAAGCGGCTTTGCGCGAAGTCAAAACGTTGAGCGGCCTTCTTCCGATTTGCACGCATTGCAAAAAAATCCGCGACGACAAGGGGTGCTGGAGCCAGATTGAGCTCTATGTCCGCGACCATTCCTACGCTGATTTCACCCATGGAATCTGTCCGGAATGCGCCGACCGGTTTTTCCGCGATTTGCCGAAAGAAGATTTGAACAGCCCTTAGTCTGGCAAGGTAGGGCGGCCACTCCGCTGGCCCCCGGAGGAGGCGCGCAACGGAGTGCGCGCCCTACCTTAGGATTGACGGATGGTTCTGGTCACATCTAATTTTGCTCCTCGATTGACACTGCTCTTCGGGCGAGTATGCTGCGCTCTCAGAAAGCACTGCGATGAGAATTGGTTTTCACACCGACGCGTTTAACTCGGCCTACTGGTCTTTTGACAAATGCCTGGCTTGGGCGCAACAAAATGGCGTCCACTACATTGAATGCGGGCTCATTGACGGGGTTAGTTGGATTCACGGCCTGGGTTACCAACCACACGTCGCCCTTTACGAAGACCCGGTCCTGCTTCGGCGCAAGATGGACAAATTCGGCGTCCAGTTCTCGCAGGTCGATGCCGCTTTTCCTCTTTCCGGCGCGGATGGTCCGCTTCGCGGCGTCCCTTATGTCATGAAGGCCATCGCCTGGGCCGCCCAAATCGGCTGCCCTTGCGTGGACACCACGGATGGCTTGCATCAGCCGGCGGGGCTATCGGATAAGGAATCGCTCGAGCTGATGAAGCGCAGTTACCAGCAAATACTGGAAGTGGCGGAAGCCCATCGCGTCATCGTCAACGTTGAACCGCACGGTTATTTCACGACCAATCCGGACAGGATGGCCGAGATGCAGAGTTTTAGCGCCAGTCCCTTTCTGCGCATGAATATGGACACCGGCAATACTTTTATTGCCGGGCAGGACCCGGTTGCGTTTCTCCAGCGGTTTCTCCAGCGGGTCAGCCACGTGCATGTCAAAGATGTCTCGCAGTCGCTCGCGGCGGCGACGCAGGGCAGCCAAACCGGGATTGCCGTCAGCCATTGCGCGCTCGGTGGCGGCGTCAATGCCGATAACATCCGGCAATGCCTGGCATTGCTGCGCGACGCCCGCTATGAGGGCGTCTTAAGCATCGAATGCGAAGGGCAGGGCGGGACAATGATCGAACAATCTCTGGCGTGGCTTCGTCAAATCCTCGCCAAGTTGAACATTGAATTCAGTTAGCGCCACCAACTCCTACAACCGCCGCAGTTTTTATGAAACCTCCATCCTCTCCCAATCAACTCAACCGCCGCGATTTCCTTAAAACCTCCACGGTGGCCGCTTCGGCCGCGGCCCTGGGCACGCTCGAAGTGAGCCGCTCCGCCCATGCTCAAGGGAGTGACGTGATTAAAGTCGGCATGATCGGCTGCGGCGGCCGTTGTGCCGGCGCCGCGGTGGAGGCGCTGACGGCCGACCCGGGCGCGCGCTTGGTGGCCATGTGCGACATCTTTCGCGATCGCATCAACACGAAGCGCGATGCGATCAAAGCCGCCCGCGGCGCGCAAGTGGCGGTGGATGATGATCATTGTTTCACGGGATTCGATGGCTATAAGCATGTGATCGAATCCGCTGACCTGGTGCTCATCGCCAACGCCGCCAAGTTCCATCCGCTCCACGCCATTTCGGCGATTCAAGCCGGCAAGCATGTTTTTGTGGAAAAACCCCACGGCATTGATCCTCGCGGCGTGAAACTGATGCAGCAGGCTTGTGATTTGGCGCGGGAGAAAAAACTGTCCATCGTCTCCGGTCTGCACAGCCGTTTCCACGCCGGATATGCCGAGACCATTAAACGCGTCCAGGACGGGGCGATCGGCGATATTGTGACAATTGAGGAAAACTTCCTGCGCTCGCCTTACGGGATAACGGAACGCAAACCTGGACTGACCGAGTTGGAATGGCAATGCAGCACGCAATACCATTTCCGCTGGCTCTCGGGCGACGACGTCCCGCAATCGCTGGTGCATAACATGGACCGGTCAAGCTGGGCTTTGGGCAACAAGGTTCCCCTTAAATGCCACGGCCTCGGCGGGCGTTCTTCCATGGTCGAACCCGTCTATGGCGACGTCTTTGACCATCATTCGGTCGTCTATGAGTTTGAAAATGGCGTCCGGGTTTACGCGCTGACGCGCACGACAACCGGATGCTATGATGAGGATTCCAGCCTGGTCTTCGGGACCAAAGGCAAAGCCAACATTAAGAACTGCCGCATCACGGGAGAAACCAACTGGCATTGGCAGTCTGACTGCAACCCTTATCAGATCGAGCATGACCGCCTTTCCGCCGCCATCCGTTCCGGCAACCCCATCAATTGCGGCGATTACATGGCCCGCAGCACGATGATTGTCGTGATGGGCCAAATCTCCTGCTACACCGGCAAGGAAGTGACATGGGAGCAAGCCAACCAATCCGAATTCTTTTATCCGCCAAAACCTGAGGATTGCCACGACGGCATGGAACCGCCCACCGTCCCCGGCGCCAACGGCAGCTATCCTGTTCCCATCCCGGGCCGAACCGTCCTGGTATGAGGCTGATCTCCGGTGTTTGCTTGCTGGCCGCTCTTGCCCTCTGCGCCGGTGACTTCGATGCAAAAGCTGCTCCCGCGAACGGACACATTCGCGTTCTGTTGGTGACGGGCATTGACTATCCTGGCCATCATTGGCGTGAGACCGCGCCGGTTTTGGCCCAGGCCTTGCGCAAAGATCCCAGGCTGGAGATCTTTACGGTGGAGGACCCGCATTTTCTGGATTCCGATGCCTTGTCCTCGTACGACGCGGTCATCCTCGCTTGGCAGAATTGGCAGCAACCGGGGCCGGGGGAAAAGGCCCGCGAGAACTTGCGGCGTTTCGTTGCTGGCGGCAAAGGGCTGGTGCTGGTTCATTTCGCTTGCGGCGCCTGGCATGATGAATGGCCGGAATTTGTTAAAATCGCGGGCCGTGTCTGGTACGGCTCCAACGGACGCCAGCACGACGCCTATGGACCGTTTCGGGTGGAAATCGCCAAGCCTGAAAATCCGATCGTGGCCGGCTTGGGCGATTTCGATACCCAGGACGAACTTTACGTCTGCCTGACGGGTGACACGCCCATCGAAACCCTCGCCCAGGCCAAATCCAAAGTGGATGGAAAATATTACCCAATGGCTCTCACGGCTCACTACGGCCAGGGGCGGACTTTCCTTTGCACGCTCGGGCACGACGTCACGTCACTCAGCGCCGAAAAGGTGCAGGAACTTTATCGGCGCGGTTGCGCCTGGGCAGGGGGCTTGCCGCCGGTCGGACATTGAGGAAAGTAATAAGGTCAGTGGGGCGACCTCTTTTGTCTGGTAGGGTAAATAGGTAGAATTCGCCGTGAAACTTGCACGCCCAAGCATACAGCGTGAATCGTCAGCCTCGAGCGAAGTTCTCATAGGTACTTGGTCCTCCGTGGTTGAACCGATTCTGCCCACGGAAGGAGTCAAACGTCGGCATTGCGGAGCATATGATTGGCATCCAATATAGAGAGAAGTTCAATAAACTTGTGCATTGCTGAAGCCGAGTCCGCACCTGGAGTGAATCGGAAATTGCCATGTTGGTCGAACCCAGGGCGTCGGCTTGTAGAATAAAAGCCGAGGCGAGGTCGAGCGGAGGAGGTTTGAGAGGAAGGAGGAGTTGCCCGAGCGCGGGTCCCGCGGCCGCAAGACGGCTGATTTGTTAAATCCGCAGG
>JBKQWF010000086.1:0-10722 GCA_052139695.1 Limisphaerales bacterium
ACCTTCTGACCCAAAGCGTCACAAACCTCTGCAATCCCTAATCAAGCTTTCGCGCAGGCAAGGCCCAGGCCTGATTCCATCAATTGCGTCGCACGCATCGCCATCAAGTACCGTGCTTACGCTCATATGCTCCTCCGCCGCCTTGGTGAAATTGAACGAGCCGGTCAGAACCTCATACCCGTCGATCACCATGATCTTGTTGTGGGCGATGGCATGGACTGCGTCGATGTATGTCGGAATTCCTGCATGGGCGACGAAGTCGGCTGAGGAATATCTCTCGGTGCGCTGGCTTTTGTCCAGGATGACCTCCACTTTCACCCCGCGCCGGTGGGCATCGACAAGGGCCTTGGCGATCGGTGCGCTCGTGAAGGAATACGCCTGGACTAAAACGGTCTTGGCTGCGTGGTTGAGGGCATTTACGACTGCTTCGGTGCAGCCCCCTTTCGGGGAGAAATATACCTCAATCGCGGGTTGCGAGCCAGCCCAGGACTCGACGCTCCCGACTGCGAGCGCGCAGGCTAGGAGCACAGAAAGAATCAGCCGTTTCATTGTTCACTTGAGGCTACGGCAGACCGACATATGATTCAAATCATTCAAATCTTCCGAGGATGATTTCAAATTGACCAGTTCAGGTGAATGTGTAAAATCCGCTTCATACGCAACCAACAAATTCAAGATGAAGGCCTGCCCGAATTGCCTGTGTTCGGACGCGGGAACCATTCTGTATAAATGCAGCGCGTGCGACACCATCTACTGCGCAGCATGCTCCAACTTCGATATGGGATCATCGGCGTGCCCTGACTGCGGGCTTGACGCCGGTCATCAGATTGGCGAGATCGGTCGCGCCGACGACGAGCAGAAGGGATTGTGAGTTATCAGCTTATCCACGGCGCAAAAAAAGGCCAGCCAGAGGGTTGATCTTGATTCACAGCTGTCGAATCAAAGCGCAAGAAACAACCCAGACTTCCTGTTTGGCATACGAGAGCCGCATTCCTGCACAAATGCACCTGTCATCCCGCCGGGAAGGAAATGTCACCTAAAGTCTGCATCTTGCGGCGCTGTCCCGGCTTCTGGCGAGAGGCCCGTTAACGGACAGCCGGAAGCATTGTGGCAGTCGCGCTTACGAATGTGAAGAACTCGGTGGGTAAAATTCGCAATGCCAACGCGAGCTTGTAAATGTTTACGAGCGATACGTTTCGCTTGCCGCGTTCAATGTCGCAAATGTATGTGCGATTCAGTCGCGCGCGGAACGCCAGTTCCTCTTGCGAGATGCCAATTCTCTTACGTTTGTCCCTCATGGCCATTCCGAATAATCGCTTTATGTCATTCTCCAGGGCCGGGTTGGCGCACTGCTCAATTCCTCGAACGTTTATTGCATCCATGGGTTCAGTATGTCGGTTAATCTTGACTGCGTCGCTCGATTGTGAACTTCCTTCAAGGCATAAAGGATAAAGGGGCTGCCGAAACTCCCGGCAGCCCCTTCCCCGCCTCAAAGCCGCCCTCAACGCATTCCCGGTTCCCTTAGCAATCACGCCCATCGGCCTGAAACCCTTGCCGTTTGCGGCGGGAAAATTCGAATACCCAGTTTGAGCGCATTTGCCTGCGCACGCGAATTTTGATCCGCACTAATTACTGTGCAGAAAAATGAGTCGATATTTCAAAAATCTGCATTTTCTTGAAAGATTGCGACAATCAGTTGTAAATTACTATCTGTGCAGAGCGTGAACGAGGTTTCAAAGACACCGTTGGCGGTTGAAGGGGATATTCCGACGCGACAATCCCTGCTGTCTCGGCTCCGAAGCTGGGACGATAATGTAAGCTGGCAGGTTTTTTTCGACACGTATTGGCGGCTAATATATCGGTGCGCCAAGCGGGCCGGTTTGAACGACGCTGAAGCCGAAGACGTGGTGCAAGAGACCGTGCTCGCAGTCGCTAAGAGCATTCCGACTTTTGAGTACGACCCCAATAAGGGTTCTTTTAAGAGTTGGCTGTTCGGCGTGACCCGAAACAGAATATTGCTCCATTTTCGGCGTGTAGCGAAAGAGCACAGGCTTATTGATTTGAGGCCGTTGCGGTCTGATTCCCACGCTAAAACATCGACGATCGACAGAGTGGCAGACCCCCAGGGCATGGAAATCGAGAGGATTTGGGATCACGAGTGGGAAACCAACTTGAAACAAGCCGCCATGGAGCGGGTCAAACGGCACGTGAACCTGAAACACTTTCAAGTTTTCGATTTATGCTTGTGCGGACACAATCCCGCTGATATTGCTCGGACGTTACGCGTTCGCCAGGCACATGTGTATTTGATACGCCATCGGCTCATGAAGCTCTTGCGCCGAGAAATTGAACATTTGCTGCAAAGCCCTTTGCAATGATTTTTGAACGATTAACACGAAATGACACGCGTATTCCGCCCGATGAGCCGAATCCCCGGGGACCGGAAAACTCTGCATCGGAGCTGAAAATGCACCGAACTCGGCGGCGGGTCCTACGACGCTTAAGGGATCGTTTCGCCGAGGCAGGGATAGAATTCAATTTGGCAGGAAAGCCGTATCTTATCGGTTTTCCTGCGTCTCATAAACCGCAACTTAGGTAGGATAATTATGTTTGCCAAAAGCACCGCCTCTCCCAAACAAAAGAAACTTCAGCCCGGCTACAGTCCAAAACCAAGGATAAAGCAAATCTCGCCTCTTGATGATAATTCTGCCAGCGACGATCCTTCTCCAAGCCAAGAGCCTATCACCCCGGATGCGGAGCCTTTGCCGGTGCGCCGCAAGACTCAGTAGGCCGGGTTTCGAGCCGCAAGATGACACGGTAATAGCTGGGCGTCTGCGAAGCGGCTTCAAAATGAGCATGTCGGGATCGTTGCGGCGATCCGGACGGTACTACTTTAGTGACAAAACTAATTCTCAGGTGCGGATATGCGGTTGGGGATATTGTGGGGCTAACGGCCGCGGTCCGGGACCTTCACCGTTGTTATCCAGGCCAGTTTATAACAGACGTTCGAACCTCGCACGAAGCAATTTGGGAACATAACCCTTATATTTCGAAGCTTGACGAGAACGACTCCGAAGTTTGGCAAATCGACTGTGGATGCCCCCTGATCAACCGGGCCAACGAAGGGGTCTATCATTTCCTCCATGGATTTATCGACTTTCTGAACCGAAAGCTCCGTTTAGCCATCAAGCCCACCGAGTTCAAAGGCGACATTCATTTATCCGCGCTCGAGAAATCATGGTTTTCCCAGGTCCATGAGGTCGCCGGCAAGGCGATCCCTTTTTGGATTATTGCCGCAGGCGGCAAACACGACTTCACGATAAAATGGTGGGATACAGCGCGGTATCAACAGGTCGTCGATCATTTCAGCGGCAAGATTCAGTTTGTTCAAGTGGGCGGGTCCGGTCATCATCACCCGCGATTGCGCGGAGCAATAGACCTGCGTGGAAAGACCAATCTGCGGGAGCTGATTAGATTGGTGTACCATTCTCAGGGGATTCTTTGCTCGGTGACCGGTCTCATGCATCTGGCTGCGGCCGTTGAGGTCAAGAAAGGGTGCCCACCGTTGCGCCACTGCGTGGTAATCTCCGGGGGGCGCGAGCCGGTTCAATGGGAACAATATCCTGGGCATCAGTTCATCCACACGATTGGCGCACTGCCGTGCTGTATGACCGGAGGATGTTGGCGCGACAGAGTCAAGCGTCTCCGGGACGGCGATAAGCGCGACAAGCCTGCTGAATTGTGCCTCGATGTGGTCGATGGACTGCCTCGTTGCATGGATATGATCACTTCGGATGAGGTAATACGCCGCATACAAAGTTATTTCGATGGGGGGGCAGCGAGATTTCTCTCCGATTCTCAAATGAACGCCGCCGAGAAGGGAATACAGGCAACCTCCACGAACCGCTACGACGAGCAAACACTCAATCTGTCCAGCGCCGCGCTGGCCTTTGATAAAGTTGTGGATGCTCTTCGGAACGACGAGGAGACGCCAGCGGCGTCAGGCAGAGGCATTGTCATTTGCGGTGGCGGGGTTCGCTATTTCGTGAATGCATGGGTTTGTATCAACATGCTGCGAAGACACGGTTGCAAGCTGCCGATTGAAGTGTGGCATTTGGGCAAATTCGAGATGAGCGCCCGGATGGCGGACCTTCTCGCCTCCTTGGATGCGGAAACAGCGGATGCATCACGGATCAAAAAGGAACATCCAATGCGAATCCTCAATGGATGGGAACTGAAGGTCTTTGCGATTGCGCATTCACGATTCCGCGAAATACTTTTTCTTGACGCTGACAATGTGCCGGTCGTCAACCCTGAATTCCTCTTCGACACCAAGGAGTTCAAGGAAACGGGCGCCATGTTTTGGCCGGACCTCAATTATGTGAGCGGAAAAAACGCCATAAGGATTTGGAGGAGTTGCGGCCTGTCAAAACCGCCGGAGCGGGAATTTGAGACCGGGCAGATGGTCATTGATAAGGTGCGCTGCTGGAAGGCCCTTCGCCTCTGTCTTTGGCTCAACGGGAACTCGGATTTTTACTATCAATTTATTCATGGGGACAAAGAGACTTTTCATTTGGCGTTTCGAAAACTTCAAAAGAGCTACACTTTAGTGCAAGAGCCGGTGCATCGCCTTCCGGGCACCATGTGTCAACATGATTGCCATGGAAAAAGAATTTTTCAGCACAGAAACATGGACAAATGGGACTTGTTTGGGAACCGACGGATCGAGGGGTTCCTGTTCGAGGAGGAATGTTTGGCTTATGTCGACCAGCTTCTCCGTCGCTGGGATGGCTTCGCTGATGCCAGTTTTCCGTTAGCACCAAAGCGGGCTGTCCGTTCCCAAAATAAACTGGCTGTCGGTGTGATCGCCAAGGGTGAGCCGGAGGCTTCCGACCGGACGTTGCGGCGGTTGCGCCAAACTGATTGGGACGGCTTTACGGCTCCTTTGCAATACGCCGCCAGCGTTGACAAGAGCGCGGAAGAAATCCGCCTGGTGGCAGAGCTGAGCCTCGATCACGGAGCCGATTTCATATTGCTCCTGCAGGGCGATTTGATCTTCAATAGTCATCTTTACAACAACATTTTGTGGTGGGGGCCGCTCCGCAATCGCCAAATCACGATAGCCAGCCTATATAATCCAAAGGTCCGAGAATTCGCTTGCGACTTGCGCAACAGGGTTCGCCTGGTCGATCCCAAGCGAGTTTTTGAAACTCAGGCGCTGATGATTTCGGCGCAAGTGGCCAACATTCTGCTAAAGCAACTGAAACAGCGCAACGGAACCGGAGCGGCAGATTTTGCCCGCATAGCACGGGATCTGAAATGTCCGATACTGTTCCATGCGCCGTCTCTGGTTCAGCGGTTATTGCCTCCCCATGTCGAGGGGCCCGTCCCGCATCGCGCGTTCGACTTTGATCCGGACTGGCGCGCTTGATTCACGCGCGCCCAAGAGATAATGGAAGATTCAGGGCATAATTGCAGATGTTCAATCGTTGGTTTCTCGCTGCGGTTTCGCTCCCAAGGGGGAGAATTGAATTGTGAATTTGGTCATGTGCATTTATTCTGCGGGGCCTTTTAAAAAGTGGGCCAAAATGAGCCAAGCGATTCCGGTCTCTCGTGGTCTGGTGCGACCGGCGCTTCGGATAATTTCCGCAAACCACCCCAAATTCCCGACCATTCACTGATCCGAAGGATCGGTACTGGCAGCTACGGAGACGTATGGCTGGCTCAAAGCTCATTAGGCGTGTACCGGGCCGTGAAGATCGTGCATCGCAGCTCATTCCAAAGCAGCCGGCCATTTGACCGGGAGTTGTTCGGCATTAGACAATTTGAGCCGCTTTCCCGCTCTCACGAGGGTTTCATTGATGTGCTCCATGTCGGCGTCAACGCTGCCGAGGGCTGTTTGTACTACGTGATGGAATTGGGGGACGATTTTGGGACGGCGGATGTCATCTGCCCGGAAAGCTACGTTCCAAAAACACTGGCGCGAGAAATTTCGCTTCGGGGCAGTCTGCCGGTGGAGGAATGTCTGAAACTCGGGTTGGCGTTAAGTGACGCATTGGGGGAACTGCATATGCGTGGCTTGGTCCATCGAGATGTCAAACCGTCGAATATCATTTACGTGGGGGGAACGCCCAAGCTGGCGGATATCGGGCTCGTGACCACAACAGCGGAAGCCCGTTCCTATGTTGGAACCGAGGGATTTATCCCGCCCGAAGGTCCAAACACCCGACAGGCCGATTTATTCGCCCTCGGAAAGGTTCTGTACGAAGCATGCACGGGCCAGGACCGCAACGATTTTCCAAAAGTTCCGCCGCATCTGCTGGAGTCTGCCGATGCCAAGTTTGCGGAATTGAACGAAGTTCTTTTGCAGGCGTGCAGTTTCGATGCGGAAGACCGTTATACCAGCGCGGCGGAGATGAAATCGGACATAATGCTGGTGCTGCATGGCAAGTCGGTCCGTCGGCTCAGAGTCCTGGAGCAGAGGCTGTCGCTCGCCAAGCGGCTGGCCGCGATTGCCGGACTAATCGCTCTCATCACTGCGCTCGTTGGCTATCAGGTTTACCGTGCGAATAGAGAGAAGGCGAATGCCCGCCAGAGGCAGGTGGGAGAAGATATTGCCTACGGAAACCAGAGATTGGAGTCCGGCGATCTTTTTGGTTCCTTGCCTTATTTCGTCGACGCCCTTCTTTTGGACCATGATCAACCCAGGGAAGAACGGACACATCGCCTCCGGATCGGTTCGATTCTCGATGCATGCCCCAGGCTCACAGAGATGTGGACAAATGCTGCTGAGGTCGATTTTGCGGAATTCAGCCCCGACGGAAAAAGCATCGTCACCGCCCAATTCGGCGCCAAGGCCAGTTTGCATTATCTCACGGAGGGAGAGGATCGTTCTGTCTCATTCGGTCAATCAAAATGGCTTCGTTTCGCATCTTACAGCAAGGATGGGCGGATGATCGCGACAGGCGGGGACATGCACAATCTCGTATGCATCTGGGACAGCGCGACGATGCGGCTCATCGGGGAGTTTGCTCACCCCAAGCTTGTGCAAAGCGCAAGATTCAGCCCAGACGGGCTGCGTCTGGTGACGGCATGCAGCGATGGCAAGGCCCGGTTGTGGAACCTGCAAACGCACCAGCTCGATTTGGAAATACCGACCGGGAAGAAATTGTGGGACGCGGAGTTTAGCCACAACGGACGGTGGATGGTCACGGCGGGCGAAGACAATACCGCGCGGCTTTGGACTTCGGCGGGTGTTCCCGGACCTGTCCTGCAGCACCAAAACTGGGTTTATCAAGCGTGCTTTAGTCCTGATGACACCAAAATTGTCACTGCGTGCGCCGATCATGGGGCGCACGTTTGGGGGATATCGGGCGGACTTATACGACCGGCGCTAATGCACGATGACGTCGTGTTGGGGGCCGAATTCAGTCCGGACGGGCGTTTGATTGTCACGGCCGGAATGGACGGGGTCGCCAAGCTATGGGAGGCGGATACTCTTGCCCCGCTCGAATCGATTTCGATCCTGCCCCATGGGGAACGCGTTCGTCATGCGTCCTTCTCTCCGGATAGCCGGCAAATCGTCGTGGCTGGTTTTGAAGGAACCGTCAAAGTTTGGGATCTTGCGGGGTGCAGTTTTCCTCCCGCGGCTCAGCCGCTGGCGTTCAGTCTGAACGGCGCGGCGCTTGTGCGCTCCGACCAGAACCGACTCGATGTATTGGACCCATGCACGGGAGTAACGGAGCAGAATCCGATCCTTTTGGACCGCACCATCAAGCGCGTGGAAATCAACGCGGCTGGCACATTCGCCGCCGTCGTAGTGGAGTCAGGGAATTCGACCGATCGCTTGGCAGAAATCATCGATCTTGGGGCTCGCCGAGCGGTGGCAACTGTGCCATTGAAATGGCCGGAGACCAAAATCTCTTTAGCTGACAACGGAACGGCGATGGCGGCATACACGACTAACGCAGTTCAGATTTTTAGCATTGGTTCGGACGGACCGCCCGTGGAATTGAAGACGAGGATTGATCTCGTGGTGATGAACTCGGTTGAAAAAGTGATGGCGACGGTTGCTCCAGAGGCCGTTCAATTATGGAGCCTGCCGGGGGGAAAGACGGCTGGCGGTCCCATTCGATTTCCGGCCCCGATTAATTACGCCGAATTCAGTAAGGACGGCCGGCGGATTGCTGTGTGCAGCAGGGATGATCTCGTAACAAAGTGCTACGCTCAAGTGTTTGATGTGAGAACGGGGCGCCCGGCCGGTCCCAGGCTAGACCATGCGGACGGCGTGGTGGTGGCGCGCTTTAGTCCCAACGGTTCGCGGGTCGCCACAGCCAGCGAAGACTTCACCGCGATGATTTGGAACCCGATAACCGGCGAGCAACTGATCCGTCCCGCTCGTCATCGCCACACTGTCAAATGGATCTCTTTTTGCGATGACGGGGGCTGGTTCGTTACCGCGAGCCTAGATCGCACGGTCCACGTATGGAATGCTGCGACTGGCGACCCTTTGACGCCACCGCTTTGGGAATATTCTGGGTTTACAGAAGCTGTCTTTCTGCAAGGTGCCACAAATGTTCTGACGGTCGGGAAGGACGGCCTCTGCAGGATATGGCCGTTGCATGTGGACTCGAGGCCGCTTCCGGATATTGCCGCTTTGGCACGACTTCTTTCCGCAAACAGGGCTGGATCATTGCCTGAAAAAGGGTCCGCGCCGTCATCATGTGCTGAGTGGAAGAGCCTTCGGAGCGAATACCCGGCTTCATTTGAAGTATCAGATAATGAGATCCGAGGCTGGCACGAGTCCGTCGCGGAGGAGAGCGAAAAAAAAGACGATTGGTTTGCCGCAGCCTTTCACCTGCGAATTCTGGAGTCAGAGGACCCGAGCAAAAGGCTTCGAGATCGTTTGGCGAACGCCGAGGCGCGCCTCAGTCACCTTGTTAAGAATCCAGAATCGGACGTTCCTGCACAAAAATGAGCAAATCAATAAATCTATTATGGTTCGGGTCACCGTAATCGTTTCAGGCATTGCTTACCAGAGGGCCGCATCTTGGGCCGCCGCAACATTCGCAATTCATACTCATTTTCCGAGTTCTGTATCCGTCTTGGTCCCCCGCAACGAGCCGGTTTGCGCATGTTTGCGTCGGCGGTCCCGTCATTATGGTTTTTCGATTGAACGATTCCCTTTCATCTTAGATCAACCGAACAATCTCACCGGTCGTTTGAAATGCCAGGCCTTTGTTTGGAAGTTGGCAAGGCTGAAGGATGGAGACATTGTTCTGTTTGCGGACGCCGATACCACCTGCTTGAAACCGATTCGTCTGTCGCCCGCTGCGAAGAATAAAATCCTGCTTGGGGGCGTCGCCCTGGCTCCGGACATAATAGATCGGCATTTTCAAGACGTTTCCGCACCGTGGTACCTTGCGCCGCGCGAACGTGGTGTTTATGTGAATTCTGGGGTCATATTTGCGTCCCGGAAATCCTCGCCCTTTTTTGAGGCTATCTTGAGGCTTTCCGCGCATCCAGAATTCTTAGAAGGCCCTTTCCAAGACCAAAAAGTTATCAATTTCGCTTTGGGACGACACTTTCCGGGGCAATTGGTTGTGTTAGACAAGAAATATAACGCCATTCGCAATTTGGACAAAAAAACAGTCATTGCGCATTTCGCAGGGGGCGCAGGGTTGCTGGGAGGTCAAAAAAGAAGGCACAGCCATCTGAAGTTTTGCTCGACACTTTTAAACGATCAAAAATCGGCAGGCCGCCGCATAGCTACTCTTTCTTGAGGACAATTCTTGCTTTTCCGGCGGCACTCAGTGGTGGACGCCTTCTTGGCCTCGCGTCCGCGAAGCCGCCCCCGAAGTTATAACCACCTTTTGAGTGTGGTCAGGCGTCTGTTCAAATGGCTGGTGCGACAGCAACGGGTGTCGCAATCACCCGTCCAGAGCCGCCCCCGACATGCCACTGCTGCCCAAGTGTCGTTCCTTTTTGATCGCGTCCAAGCCCAGCAGTTGTTGAAACTGGCAGCAGAGCTGCCGGACAACAATAATGGTCGCCATCGCGGACCAATCTATTTCCTGATCTTTGCCCTGATGTATGGGCTGGGCTTGCGGGTGGGAGAAGTCGCCCGGCTTTGCCGACAGGATGTTGACCTGGAACGTAATCTTCTGATCATCCGGGAAACCAAGTTCCTCAAAAGCCGCTTGGTGCCATTTGGCCCAAAGATCGGGGAGCGCCTGCGCGCGTATTTACAACAGCAGACAGAGGGCGCAGTCGCTTTGGCTCCGACGATACCGCTCTTCTCCTTTGGCCCCGACCGATCCCAGTCGATTAATCCCGGCACGATTAGCCAGACCTTCCATGCGCTCTGGCCTCGGCTGGGGTTAAAAGTTCCGACGGGCGCAATGCCGCCACGCCTGCACTGCCTGCGTCATTCATTTGCCGTCGGCACGTTGCTCCGGTGGTATCGCTCAGGCATCAATCCCCAGCAACGCTTGTGGGATCTGTCCACCTTCATGGGACATGTGCATCCCGCGTCAACCGCCGTTTATCTCACGACCACGGTCGAGCTGCTGGAGCAAGCCAATCAGCGCTTCACCCAAGGCTTCGGCGATTTAGTGCGTAAGTAGCTTGTAATAAGATATTTGCACCTATTAGCTGGACAAATCGGCGGGCGACTGCCAAGCTGCTGGCATGATTTGTTTACCCGAGCCGGCAGGACCATCC
>JBKQWF010000087.1:0-27773 GCA_052139695.1 Limisphaerales bacterium
TCGCTCCGCGACAACAGGACGTATCCGGGGTCGCTCCGTGACAGGGGGACGTTCCTCGCAACCTTGGGCTGAGTAATTTCAATCCTCGCAGGATTGTTTCCGCTCGTCAGCCACAGTCGAATTCGCCATTGGTTGATCCAATCTAAACGAGTTTTACGCAGATTGGATCTCCAAAAACGTCCAAACTCAAAGGGCTGAGCGGCAGCTCAGCCCCAATTTCGGCCTTTTAAACCCCCTCCGTTCCCGCAAGCCAGCACCAGTCTATTTTCCGAGGCGGGCCTGGAGCACGGCGAACGTTTTCAAAAATGTCGCCATTTCTTTCCGCTTGCTGTCTCCCGTGGCCACCACATCGGAGTGGGAAAGCAACCCGGTCTTTTCGTCGCCGCCAGCCTTATTAGTGATGCAGGAAATCGCCGCCACCGCGAGCCCGCACTGCCGCGCGACGATGGCCTCCGGCACGGTGCTCATGCCGATGGCATCCACCCCCAGGCGGCGAAAAGCCCGAATCTCCGCCGGCGTTTCGTAGTTGGGGCCGGCCAATGCCATATACACGCCCGTGCGGAAACGAAGCTTGCTCGCCTTGGCGGCGCGTTTGGCCACGCTGATCAGATGCCGGTCATAGACTCGCGTCAAGTCCACGAAGCGCGGCAGGCCCGGATAAGCCGGCCCGCGCAACGGGTTGACTCCCATGAAATTGATATGGTCCTCAAAAGCCATAAAGTCGCCCACGCGGAAGGAGGTGTTGACCGCGCCCGCCGCATTGGTCAAAAGCAGGGTGCGGACGCCAAATTCAGCCAGGACGCGGACCGGGAAACCCAGCCGTTCCATTTCGTGCCCCTCGTAATAATGGGCCCGGCCTTTCAGGACGATGACAGGACTCTTATCGAATTGGCCAATCACCAATTTGCCGGCATGGCCCGTCACGCCAACGGTGGGGAATCCCGGGATCTGGCTGTAGGTGATCTCGCGCGCCACCTCCAGGTCGTCCAACGCATTTTGAAAGCCACTGCCCAGAACCATGCCGAGGACGGGCCGCAGAGGCGTCTCCTTTTTCAGCAGCGCCGCGGTTGTTTTCGGATCGAAATTCAAAGTTGCGCCATTATTGGCTGATTTGCGCCGGGGAACGCAATTCTTTTTCGCATTTGGGATTTGAGCCAGGCTGGCATCCCTCCTAGAATATTCGGCACTGTGAATACCAAAGCGGGCCTGGGTCGCTGGCGTTTCTGGCTGTTCTGTTTTCTTTCGCTCAGAGGAGGTGAAGCGGCGTTGCCGGCATTAACTTTGGGCGATAAGGTTGAGGCGAACATTCTGGCCTATGTTGCCCAATCGCCGGGCGGCATGCCCACCGGAGCGCAAGCCACGGGCAGTCAAGGCTATCTTGCCGGCGGACCCGTGGGCGATTGGTGGTTCGTGAACTTTTCCGTGCCCCCCAGCGGCTGGATGGCTGCCAGCAATCTTACCGCTATTCCTCCGTCCCCTCCAACGCTCGTCTCTCCCGGCACTGCCACCAGTCCCGGCCCCACCGTCGCGGACCTCTCTCCCACGCTGACCTGGAATCCGGCCCTCGGCGCCACCAATTACGCTGTTTCTGTCTATGACCTCACGACCAGCAGCATGGTTTACAGCAACAACAATGTCAGCAACGTCAGTTCAGTGACCCTTGACGCGCTTCCGCTCGGCAACATCTTCCGCTGGGTTGTCCAAGCGAGCGATAGCGCGGGATTCAGCCCGCTTTCGACGCCGTTTTATTTTCAGACAGTGGCCCTCGCGCCCGTCGCTCCGATTCTCAATTCTCCAGGCGAATTCGCCAGTCCCGGGCCCACCATCACCAATATCTATCCGGCGATGAGCTGGAACCCAGCCGCCAACGCGACAAATTATGGATTGTACGTGAATGACCTGACCGCGGGCGCGCTCGTCTATAGCAACGACACTGTCGGCAACATCACGACAATTACCCTGCCGGCCGCGCTCACGGCCGGGCATTATTTCCGTTGGGACATCAGGGCCAGCGATTCTGGCGGCTTCAGCGGTTATTCGTCATTTCTTTATTTCGCGGAGCAATTGCCCGCCTTGGCCGGCGTCTCCCTGTCATCCAGCAATCTCAGCATGACCGTTTCGGGTGTCTCTCCGGGGCTGGCAGTGGTTCTGCAAAGCTCTACCGACTTAAAGGCGTGGAGGCCGCTCCAAACCAATAGCGCCGCGGGAACGACGCTGACATTCTCCACTCCAGTTAATCCATCCCTCCAGTCCCAGTTTTTCCGGGTCATTGTGCGGTAATGCCTCGGGGGAGCGGACAGGCGACATTACAACGGGAGTTTCCGGGAGGGGCGAGCGCCGCGAGCCCCATCATAACAGGGCGTCGCAGCGCTTCCGCCCTCCCGTCTCGAGGAAACACTACATGTCGAATTGCTTATGTGCGGGTCCGGAGGCCAGTCGGCGGGACGCCGACTGGACGATTAAGTGCCTGGAGAGGATCACAATCGTTCCAGGGTCAGGCCGCCGTCCAAATTGAGCACTTGGCCGGTGGCGTAAGGCAGGTCGCCGCGGGCCAGCATGGCGACGGCTTTGCCGATGTCCTCCGGCGTGCCCCAACGCCGCTCCACCAGTAATCCTTCGGCGATCATTTTGTCGTACTTGCCCCGCACGGGTTCCGTCATATCGGTTTGGATGAGGCCGGGGCGGATCTCATAAACGGGGATGGCAAATTCACCCAGGCGCGCGGCCCACAACTGCGTCGCCATCGAGACTCCCGCCTTGGAAATGCAGTAGTCGCCGCGGTTGGTGGAAGCGACCGTCGCGGAAACGGAAGAAATATTTATGACACATCCCCGCCAGGCCGCATCGGCCCGTTTCTGCTCAATCATCCATTGCGCGCAACGCTGCGTCAGAAAATAGGGTCCTTGCAGGTTCACCCGCAACAGCTCCGCGAAACTTTCCTCCGTCGCCTCCAGCATGTCCGCCCGGACCTTGGGCGCGATGCCGGCGTTGTTGACCAGCAGATGCAGACGCCCGAATCTCTCGCGCACCGCTTCGACCAGCGTTTGCCGGGCGCGGCGGTCGCTGACGTCGGCCTGGACGTAGAGGGTGGCGGCGTGGAGGCCGCGCAGGCCTTGCAACGACGGTTCCACCGCGGCCGCG
The DNA here is from genome assembly GCA_052139695.1 of Limisphaerales bacterium. Taxonomy (GTDB): domain Bacteria; phylum Verrucomicrobiota; class Verrucomicrobiia; order Limisphaerales; family Palsa-1400; genus PLGF01. The sequence continues at coordinate 3,142 of JBKQWF010000087.1, forward strand.
TCGCGGGTACCGCAAATTGTCAAATCGAATCCTTCCCGCGCCAGCGCTCGCGCGATGCCGAAACCAATGCCGCGCGCGCCGCCGGTCACGAGGGCGACCGGTTTGCGGGCTTCGCTGGATGAGACGTTGCTCATAGGTAAAAGGCGAGGTAACGGCCTTCCTGGGCGATGCGTTGCACATAGAGCGCCGCTTCGCGCGCATGGTAATCACCCCACATACTTGACTCGCCGCACGGCACTTTTCGACCCGGCGGGATGTAATCCCAGCCGTTGGGACGATGATAGACGCTGTGCAAAAGAAGGCCCTGGTGTTTTGGCTTCGTGCTGAGATACGGCTCGTCGAACAGAGTGTCCAAGACGGTCAGTCCCGCCTGCCAATAGCGTTTGTTTTCGAGATAATGTCCCAGCCGGAGCAAACCTTGGGCGGCGATGGCCGCCGCGGAGCTGTCCACCGGCTCATGCGCGTTAAACGGATCGGCGGGGCGCGATCGCCAGTCCCCCAGCCGATGCAAGTCCGGGGCGCCCGTGTCCCAGTAAGGAATGCCGTCCGCCGCCGCCGCCTGAGTCAAATAGAAATCGCACGTCGCTTCCGCCGCCTTGCGCAGGAAAGGCGTGCTCGAATCGTCCCCGATGGCGCGCATGAATTCCAACTGTTCGGCGAACCCGCACATCCCCCAGGCCAGCCCGCGCGTCCACGTGCTGAAGGCCGAAAAACCCTGCTGCGAATTCGGGCAGCGGTAACAGCCGTCGTTCGGATTGAAAATGATTTCGTGCGCCGTCCGCCCCCGAACGTCGTAGGCGTCGCGACCTTCCCCATAGTAAATCGAATACCTGGCTGTGGCGGCCGCGTGCATTTTTAATCGTTCCAGCAGCGAAACCCGCCGGTCATTTTCCTCCATCATGACATGGCCCAATTGATGGCCTAGGGCCAGGACGCGCAGGGAGCGGAGGGTATCGACAAAGAGCGACTGCGGGCCGTTGAAAGAATAAATGAAGCCGCCCTCCGGCAGCGCCGTCCAGCGCCGGGCTTGGGTGGCCGCGCTCATTTTGAGAGCCAGACGGTAATAATCCGTTTCCCAGGAGTTCTCCGCCAGCCGGCCTTCCATCATCAAGCGCAGAAGATTGCCATAGGTGCTGACGTTATTGAACCCGTGATCATGCACCCCGAAATGACTAAGGTGCGGCGCCATCAAGCGCACCGTCTCGCCTCTTCCCAAATCCAGAAATTCCGCCTCATCCGTGGCGTCGAATTGCAATAAAGCCGAGCCTGCCTGGAACCCTTGCGTCCATTCCGTCCAGCCGCGCGCGGTGTAACGCCCGCGCACCGTGTAAACCGCAGACCCTTTGGCGGGGTCGAAGCCGGCGGCGAGGGCTTTGATTTTGGGTCCTGAAAGTTCCCAGAGGCGGCGGATTTTGCCTGTTAAGTGAGAGGGCCGGATTTTCCAGTTAATTTTCATGGTCTTGGCGGGGACGGGCCGCCCAGTTCCCGCGCGATGACGTTATCCGGCAATCAAACTAATTCAAGTGAATCTCGTAGGTTGCGTGGTCAGCCGAAGACCACCGCTGCCGCCAAGCCGCCAAAAAAGAGCGCCAGGAAACGGGCCAAGACGTAGTTGAACTCATAAAGCTGGCTTGCGCCTCACACGGCGTCTGATAGCGTCTCCCGGAGATGCCAGCGGATTTCGAGGTCGCTTTTGCACGGGTTAAACAGTTGGCCGCGGAGTTCAAGGCCAACGAGGGATTTTATCTGTCGCCACAGTATCAGGAGGCCGAAGCCCGGCGCGATTTCATCGACAAATTCTTGATCGCTTTGGGTTGGGACGTGAACCACGACAAGCAGAAAAACCCCTGCGAGCAGGAGGTTAAAGTCGAGCGCAAAGAACAGGGGGCATCGCAACGCCGTGCCGATTATGCCTTCTATCTCGCGCCGAATTTCAAAGACGTAAAATTCTATATCGAAGCCAAAAAACCATTCGCCGACCTTGCCACGACGGACAATTATTTTCAGACCATCCGTTACGGCTGGAATAGTCAAACGCCTGTTGGCGTGCTGTTTGATTTTGAGCGACTCGAGATTGTCGATTGCCGGTTCAAGCCCAACCTGGATACCGCGCTTCAGCGCAACCTCAAACAATTCCATTACAGTGAATACAGCGACGAAGAGGAGTTCGCCAATATATACTGGCTTTTTTCCCGGGAAGCCGTTGCCAGTGGTTCCCTCGAAAAATACGCGGAAACTTTGCCCAAGAAGCACGGCGCGGTGCAGCGCGGACTTTTGAAAGGCGGCTGCCAATCCATTGACGAAGCATTTTTGGAAGAATTGGACAAACATCGCGACACCCTGGCGCGCATCTTTAAGAACTGGAATTCCAAACTATACAGCGAAACGCTCACCGAAGTCACTCAACGCACGTTGGACCGCCTCGTCTTCATGCGCTTTTTGGAAGATAAGTTGATTGAACCGGAATACCTCGTCGCCAACTTTGGCCAACGCGGCAGCGCCTGGCATGAGTTCATTGCGACTTCTGAGCGATTGAACGGCATTTACAATGGAATCGTATTTAAGAAAAACGCTGTTCTTGACTCTGAAAATTTCACCGTCGATGACGATCAGTTTAGCCGTGTCTGTGAAGCTCTTTGCCACATCAATTCACCGTACGATTTCAACGCTATCCCGATTCATATTCTTGGCAGCATTTACGAACGATTTCTTGGCAAGGTGATCGTGGCGACGGACAAACGCGCCCGCGTCGAGGAAAAACCCGAAGTCCGCAAGGCGGGCGGCGTGGACTACACCCCTGAATACATCGTCCATTACATCGTTGAAAACACGATCGGCAAACTGGTGGAGGGTAAGACGCCCGCGCAGATTGCCGAAATGCGCTTTGCCGACATCGCCTGCGGCAGCGGTTCGTTCCTGCTGGGCGTCTATGACCGGCTCATCCGCCACCACACCAGGTTTTACAACGACAATCCCGGCAAGGCGAAAAAGGGGGACGTAGTGGAACGCGACGACGGCCTGCACCTGTCCCTGCAAAAGAAACGGGAAATCCTGCTGAACAACATCTATGGCGTGGACATTGACCCGCAGGCCGTGGAGGTGGCGCAACTCTCGCTCTACCTGAAGCTGTTGCAGGATGAAACCCCCGGCTCCGCCCGCAATTACCAATTGGAATTTCACGAAACACTTCTGCCTTCGCTCAACAAAAACATCGTCTGCGGCAACTCGCTTATCGGGACCGATATTCTGACGGGCCAACTTTTCGCGTCGGATGAGGAAAAGAAACTGAACCCGATGGATTTCGAGCAACGCTTCCCGCACATCTTCAGCAGGGGACAAGATAACGAGTCCGGCTCGCTCCGCGAAACCGAAAGGCCGCTGGATTTTTCTTTTCCCGGCGTGCCGCTGCACGGCAGTTACAGCGACAAGAAGAAGAAAGGCGTGGGGCTTGCGCCGCCCGCGGCGCCGGAATTTGAAGGCGGCTTCGATGCGATTATTGGCAACCCGCCTTATAGGATGCTGCAACCCCATAACACGGATGCTGGAACGCTTTCCTATTTGCGCGGCCACTACGTTGCCACTGATTTCAAAATTGAATTGTTCCACCTCTTTCTGCAGCGGGCTGTTTCCCTCGTCAAAACCGGCGGATTCCAAAGTTACATTGTGCCGACGACTGTCCTGAATAATGTTTACGCCGGATCATTAAGAAAATGGCTCTTGAAGAAGTGCTGCGTTGAACAGATCTGCGTTGCTCGTGGACGAGTGTTTGCCCATGCGGACGTTCATACATCGGTCATGGTCTATCGGCTTGAACCCGACCCCGGGAAACGCGAGCAGCATTTCATTCAGACGACGGCGGAATTAGGTCAGGAATTTGTGGCCAGCCCTCGTTTCTCTGGGAAAACCAAGCAGATCACATTTTCCGAGCTTCCGGGCTGCGTTTGGAACATTCTCGTCAATGAACATAACAAATCCCTGATTTCACGCCTGACCAACGATTTCCCGGCTTTAAAGAATTTGGCGGCCATCAAACGCGGGCTGATCACCGGGGACCGCGACAAATATTTTGCCGACACAAAGAAAACCAAGGACCATGTGCGAATAATTGCCGGCAGCGATGTGCAGCGATACTTCGTCGCAAAGCCCGGTGAATTTGTCTTGTTTAAACGCCCCAAGACAGCCGGCGGCTGCTGGGACAGCGACGTTCATTTTGCCCCGCACAAATTGGTCGTCCGACAGATTTGCGAACGGCCCACGGCAGGCATTTTGCGCTCGCCTGTGGCCGTCACCGGAAACATTTTCACGGTTCGCGGATCAAGCCTCGAAAATGAATTGTATCTTCTCGGAATCATCAATTCGCGGTTGACCGCGTTTTTCTGGAAAACCATGTTCGCCGATTTCAAGGAATCGTTTCCCCAGGTCACGATATTCAGCTTGGAGCAACTGCCGATATGCCATCTTGACCTTTCCAATCCCGCCGGCAAGGCGAAGCACCGCCGGATGGTGCAACTGGTGGAGCAAATGCTGACGGCCAAAAAGCAGCTGGCCGGAGCGCAGATCGACAGGGACAAGGAATTCTACGCCAACCGCTGCGATGGCCTGGATCGCCAGATAGATGCGATTGTTTATGAGGCCTACGGCCTTAATGCGCAAGAAATCAGACTCGTCGAAGGGGCTAACGCTTGAGGCACCCCGCAAACTCAGACCGGCCGGCCTTCAGCTGAAAGTGACCTTTTTTTTGGCAACATTTTCACGCCGCTAAGTCTCGCGCAGAGGCGCCGAGATCGCGGAGCAAAACAAAAGAAGAGAAAAATCTCCGCGCCCTCCGCGCCTCTGCGCGATTCCAGGTTTTCAGGCTTTGGTTGCGGCTTGCCGCACCGGGTGATCCGTGGTTCTCTCACCGACGGCTCACAGTAAACTCACAGCCGAATCTCGTTGCCGATTTTCGCTCAGGCGGCTATCATGGGACTGTCATGATTGCCACCAGACAAACCGCTCAGAATGGGACCGCGCCCGCTAGTTTCCGACTTGGGGACGAGCGGCTCATCAAGGTCAGTTCCTCCGCGGCCCAAAAGGTCTCCTCACTCCTCCATCGGCAGGGGCGCCCCAATGGTGTGTTGCGCGTGGCGGTGGTGGGCGGCGGTTGCTCCGGCTTGCAGTATAAAATGGATTTGCAGGACCAGCCCGCCAATCGCGACATTCTCGTGGAAAGCAACGGCGTCAAGGTGGTCGTGGACCCGAAAAGCGCCCTTTACGTCACCGGCAGCGAACTGGATTACGTCGATGCGTTGCAGGACGGCGGGTTTAAAGTAAAAAACCCCAACGCCGCCAGCACTTGTTCCTGCGGCGAGAGCTTCAGCGCTTAGCCTTCGTTCATGGACCATTTCGCCGCGCTTGGTCAACCGCGCCTACCGTGGATTGATCTCGAGGCGCTTAAAGAACGGTTCCAGCAATTGTCCATGACCGCCCATCCGGACCGCTTCCACAACGGCACCGCCGAGGAGCGGGCGGCGGCGACAGCGCGATACGCGGAGTTGAACGCCGCCCACAACTGCCTGCGCGATCCCAAAGCGCGGGTGCAGCATTTGCTGGAATTGGAACTGGGCGCGCCTCCGGCCAACTTGAAGGATATTCCGGCGGAGACGATGGATTTGTTCATGGAAGTCGGCCAGGTCTGCCGCGAAGCCGACCGCATTGTCGCTGCCAAGGTCAAGGCCTCGTCGCCGCTGCTGCAAGCGCAATGGTTCGAGCCCGCGATGGCGTGCTCCGAGAAACTCAACGCCCTGTTACAGCGAATCCACTTGCGACGCGAGACCCTTTTGACAGAATTGCATGCCATGAACGCCGTTTGGGAAGCCGCGCCGCCGCCAGCGTCCGCCGCGCGCGCGGCCGCGTTGCCGTTGCGGCGGCTGGAGGAGATGGGGCGCGACCTAAGCTATCTGTCGCGCTGGAGCGGGCAACTCCAGGAACGCATCGGTCTGCTTTCTATCTGACAATTATGTCCTGGCGATTCCTGCCCTTCCGCGCCGCCTTTGGGTTGCTCCTGGCGGGAGCGCCTTTGGCAGCCCAGCCATCGTGGCAGGAGGAATTCGCCAAAATGCCGTTGACCGAGAAGGCGCCGGAATTGAACCGGCACAATGGCGTTCGCATTATGCTGGGTTCCTTCCGTCGCAATTCCGCGGTCAAGGCGCTCATTTTCATGCCGGGAGCAACGGACGAATTCTATTTTTTCCGCCGGGCCCGCGCGGCCCTGACGAATGCCGCGCCAACCTTGCTGGACGCCGTTGAAGCCTTGACCAATCAAACATATATCCGGGCCACGCTGGAGCCGCCGTTTCTGGTCCTGCACACGGCGGAGGACCCACTCGAACCTCTGGCGATGGTGCAAGACCAGCGCGCGGCGGAGCGGATCAAGAAAAAGCGTTTTGAGAAACACGCCCTCTTCAACGATCGCGATTGGGATTTTGTCCAGCCGATCCTGGCGTTCGATTTAAACACGCGCATTTCCCCCGGCTTGCGCGCGCATGAATCCAATCACTTCTTCCGTCACAGCCTGGCGGAATTTGACTTAAACGGCTGGGACGCCCTCCGGGCCGTGGCCCTGGCCGGAAAAACGAAATTCACCATCCAAAAGAAGCGCATCGTTTTCGAGGGCGACCTCCGCTACCTGGCCAAGCCCGCCAACCTCACCCCCGATTTCCTCCTCCACCCCGACGATGGGCGGTAAAGGGGGGCGGGTGCGATTCGAAGCGCGGCGCAGGTAGGGCGCGTCACTCCGTGCGCGCCTTCCCGGCGGCCAGAGGAATGGCCGCCCTATCTAACGCTGCCCGGCCCTTTTAATCGCACCCAGAAGGCGGAAAAGGCTTGACTCTTCCGGGCTGCCGGAGTATCAGTGCCAGCGTGAACGGAAATCTGAACCTGCGTCTGTTGCTTATCGCGCTGCTTACCGGCGGCGCGGCGGGCGTGGTTTAATTTCGTTTACAGGAATTTTAAAACCCCACCGCCCGGCACGGCGGTGGGGTTTTTTTTCCGCAACCCATCCCATTATATGAAAAATAATCGCATCCTCATCTTTGACACAACGCTTCGCGACGGCGAGCAATGCCCTGGCGCTTCCATGAACCTCCGCGAGAAACTGGAAGTCGCGCGGCAACTGGCCCGCCTGCAAGTCGATGTCATTGAGGCCGGCTTTCCCGTCATCAGCGACGGCGATTTTGCCGCGGTCCAAGCCATTGCCCGCGAAATCAAAGGGCCGATTATCTGCGGCCTGGCTCGCTGCGTGGCGGCGGACATTGATGCGGCTGGGCAAGCGATCAAACCCGCCGGCAAACGCGGGCGCATCCATGTTTTTTTGGCCACGTCAAAGATTCACCGCGAGTTCAAATTGAACAAGGCGCGGGACGAAATCCTCCGTCTGGCGGTGGAAGGCGTCAAGCGGGCCAAGTCGTTCGTCGATAACGTCGAGTTTTCGCCGGAAGACGGCTCGCGCACGGAACCGGACTTTTTGGTGGAAGTCTGCCGGGCCGTGCTGGCGGCTGGGGCCACGACCATCAATGTCCCGGACACGGTGGGTTGGGCGGTGCCGGACCAATACGGCGCTTTGATCCAGCATCTCTATGAGGCGGCGCCGGAGTTTCAATCCGGCAAGGCGGTCATTAGTGTGCATTGTCACAACGACCTCGGTTTGGCGGTGGCCAATTCCCTGGCAGCAGTCCGCGCCGGCGCCCGCCAGGTGGAATGCACGGTCAATGGCATTGGCGAGCGGGCGGGCAATGCAGCCCTGGAGGAAATCGTCATGGCCTTGCGCACGCGTGGAGATTTTTTTGGCGGCTTCCAGTGCGGGGTCAACACGCGCGAAATCGTCAAAGCCTCGCGCCTGGTCTCGCGCATGAGCGGGCTGGTCGTGCAACGCAGCAAAGCGATTGTCGGCGAAAATGCCTTTGCCCACTCCAGCGGCATTCACCAGGACGGGATTTTGAAGAAACGCGAAACCTACGAGATTATCGATCCACAGACGGTGGGCTGGGGCCAGACGGAATTGCCGCTGACCAAACACAGCGGACGCGCCGCCGTGGCCGTGCGCCTCAAGCAGCTCGGCTTCAAAATGAAGGACGCGGACGTCCTGGCCATTTTTGCCCGGTTCAAGGAAATTGGAGACAAGAAGAAATTCGTTTATGATGACGACCTTTCCGCCCTCGTCGAAGGCCACATTACCGAAGTGCCCGAAACGTGGGCGCTGGATTATCTCAACGTTACCAGTGGCAATCGCACCGTTCCCACCGCCACCGTCCGGTTGCAGAAGCTGGCCGACAAAAAACCCGCTTTTGTCCAGGACGCCGGCATCGGCGACGGCCCGGTGGACGCGGCCCTGAAGGCGATCGATCGTTTGACAGAAACAAAAGGCCGCCTGCTCGATTACGCCTTGCGCGCCGTCTCGCAGGGAAAAGACGCCCTGGGCGAAGTCACGGTCAAGGTGGAATTCAACGGCGGAAAGATCGTGACCGGCAAAGGCTCCAGCACCGACGTGATCGAAGCGAGCGCCCGCGCTTACCTAAACGCGGTCAACCGTTTCATCTGCCAGACCAATTGCCAGGAAGCGCCGGAAGGCAAACCGTGAGATACCGATAACTCCGCGCGCGGAACGTTCCCAAAGTCGAAATCTTGGGTGTTGCGGCAGCAACGCCCCACCCAAATGGTGGTGGGGCGGCGCTGCTGCGCCGCCCAAACTGGGAGAGGTAGGGTCGCCTCGCCGAGGCGACCGCTCCGAAAGCAAAGGCCCGCGGACGGCTCGCCGAGCCGTCCCTACCATCCATGACTGACGTGTTTCAATGCACAATACGGGAGGGGCGTCGCAATAAAAAGCCTTCCGCCCCGCCCCGCAACCTGTTAGAACGCATCCGTGGCTGCTCAATTTACCATCGGTTTTCTGGGAGCTGGAAAAATGGCCGGGGCGCTGGCCAAAGGCGTGATTTCCGCGGGCCTGGTCAAGGCCGCGGAAGTGCGGGCGAGCGATCCGGCGCCGTCGGCGCGCGCCGCGTTTGAAAAAGAAACGGGCGCGAAAGCGGAGGAATTAAATCTGCCCATCGCGCAGTTTGCCCAAGTGTTGATCCTGGCGGTTAAGCCGGCCCAAGTGGCCGAAGTCCTTCAGGAAATCAAACCAGGGGTTGCGCCCGGACACTTGCTCATCTCGATTGCCGCGGGTGTGCCGTTGGCCAAATTAGAAGACCTGCTCGGGAAAAGCACGCGCGTCATTCGCGCCATGCCCAACACACCGGCGCTGGTCGGCGCGTCCGCCACCGCTTATGCCTTGGGCCATGCGGCCACGGCGGAGGACGCCATCCTCGCGCAAAAGATTTTTTCCGCTGTCGGCATTGCCTTTCCAGTCAAAGAAACGCTGCTCGATGCCGTCACCGGCTTGAGCGGCAGCGGGCCGGCCTACCTGTATCTCGTGATCGAAGCGTTGAGCGATGGCGGCGTGGCGGCGGGTCTGCCGCGCGATGTGGCCACGAAACTGGCCGCGCAAACCGTGCTCGGCAGCGCGAAAATGGTTCTGGAAACCGGCCAGCATCCGAGCGCTCTCAAAGACATGGTCACAAGCCCCGGCGGCACCACGATTGAGGGGTTGTACGAGCTGGAAAAAGGAAAGGTGCGCGCTGCTTTCATGAGTGCGGTGCGCGCCGCCGCCGAGAAATCCCGCCAGCTCGGCCAGAGGTAGCATGTTCCGTCCGTGCATCGATCTGCATGAGGGGAAAGTCAAACAAATTGTCGGCGGAACCTTAACCGGTGAGCCGTCGGCCTTGCGGACCAATTTCATCTCGCCGCGGCCGGCCGCCTGGTATGCGGAGCTCTACCGGCTCGACGGCCTTGCCGGGGGCCACGTCATCATGCTCGGCCCTGGCAACGAAGCGTCGGCGCGGGAGGCGCTGGCGGCTTTTCCAGGCGGCTTGCAGATCGGGGGAGGCATTCATTTGGACAACGCCGCAGGCTGGCTGGACGATGGCGCGTCACATGTCATCGTTACTTCGTGGATTTTCCAAAAGGGAGAGCTCGATTGGGCGCGCCTTAAGCAATTGGCCGGCGTCATCGGAAAAAACCGGTTGGTGCTGGACCTCAGCTGCCGCAAGCGCGACGGCGCCTATTATGTCGTTACGGATCGCTGGCAGAAATGGACGGGACTGGCCATCGAATCGCGGACACTGGCGCAATTGGCGGAATGGTGCGATGAGTTCCTGGTGCATGCGGCGGACGTGGAAGGGCTCTGCCGGGGGGTGGATTTGGAGTTGGTCGAAAAACTGGGGCAATGGTCGCCGCTGCCCGCCACCTACGCCGGCGGCGCAAATTCCTTGCGGGACCTGGAAGAGGTGACGCAGGCCGGGCGGGATAAAATAGACTTAACTATAGGGTCGGCGCTGGACATTTTTGGCGGCGCGGGAGTCCGTTACGAAGACGTGGTGGCGTTCAATCGCGGCTACCGAAAAGAAAGGAAAGCAAAATGAGGCCAATCGCAATCATTGTGGCGGGGCTGCTCGCGCTCTCCGGCGGACTGCGCGCGCAGGAAAAGCCGGAACCATCGGCCAATGCGCCGTCCGGCGGCAAAAAACCGGCCGAGTCCAAAACAGACGGCGGCAAAAACGAGCCCAAAGACCAGCTTTCGGAAACGACCAACTCCGTCACCATTCAGGGCGTTGAGGTAAAGTATAAGGCCACGACGGGCACCATCGTGATCAAGGATGAGGAAGCCAAGCCGCGCGTCTCTTTCTTTTTCATCGCCTATACGCGGCTGGACGCCACCAACGCCGCCGGGCGCCCGGTCTCGTTCTCCTTCAACGGCGGCCCGGGTTCCTCCTCCGTCTGGCTGCATTTGGGCCTGCTCGGGCCCAAACGCGTTTCGCTCCAGGAAGACGGCAGCTTGCCGCCGCCGCCCTTCCGGCTGGTCAATAATAATGAATCGCTGCTCGACGAATCGGATTTGGTTTTCATCGACCCGGTCAGCACCGGCTTCACCCGCGCCATTCCGGTGGATGAGGCGGGAAAATATCACGGCGTCGATCAGGATCTGCAATCCGTGGGGGATTTTATCCGCCTCTACACGACCCGCTATCAACGCTGGACTTCGCCCAAGTTTCTTATCGGCGAAAGTTACGGCACGACCAGGGCGGCGGGTTTGTCCGGCTATTTGGAAGACCGCTACGGTCTCTACCTCAACGGCATTGTCCTGGTCTCATCGGTGCTCAATTTTGAAACGCTCAGTTTCAGCGCGGGCAACGACCTCGCTTACATCCTCTATTTGCCGACCGAGACGGCGACCGCGTGGTATCACAAGAAGCTCCCGCCGGACCTGCAAACCGACGAAAAAAAGGCGCTGGCGGAAGCGGAAAATTTCGCCCTCGGCGATTATACCCATGCCTTGATGCAAGGGGGAGCCTTGCCCGAAGCGGAGCACGCCGCCATTGTCAAGGAATTGGCCCGGCTCACCGGATTGTCTGAGGATTACGTGGACCGCGCGAACTTGCGCGTCACTGCCGGGCGCTTTTTCAAGGAACTATTGCGCAAGGAACGACTGACTGTCGGCCGCTACGACAGCCGCATGACCGGCGTGGACCGCGACGCCACCGGCGCCAACGCGGAATATGATCCCAGCTACACTTCGGTGCTGGGACCATTCGCCGCCTGCTTCAACGACTATGTGCGGGGTGAATTGAAGTTCGAAAGCGATCTGCCCTACGAAGTGCTGACGGGCAAGGTCAACCCCTGGGATTACAATGACGCCCGCAACCGCTACCTCGACGTGGCGGAGACCTTGCGCCAAGCCATGACGCATAACCCATATTTAAAGGTCTTTGTCGCCAATGGTCATTACGACCTAGCCACGCCTTATTTGGCCACGCGCTACACCTTCGATCATATCGGGCTGCCGCCCGACCTGCGCGGCAACGTGACGATGGGCTATTACGAAGCCGGCCACATGATGTATGTCAATCAGCCTTCCCGGGTGGCGTTGAAAGGCGATCTGGCAAATTTCGTTCGCGCGGCCGCGGCCCGGAAATAGTCATGCCTCAGTCACGAAAGGTGGGGGTGCCTCTCCGAGGCGTCCACGGCTGTTTCCTGCCCGAGCGGTCGCCTCGGCGCGGCGACCCTGCCTGATGCATGGCCGGAAATAACCTCGTCAATTGGGGCGCGCCCCTTAGAATTGAGACGGTGCGCCTGTTGGACCGATACTTACTGCGCGAATTGCTGGTGCCGCTCGGCTATTGTCTGTGCGGCTTTTTGGTTTTTTACGTTTCGTTCGACCTCATTTTCCAGATCAACAGATTCCAGGACAACCACTTGCAGTTTGTCGATATCATCGAGTATTATGTCGTGACGCTCCCGGAGTTGCTCGCCGAGCAAGTCTTGCCGGTCTCGCTCCTGCTCGCCTTGCTCTACGCGCTGACCAACCACAGCCGGCACAATGAACTAACGGCCATGCGCGCGGCCGGAGTGGGCCTTTGGCGGGTGGCGGTGCCTTACCTGGGGATGGGCGCCTTTTTCGGGGTGATTGTCTTCGTGATCAGCGAATATTGGCTGCCCTCGACAGCCGAACGCACGCGCCTCATCATGGAACGCCGCCTGGCACTGCCCGGGCAGCTCGATTTAACGCCGCCCTTTGTCCTCAACAATGAGGCCGACCACCGCAAGTGGATCATCGGCCATTTCAATACGCGCACGGGAGAGATGCTCCAGCCCACGATCGCCTGGAACCGCAAGGACGGCTCCAGCCGCACGGTTCACGCCCAGAGCGGAGTCTATCGCGAGGGCAAATGGGTTTTCTCCGACGCTCATGTCTGGGACCGCGCGCCCCAGGACCAATTTGATATTCAAACATGGCCGACGAACACCACCGACACCAATGCCACGCTTCCCCTTGAACTCTCGGAAACGCCGGGCTGGATCCGAAGCGAAATCAAAGTCAACAATCTGAGCGCGACCGACGCCGCGAAAGGGTTGCGGCTCTCCATCCGCGAAATACGCGATTACCTGCATCTGCATGAGCAAATCGACCCGCGCAAAAAAGCAGTATTATTGACGCAGTTGCAAGGCAACATCGCCGCGCCCTTTACCTGCCTGGTCGTCGTCTTGATCGCCTTGCCTTTTGCCGCGCGCACGGGCCGGCACAATGTGTTCGTCGGCGTCGCGGCGAGCATTTTCATTTGCTTTGGGTATTTTATCTTGCAACGGATTTCTCTCGGTCTGGGAGTCGGCGGGTATTTATCGCCGGTGCTGGCGGCCTGGCTGCCGAACATCATCAGCGGCGGGACCGGCCTGGCGCTCTTGAGCCGCATGCGATGAACATGGAACCCATGTTTGGCCGTTGCGGCAGCAACGCCCTACCCCAAGGTGGCAGGGCGGCGCTGCTGCGCCCTAATGTGAGAGACAAATCCGACGGATTCCTGAAACAAAGAACAACCCCGGCCCATGGCGGATGACATTGACAGTTTGCGCGCGGCGCACGAGCGCCTGAAGCTCCTTTACCAGGTCAGCAACGTCATTCATTCAACACTGGACGCGCAGCAGGCGCTGCAATTAATCCTGCGCGAGGCGGTGCGTGTCATGCGGGCTTCCAGCGGCTCGGTTGCTCTCATCAATCCCACCAATCGGCTGCTGGAGATTCAGACCTCAGCCGGCTTGCCGCTCAACGCCGGCGAACTGCGCCTGCGCATGGGCCAGGGGATCACCGGCTGGGTGGCCCGCACCGGCAAACCCGCCCTGGTCGGCGATGTCCGCAAGGACCCGCGCTACATCATGTTGCGTCCGGAGGTTCGCTCCGAATTGGCCGTCCCGCTGGAAGTCATGGGCGAGGTGCGCGGCGTGCTCAACGTCGATGCGGAAAAAGAAAACGCATTCAGCGACGCCGACAGGGAATTGCTGGAGGACCTGGCGGCCGAGGCGGTTAAGGTCATTCAAAATACCTGGCTCTTTGAGCAGTCGCGCCTCAAGGCCCGCCTGTTGGAAACGCTGGTCAGCGTCAGCCGCAGCATCAATTCCGCTCTCCATGTCAACGAAGCCCTCCAGCTCATCACGCGCGAAACTTGCGGTTTGATGGAAGCCCGCGCCTGTTCGCTGCTCATGCTGGATCCCACCGGCGAATGGCTGGACTTGCGCGCCAGCTTCGGGGCCGGCCCGTCTTATATCGATCGCCCACGCTTGAACGCCGATGAAAGCTTCATGGGGATCGTCGTCCGGCGCAAGAAGCCCATGCAACTTGAGGACGTGCGGGAATCGTCGCTTTACCAAAACAAGGACATGGCGCGCCGGGAAGGGCTGGTCTCGCTCTTAAGCGCGCCGCTGGTCTTCGGCGGAAAGGCCATCGGCACGCTCAATGTCTATAGCGGTCATCCCCGCAGCTTTTCCAACGAGGAGATCAACACCCTCACCGCCCTGGCCGAGCTTTCCGCCATCGCCCTGGAAAAAGCCCGCCTTTACGAACGGGTGGTGGATTTGGAGGAGCAGTTGCGTCAAAACGAAAAACTGTCCGCCCTCGGCCTGCTGGCCGCCGAGGTCGCGCACGAAATCCGCAATCCGCTCACCGTCATGAAGATGCTCTACCATTCTTTGCGGCTGGATTTCGCGCCCGGCGACCCCCGCATCAAGGACGACGCCATCCTCCGCGAGAAAATGGACCATCTCAACAAGATCGTGGAGCAAATCCTCGATTTCGCCCGCAGCACGGAGCCCAATCTCAGCCCGGTCAATATCAACCAAATTCTCAACGACTTGGCGTTGCTCATCCGCCATAAGCTGCGCAATCAGCAGATCGAATTCGTCCGCCAGCTCGAGGCGGACCTTCCCCAAGTCATGGCCGACGGCACCCAATTGGCCCAGGCCTTTCTGAACCTCACGTTGAACGCGGTCGAGGCCATGCCGCATGGCGGCGTCTTCACCCTTTCCACCCGCGCCGTCAAACTGCGGGCCGGCGCCGGGCAAGCCACCCAAGTCTTGATCGAATTCCGCGACACCGGCCAGGGGATGTCCTCTGAACAGCGCCGCCAAGCCTTCACTTCGTTATTGAGCACGACCAAGCACAAGGGGACCGGCCTCGGCCTGGCCATCGTCGGGCGCGTCATCGAAACCCATCGCGGCAAAGTGCGCATCCGCTCGCGCCCCGGCAAAGGGACCGCTTTTCTCATCACCCTGCCAGTGGCCTGAGGAAAGGAATGGGAGGACAAATTATCCTGAGTCCGCACTCAAATCCTCGGCTAACGTTCGCGCTGCACCTAAATGCTTCGATAGGAATTGTATAGGACTGGTCTAAATGCGCGCAGAGGCGCAGAGAGCGCGGAGACAGGAAATAGATTTAAAAGAATCTCTGAATCTCTTGCCCTGCAACATTGCGAGAATTGCCTATTTTCGGCGGGGCTTTCTCTCTTTCTCTGCGCGCTCCGCGCCTCTGCGCGATTCTCGGGCCAAAGGGGGAATCACCTTTGACCCATTTTTAAAAACTCGTCCTCATCGAGGACTTTCACACCAAAGGCTTGGGCTTTTTCCAACTTGGAACCGGCGTCCGCGCCGGCCAGGACGTAGTCCGTGCTTTTGCTGACGCTGCTGGTGACTTTGCCGCCGAGAGATTCGATCCGCGCGCCGGCTTCCTCGCGCGTCATCGTGGGCAATGTTCCTGTCAAAACGAAGGTCTTTCCGGAAAATGGCTGCCCGCTCTTTTTTGCCGCCGCTTTTTGGCTCGCCGGGTGGATGCCGAGTTCCTTCATCCGGCGCAGAATACTTTGCCCTTCGTCGGACGCAAAATAGTCGAGCACACTCCGCGCCACGACCGGGCCGACCTCGGTGACAATGCCCGCCTCCCGCTCGTTTTTACTCTGGCTGCGAGCGGCAAACCCCGCGTCCAACAAGCGTTGCGCGGCCGCTTCGGCTTCCTCTTTGATCTTTCTTTTTTCGTGATAGGCGAGGACATCCTTCAGCAACGCGGAATCGGCCACCTCGTCGATCGTGTCGTGGAAAGCGGCCAGTTGGCCGGCCGTCGTCTTGCCGACTTCGGGAATGGCCAGGCCGAAGAGCCAGCGGCCCAGGGGCGCGGTCTTGGCGCGGGCCAAGGCGTCAACGGCTTTTTGGGCATTCTTGCGTCCGAAAACGCGCGGAGAATCTTCCGTGCCCAGGTTCATCTCGGCCAGTTGATCAACAGTCAAGGTGAATAAATCCAGCGGCTCGCGCGCCAATCCGCGTTCGCCCAGTTTGTCCGCCACGATGCCGCCAACGCCTTCGATGTCGAGCGCCCCGCGCGCGGCAAAGAACTCCACCCGGCGCGTGGCCTGCGCCGGACAGCGCAGATTCTCGCAGCGCCAGGCGGCAAAGTCCGGATCGCGCCGCACCGGGCTGGCGCACACGGGGCATTTGCCGCCGATATGTTTGTAAAAATCGAACGGCTGCGCGTCCACTCGGCGTTTTTCCAAGACCACGCCCACCACTGCGGGGATGACTTCGCCCGCCTTTTCGATGATAACAGTGTCGCCGATGCGGATGTCCTTCCGCTGAATTTCATCTTCGTTGTGCAGGGTGGCCCGGCCAATCGTGCTGCCCGCCAGAAAAACCGGCTCCAACTCCGCCACCGGCGTCAATACTCCCGTGCGCCCGACCTGGACGGTGATGCCGTTGAGCCGCGTTTGCGCCTGGAGCGGCGCGTATTTGTAGGCGATGGCCCAGCGCGGCGCCTTGGCGGTGTAGCCCGCGCGTTCGCGCAAGGAAAGTTCATCCAGCTTGATAACCGCGCCATCGGTTTGATAGGAAAAGCGGTCGCGGATTTTGTCCAGCTCATCAATCGCCGCCAGCAATTCCTCTTCGGCATGACACAACCAGACCTTTTCCGGCGTCTTGAATCCCAGGCCGGCCAGCCATTCCAATGATTGACTATGGCGTGCCGGCGCGGCGCCGTCGTCCACCTGCCCCAATCCATAAAACACCGCGTCCAGCGGACGTTTGGCCACGATGCGCGGGTCCAACTGCTTGAGCGATCCCGCGGCGGCGTTGCGCGGGTTGGCAAACACTTCCTCGCCGGCGGCGGCGCGCTCGTCGTTGAGCTTTCTGAACCCTTGCACGGTCATGAAGACTTCGCCCCGCACTTCCAGCGTGCCCTTTTTGTGTGGAATGGTGAGCGGAATGGAGCGGATTGTCCTTAGGTTTGACGTTATATCGTCTCCTTTCGTGCCGTCGCCCCGGGTCGCGCCCACCGTCAGGCGGCCATTTTCGTAGCGCAAATTCACGGCCAGCCCATCGACCTTTGGCTCGACGGTCCAGGTCAGCGCTTCGTGGGGCAAGAGCTTTTGCACGCGCGTGACAAAGCTGCGCACTTCGCCTTGCGAATAAGTGTTGTCCAGGCTGAGCATCGGGACCCGATGCGTCACCGTGGCGAAGGCCTTGACCGGATGGCCGCCGACCCGTTGCGTGGGAGAATCGGGCGTGGCCAAGACGGGAAATTCTTTTTCCAGGTCGGCCAATTGGCGGTAGAGCCGGTCATATTCCAGGTCGCTGACGACGGGTCGCGCCTCGACGTAATAAAGCTGATCGTGCCGCCGGATTTCCCCGGCCAGTTGCTGGTGCCGCTCGGTCGCTTGCGCCAAGGTCATAGCACGCGCCGTCTAAAACGCCGACTTCACCACGCCGCCATCCACGCGCAAGGCCGCGCCGTTGGTGGCCGAGGAAAGAGGGCTGCAAACGTAGGCCACGAGATTCGCCACTTCCTCAGTCGTGGCAAACCGCTTGAGCAACGAGGTCGGGCGGACCTTTTCAAAGAACTCCTTTTCAAATTCCGCAAATGGTTTGCCGCCGCTCAGGCGATGGACAAATTCATCCACGCCATCCGACCGGGTCGGGCCCGGTAAAACCGAATTGACCGTCACGCTCGTCCCCGCGCACAGCTCCGCCAGACCGCGGGCCACGGCGATTTCCGCGGTCTTGGTCATGCCGTAATGAATCATCTCCGCCGGAATCTGCACCCCGCTCTCGCTGCTGATGAAAACAATCCGGCCCCAGTTCCGCTGGAGCATCCCGCCAAAATAAGCGCGGCTTAATCTGACCCCGCTCAGGACATTGACTTCAAAGAAGCGCCGCCATTCTTCGTCAGAAATCTCCGCAAATGGCTTCGGCTCAAAAATGCCGAGGTTGTTCACCAGGATTTCGACGCAGGGGAATCTTTTCACCACCTCTTCCGCCCCCGCCTTGGCGGACAGGTCTCCGGGAAAACTTTCCAGTCGCGCCGCGGGCGCGGCCTCGCGGATTTTTGCCACCGCCGCCGCCACCGATTTTTCCGTGCGCCCGTTGACAATGACGCGCGCGCCCTCCTGTGCCAGGGCGGTGGCGATGGCCAACCCGATGCCTTTGGTCGAACCGCTCACCAGCGCTAATTTGTTGTCCAGTTGCAGATTCATCGAAAGTGAATTTGTTCCTGTTCTTTCCTTTGTCAAATCGGAAAGCCCGCCGCAGGTAGGGTCGCCTCGCCGAGGCGACCGTTACCAAGAAAAAGAATGCCGCCGGCGGGACGCCAGCGGCCGCGGTCGAGACGACCGCGCTCCCCTGAATTTCCCTCAGGGTGCGACCAAAAGTATCAGGCGAGGTGGGGCGCGTCACTCCGTGCGCGCCGCCTCGGCGGGCAGGGGCCTGCCCGCCCTTCTTAAATCCAACCGGCGGTTTTAATCGCACCCTTTTTCCCTCAAACGCCTTTGCATCCCCCGCTGACACCCTCTAAACTAGGAGGATGGATGTCACCCGGACAGCTTTTGGGGCGTGGAATGGCGGGCGGTTCATGAATTTCGGCGAACCTCTGCCCGATGAACGCTGGATTCAACTGGTGCGGCGCGCCTTCCAGCAAGGCGTCCGCACTTTTATGACCGCCGATGTCTATGGTTGCGGCGGAGCCGATGAGTTGCTGGCTTCGGCTTTGGCTGGCTTGCCGCGCCAGGATTATTGCCTGGTAGGTGCGGTGGGGCATGACTTTTATAAGGGCCAGCGACAGGGCGCGCGCGGTTATCCGCGATTCACCGACCCGGCGTTGCGTTCACCGCGCGACTTTTCTGATTATCTTCGCATGGCGGCGGAAAAGTCGCTGCAACGCTGTCGTGTTCAGAAATTCGATCTTCTTCTTCTGCACAATCCCGATTCCATCGGCTACTCCAGCGATCGGGTTTGGTCCGCGATGTTAAGCTTGGTCGATGAAAAGTTGACCGATCGTATCGGCATAGCCCCCGGGCCGGCCAACGGATTCACCCTCGACCTGATCCTGTGCCTGGAACGATTCGGCGAAATCCTGGATTGGGCCATGATTATTCTGAACCCTTTGGAGCCGTGGCCCGGCCAACTGGTTCTCCCCGCCGCGGGCAAATATGATGTTCCTTTAATCACCCGCGTCGTTGATTACGGTGGGTTATTTCACGATGACGTCAAGGCCGGGCACAAATTCGCGCAGCAGGATCATCGCGCGTTTCGTCCAGCCGGCTGGGTTGAAGCTGGTAATGAAAAGCTGGAGCAGCTGCGCCCCATCGCGGACAAATACGGCGTCACTCTGCTGCAATTGGCCTGCCTTTGGAATCTTGCGCAGAAGCCGGTCAAATCGGTTGTCCCGACGTTGATTCAGGAATCCGGCGCGGACGCAAAGGCCATTGAAGACAAGGCCGAGGAGTTGGCAGCGCTGCCAAGAATACACTTGCAAGATGAGGAACGGGAATTCATCGCGAGGATCGGCGACAATCGGGGCTGCATGGCGCTAAAGGGCGCGAATCGCAGCCACACGACCACCCCGGAAGCCGACCGCTGGAGTGTGACAAACGATCTTGAGGCCGTGGCAAAAAGATGGGGAATCGATCCCGATCAAGACCTTGTTTTGAAGCACGCGCTATAAGACACATGAAGACAATCACCATTCGAGAGCTTCACAATCGAACCGGCGAACTTGTGCGCGAAGCATCCCGTCAAGGCGAAATTCGGGTGACAGATAACGGCCGGGTGGTAGCCAGGATAGTTCCCCAAGCAGAACCCCCCCCATCCCCTATTTTGCCCGCCGCAAACCTTCTGCGGCCTTCAAAAAGCTGGATGAGACCGGGAAGACCGGTCGGGGCGCTGATAGCAGCATCACCATCTCCCAGGATCGGGAGGATTGGGTCTGATGCTCTACTTACTCCAACGACGCCCGCCTCTTAGCTGGCGCCCCCTATTTTGGCCTTAAAGGAACAAATATCCTTTGAAATCCTCTGAGCGTTCGATCTACTTCGATTATAACGCGACCACGCCTTTGGACGCGAAAGTCCGCGCTGCCATGCTGCCGTTTTTCGATGAGATTTACGGCAATCCTTCCAGCATCCATCACGTCGGCAGAAAAGCGCGCGCTTTGCTCGACGATGCTCGCGAACGCGTGGCCAAAGTCTGGCGCTGCCGGGCGAGTGAAGTTGTTTTCACGAGCGGCGGAACGGAGAGCAACAACCTGGCAGTTTTCGGCACCGCCCGCCATCTGCGCCAAAAAGGACGCCACCTGATTACTTCGGCCATCGAACATGACGCTGTCCTGGAGTGCTTTCAATATTTGGAAAAGAACGAGGACTTTAACGTTACTTATTTGCCAGTCAATCAAGAGGGATTGGTTGCTCCGGAAGATTTGGCTGAAGCCTTACGACCAGACACGGTTTTAGTCTCGATTATGGCGGCTAATAACGAGACCGGCTCTCTTCAACCTGTCCAATCTCTCGGTGAAATTTGCCGCGCTCATGGCGTTCTCTTCCACACCGACGCTGTCCAATGGTTCGGCAAGGAACCTTTCGATAACATTAACCAATTTCATGCCGATTTTGTTTCCTTCTGCGCTCATAAACTCCACGGTCCCAAGGGAGCCGGAGCTCTTTTCATCCAGTCTCCGCTTCATCCCGATCCAATTATTTTTGGCGGCTCGCACGAAAACGAAAGGCGGGCTGGCACGGAAAATCTCCCCGCCATAATTGGCTTGGCCGAAACTGTCGAACGTTTTTTAAATCCTCCTGTTTTTCCCAAGAAAGAACTCATCGAGATGACGAATCCCCTGATCGCTTTGGCCACCGCGGGTGAAGGAATTCGCTTTCGCGGTTCGATGACCTCCCGACTCCCCAATACCGCTGCCTTTACCGTTGAAGGTTGCGACAGCATCACGACTTTGGCCGGGCTTGATTTGGAAGGAATTTGCGCTTCGAGCGGCTCGGCTTGCTCCGCTGGTTCTCTGGAACCTTCGCATGTCATGCTGGCAATGGGGGTCGCACCCGCTCTGGCCAATTCCTTGGTTCGTTTTTCCTTAGGCCGGGATTCAACCATGGAAGATGTTCTTCGCGTGGCTGAGGTCTTGCGGAATGTCAGCAAGCGCGCCCGTTGCCACTGAATTGATTGTGAATTGTTTGTGCCAAATGCGAATAAACCTGTTTTTTTCCGGTTCGCGGCTGCCTGGCGGTCAGTTGTCCACATTGAAATATCGCTGGAAGTCCTTGCCTCTCCCTTGACATGCGGAGTTGTTTGCTTTATTCACAACCCTTAATAATAATCTTCCTTTAGAAGAAAGAAGATAATATTAAAGGGCAGAATGAATCTGAGTGTTGCCAAAGATCAATTGATTCACGGATTGCAGTCGGTGCAAAATATCGTCAGTACGCGAACGACTTTGCCCATCCTTTCCAACGTTCTGATGCGCGCTGGAGAGAATAAACTGGAATTCACCGCCACAGACCTCGATGTCACCGTTGCTTGCTCAGTTGAGGCCAGTGTGAAGAAAAAGGGCGCCAGCACGGTCCCGGTAAAACGGTTTTTCGGTATCTGCCGGGAATTGGGCAACCCGGAAATCGAACTGGAGGTGGACGAAAAGAATGTCTGCCATGTGCGGGCCGGAGCGTCGTTTTATAAAATCAATGGTTTGGCTGCGGATGAGTTTCCTCCGATCAACACCCTCAAGGACGACAAAAAGATTATCATTGCGCAGGAGAAATTCAAAGGAATGCTGCGCAAAACGTCCTTCGCCATTTCCACGGATGAATCGCGCTACGTGTTGAATGGAATTTTTCTCAGCCTCAAAGAACACAAAATGACCATGGTGGCGACGGACGGGCGCCGTCTGGCCCTGGTCGATGAGGAAGTCGATATTCCGGAAGCGAGCCAGGCTGAATTAATCATTCCCACAAAAACGGTCAATGAATTGGGCCGCTTGCTGGGCGAGAAGGGTGATTTGGAAATTCGGATCGGCGAGAATCAAGCCTCCTTTACCCTCACCGATGACAAAGGATTTTCCATTCTGATCCTCTCGAAGCTGGTGGAAGGCGTTTATCCAAATTATCGGCAAGTCATTCCTTCTGAAGCGAAGGAAAGGATCGCCTTGCCGCGCGAGGAACTGCTCGCCGCCACTCGCCGGGCGCAGATCATGACCAGTGAGAAGGCCAATTCGATCAAAATCGCGGTGAGCCGCAACAATTTGGCCATTACCGCCAATTCTCCGGAAGTCGGCGAGGCCCGGGAAAGCTTGGCGATCAATTACAAGGGGAAAGATATGGCCATCGCTTTTAACCCCGCTTACTTGGTGGAACCGTTGAACGCTTTGACGGAAGACGAAGTTTTCCTGGAATTGATCGATGAATTAAGTCCCGGCGTTTTGAAGATTAACGGTCCTTTCCTTTACGTTGTCATGCCGATGCGGCTTAGTTGAAAGCCTGTGAATTGTCGGTGAGCAACTAGTAACAACATTGTCGTGCTCGTTGCCAGGGGACCGTTAAAATCGCCGCCTCATGAACGATTATGCGCGCGTCCTTGAATCGACTGAAAACCACTTAATGGCTTTAAAAGCTGGGGGAACCCGCTTTGTTACGGTGCAGGCCGAAACCCTTGCGGAACTGCGCCGCCCTCCACCGATGGTCGTCGAATCTGCGGCGGCCGAACTAGCTCCTGAACCTGTGGATAAGGGAAAGGCCATGACAGACTTGAAGGAGCGCACCCTGGCTTGCTTGAAATGTCCACACCTTGTCAGCAGCCGGAAAAACGTGGTTTTCGGAGTGGGTAATATCGACGCGGCTTTAATGTTCGTCGGCGAAGCCCCGGGGGCGGACGAAGACCGGGAAGGAGAACCGTTTGTCGGTGCCGCCGGCCAACTGTTGACCCGCATTATCAAGACGATGGGCTTGAGCCGTGAGACGGTGTATATCGCCAATATTCTCAAATGCCGGCCCGATACGCCCGGAAGATCGTCCGGGAATCGGAAGCCCACCGGCGACGAAATGAAAACGTGCCTGCCGTATTTGCAGGTGCAAATTGAACTCATTCAACCAAAGGTCATGGTTGCTTTGGGTTCCACCGCCGTGGAAGGGTTGCTGGGCAAGACGGAAATCGGCAAAATTCGCGGGCGTTTTCAGATGTTCCGGGACATTCCTCTCATGCCCACATTTCATCCCGCTTACCTGTTGCGCAACCAGGCACTCGCGGAAAAGAGAAAGGTCTGGGAAGACATGCTCAAGGTCATGGAAAAACTGGAGATGCCCATTTCCGAAAAACAGAGAGGATATTTTCTCCATGCGTAAGGCGGACTTTGGCAATATTCTCCAAACGGAGTTCATCCTAAAGGCCGAAGACTGCGCAGTCGGAATGTCCCGACTTGATAAAGAGTCGGTTGATATTGTTGTGACTTCGCCCCCTTACAACCTGGGCATAAAATACCTAAATTATAACGATCACAGGAATCGAGACGACTACCTGGTTTGGTGCCTGAAATGGGCTGGCGAGGTGCAGCGAGTTCTGAAAGAAAAGGGTTCCTTCTTTCTGAACCTGGGAGCTTGTCCGTCGAATCCCTTGATTCCTCATGAGCTGGTTGTGGAGCTAAAAAAACTTTTTGTACTCCAGAATACGTTTCATTGGATCAAGTCCATTACGATAAAGACGAAGGAGGGCAACCAAATCTCCGCGGGGCATTTCAAGCCACTCCATTCCCAACGCTACGTCAACGATTGCCACGAGTATGTATTCCACCTTACAAAGGGCGGTAATACGCCTTTGGATCGATTGGGCCTGGGGGTGCCCTACTCTGACAAATCCAACATCCAAAGGTGGGCACACACCGGAGGAAGGGATTTGCGATGCCGGGGCAACAACTGGTTTATTCCCTATAAAACAATCGTCAGCCGCTCGAAGGAGCGGCCTCACCCGGCGACGTTTCCGACGGAATTGGCTGTCAATTGCATTATGATTCATGGCTCCGCCAGCAAACTGGTCATGCTCGATCCGTTTCTTGGCATTGGTCATTCCGCGCTGGCCGCGAAGCAGTGCAAAATTCGGCGCTTCATTGGATTCGACATAGACGAAGAATACGTGCGGGTTGCTCGTGCTGCATTGGAAAGGGGACTGACAGAGCCGACGTTTGATTTTCTATCGGAGAAGGGTCCAAAAGAGGCTACGGCCGGGTTGGTCCAACAAAAAGCACGCAGGGGCAGAAAACGAAAAGATGAAGGAGCCACCTTCTTCAACCCACCGATAGAGCGTTAGGAGCCGCGCAAAAATAACTGTCACAGTTAATGCGATATTGTGTAGTTCCACTCGCCATGAAATGCGTTCGGGGTCAGGCGCACAGCTTGCATAGCTTCCTTCGAGACTTTGATACCCGAGTCATA
>JBKQWF010000088.1:0-34483 GCA_052139695.1 Limisphaerales bacterium
CTTTTCGAAAGTTCTTTGAAGCGCGGAAAGAAGCAGCAGACAACAATAACTATAAATGACAGCAGACCGGAAGAGTCCATCTTAAATTACGCGCTTCGTGGTCTAAAGAATGGGGTCCGCCTCAGTCGGCTACCTGGGTCAAATCGCAACGCGGCACGCAATTCCGCATCTGGGCGACCCAACGGTTGCGCGAATATATCGTTAAAGGTTTTGAGGTGCGCAAACACGATGTTCACGTCGCCAAAAATTATCTGAATAGGGAAGAAATGACGTTACTCAACCTGATCGTTTCGCAATACCTCGACTTCGCCGAGTTCCAGGCGAGGACCAAAAAGAGAATGTACATGCGCGATTGGGCAAAAAAACTGGATGATTTTCTGCATTGAACGACCGCGAAGTCCTGCAAGGCTTCGGAAAAGTCTCTTCGCAGTTTTGAAATCACATTCCAGAATTCAAAAACACTGTCCAAATTACACAAATGAGAACAACTTCCAAGATTCCTGTAATTGCAATTGTGAGGCGAGACATTTCCGCATGTCGAGCCTTGAACAGCACAATTGCCGGCATGCAAGATAAAGTGGCATACTACCGATGTTTACGCCCGGTTGACATTGGGCGCGATCTAAAGTGTCGGGCAATTTTGGCAAGGCAGAGCTGCCCCCCCTCCGCAGTGGCTCTGCTGCGGAGGACGGGCCGCTCCGCCCAAATATCTCCCCTTCGAGTGGGTTTAATGCACCCGGCCGTAAAAGGTCCAGTCAGGGGGCGCTCGTGGGCTCATTTTATAGTTGATGGCGAGGCGAAATGAAAAGGCCAAAGAATGGGCGGAGCGGCAGCTCCGCCCCACCATTAGGTTGCCCAACGCATTTAACACATTTAATCACGCCCGGTTGACATTCCGCGAGGGGGCATCCATACTTCGGGTATGAGTCTGCTGAACAACCTGCTGGTGGCAGCGCGTTTGTCCGCGCTGGGCCATGCGGGAGGCCCTCCTCACTCCCCATAAGCGGGCCGCGGCATGGAATCATTGCACGCGCCCTGGCGCATAGCTTATATCCGCTCTCCCAAACCCCCTTCGGGCACAGGCCAAATCTTCAAGGAAATTGCCGATTCCAGCGATGACGTGGCCAATTACGTCATTGTCCGCGAACGGATGTGCTTCGCCTTGCTCAATCGGTTCCCCTATACCGGCGGCCATTTGCTGGTGGTGCCGTATAAACCGGCGCCCGATTTGAACGGGTTGACCGAGGAGGAAATGGGCGCGCTGTTCAAACTGACGCGCCGCTGCCAAAATGCCCTGACGGAAGTCATGCGCCCGGACGGTTTTAATATCGGAATCAACATCGGACGCGCGGCGGGCGCGGGGATTATTGAACATGTCCATGTGCATGTCGTGCCGCGTTGGAACGGCGACACCAATTTTATGCCGGCGCTGGGCTCGGCCACGGTGCTGCCCCAGGCGTTGTCGGAAGTGGCGGCGGAATTGCGCGCCGCGCTGGCCAAATAGGCCGCCTGTCGATGCCCACAGAAACCCTTCATTTTGAAAACGCCCGCCTGGCGCAGCAAACCTTTAACAACGAACCGCGCAACTTGCAGGCGCTCGCAGGTGAGTTAGGCGTCAAAGCCGTGGCGCGCGAAAACTGGATCAAGCTGGAGGGCCCAACCGAAGGGTTGGAGATGGCGCGGGAGCTGTTTCAATCGCTGGAAACCGGCCTGAAAAACGGCAGCACCGTTCGCAACCGCGACTTTGCCCAGGCTTTGAGCGTGGTGAAGAACGAAGGCGTGGCCGCGTTGCGCACTTTGTTTTCCGAGCGCATCGTCACCTCGCCGCGCAAAGCCCCGGTCACCCCCAAAACCGTGGGGCAGAAAAAATACGTCGATGCGATCCGCGCCCACGACGTGACGTTCGGGTTGGGGCCTGCCGGAACCGGCAAAACCTACCTGGCCATGGCCATGGCGCTCTCGGCTTTGAAGGAGGAAAAGGTTTCCAGAATTATTTTGACGCGCCCCGCAGTCGAGGCGGGCGAAGCGCTGGGGTTTTTGCCGGGCGACCTTTACGAAAAGATCACGCCTTACCTGCGCCCGCTTTATGATGCCCTGCACGATATGCTCCCGGCCGAGGAAATGGAAAAAGACATGGAACAGGGCGTGATCGAGATCGCGCCGCTGGCCTACATGCGCGGGCGCACGCTGAACCACGCCTTTGTCGTGCTGGACGAAGCGCAAAATTCCACCACCGAACAGATGTTCATGTTTTTGACACGCCTGGGGATGAGTTCCAAGGCGGTCATTACGGGAGATCCCACGCAGATTGATTTGCCGCCGCAACGACACTCCGGCTTGCTGGAAGCCGAGCGGGCCTTGCGCAACGTGGAAGGGATCGCCCTGGTGCAGTTCAGCCGGCGCGACGTGGTGCGGCATCCCCTGGTGCAACGCATCATTGCCGCTTACGAGGAGCATCGGGGCCGGCAATCCTGATCCCATGAGCGTCCTGCACTTGGCGAACCGGCAAAGAACGCGCCCGGTGGACCGAAGGCGCCTGCGCCCCATCGCCCGATGCCTGCTGGAAGAACTGTCGCGCCACGGCTCTTACGAAATCGCCGTGCATTTGATAGGCGCCACCGAGATGGCGCGCCTGAACCACGCCTACCTGCGGCACGAAGGCTCGACGGACGTCCTGACGTTCAATTATCAGGAAGGCGCCGGCGGGGACGCCCTTTACGGCGAGATTTTTATTTCGGTGGACGATGCGCTGGTCCAGGCGCGGCGCTTTGGCGTTTCCTGGCAGTCCGAAATCGTGCGGTATCTCGCGCATGGGTTGCTGCATCTGGAGGGTTTCGACGACACCGCCCCTGGCCCCCGGCGCGAAATGAAACGGCGGGAAAATAAGCTGCTAAAGGAATTGTCCCGCCGCTTCGATTTGGGCAAAGTGGGCGGTGGCCAAAATGGCGTTAAGCGAAAATAATATCCTGAAGCGCTGGCGGGTCGATTTTTTCTCCGGCCTGGCGATGGTGTTGCCCGCCGTCATTACCGTCGCGGTGGCGGGTTGGCTCTTCCGCAACATTTCCGGCATGACCGACACGCTGCTGTTTTTCGTGCCGCCGGCCTGGACCCATCTGCGCAAACCCAACGGCGAACTGGGCGATATTGAATGGTATTGGAGCTGGATCACGCTCGCCCTGACGGTGTTTTTGATCTGCCTGGCCGGACGCGCCGGGCGAAATTACCTCGGCCGCAAAGCCATTGAATGGCTTGATCAAATGATTATGCGGGTGCCGTTGTTGAACAAGATCTACGGCACGGTGAAACAGGTCAACGAATCCTTTACCAGCAACAAATCTTCCTTCAAACAAGTGGTGCTCGTCTGCTTTCCGCATCCCCGTTCCCGCGCCGTCGGCTTCGTCACCGGCGAACAACAAAGGCTGGGCCAGGAAAAACTGATCAGCGTCTTTATCCCGACGACGCCGAACCCCACTTCGGGCTTCCTTGTGCTGGTCCCCGAAAGCGACGTCATCAAGTTGAACATGTCGGTTGCGGATGGGATCAAGTTCACCATCAGCCTTGGGGCCATTGCGCCAGAATACCCGGGACATACGCCGGGTGAACTCTCGCGCCGGGATGACGCCGTCTCCCCGCCGCCGGCCCGCCCCGCGTTGCCATGAAAATCGAGCGGGCCACGGGAGTGGTTCTCCGCATCCGTCCTTTGACCGACACCAGTTTGATCGTGCAATGGCTGACGCGGGAAACCGGACGGCTGGCCACGGTCGCCCGCGGGGCGCGGCGGCCGAAATCACCCTTTCGCGGGCAAATGGACCTATTTTACCTGGCTGACCTGAGCTACGCGCATTCCAGCCGGTCCGAGCTGCATCAACTGCGGGAGGTGCGGCTTCTGGAAAGCCACGCCGCCTTGCGGACGGACCTGGCCTGGGTGCAACAGGCCTCCTATTGCGCGGCCCTCATCGAGCAAAGTACGGAAGCGGAAACGCCGGTGCCGTGGGCATTCGATCAATTTTGCGCCTTCCTTGCCCAGCTGCCCAAACAGCCGGCCCAACCGCAAATGGTCTTTGCCTTTGAGATCAAATGGCTGGAAGAATTGGGGCTAAGGCCGAAGCTGGAAGAGTCACGCCTCACTCCCGGCGCCCGGCAAATTCTGGAAAAGCTTTTGCAAACGGCTTGGTCCGATGTCTTCCGCTGGCGCTTGAGCGAGCCTCAAATTATTGAAATCAGCCATTTTCTTCACGGCTTTTTGGTCTATCACCTGGAACGTGTTCCACGGGGACGGCATGCCGCCCTGGGCGGTAGAAAACCCGTGGCATAGATGTCGGGCGACGAAACGCGGTGGGGCGGGGCTGTCACCGCACCTTACACGCATCTGTGCCTGAGCGCGCACTGCTCAGCGGCGTAGGCGCGGCCTATTCGTAGGACTACAATCCAACACGATACAAAGCCCTAAGGGCCAAGGGGGCGGCATATTCCGACTATGC
Organism: Limisphaerales bacterium; assembly: GCA_052139695.1. GTDB lineage: Bacteria > Verrucomicrobiota > Verrucomicrobiia > Limisphaerales > Palsa-1400 > PLGF01. The sequence continues at coordinate 4,482 of JBKQWF010000088.1, forward strand.
CGCTCCTCCGGAGCTCGGAAACAATTCTTTGCCGGGTTCTACAAATATTTCGCGCCCACGGCGCTGGCGGATGGGCAGCCATCAGAGGTCTCGTCGGAAATGCTGCCACGCCGCCCATTCTTTTGGCCCGATGGCGGGGGAAGAATTTGGGCGGAGCGGCAGCTCCGCCCGCTCCGCCCCACCAAAATTGCCTGGCACTTTTCATCGCGACCGATGGAAAATCCGCCACGCCTTGATTCCATGTGGCAGGGACGCCTCGCCGAGGCGTCTGGGGCTCGCTGGAACGGTCGCCTCGGCGAGGCGACCCTACCTTTCCCAAGTCCGCCGCCACGATGTCTTACCGAGTCTGTCGTCTGTCGGTTGCGAAAGGATTGAAAAGTCGAAGGGTTGCGACTAGATTGCTCGCGATGCTCAGTGATCGAACGTACATGCGCGAACCGGACCGCGGGGGCTGGTCCATGACCACGATTCTATTGGTCACGCTGGTCGTCTGCTATATCGCGCAAAGGATAATAGGGGCGGTGCGGCCGGAATGGGTGGACGGGTTGATGTTAAGCCTTAATGGGCTGCGCTCGGGAAAGGTTTACGAACTTATCACCTTCCAATTTCTGCACGGCGGACTCTGGCATTTGCTGGGAAATATGATCGGCCTTTACTTCTTTGGCCGCGCGGTCGAAGCCCTGCTGGGAAGCCGCGGAATGCTGACGCTTTATTTGGTCAGTGGAACCGTTGGCGGATTGTTGCAGGTGGGGCTGGCTTGTCTTCCGAAATATCCTGACGCGAGCGTGGTCGGCGCGTCGGCGGGGGTGTTCGGTTTGATTGCCGCCTTTGCGGTCAATGCGCCGGACGACCCAATCACCTTGCTGCTTTTCTTCATCCTGCCCGTCACTTTTCCGGCGAAGGTCCTTTTGTGGGCGGAAGGCGGCATCGCGCTCTTCGGCGTGCTGGAGCCTTTTACGAGTACGCCGACTCCTGGGCTGGCCTCCGGCCCCGGCATCGCCCATGCCGCGCATCTAGGCGGCATGTTAACCGGCATAGTGTGGATTCGCTGGCGGATGTCCAGCCGGTCCCTGGCCTTTTGGCGGCCATTTCTTCGGCGGCGATCGGCCCGCCGGGATTCGGCTGGCGCATCCTCCAAGCGCCCCGGCCGCGGCGGCCGACGCAGGCCGGAAGAGCTTCCTCCCGCGGAATTCATCAGCCGGGAAGTGGACCCCATTTTGGAAAAGATCTCCGCCCACGGCATCCATAGCCTGACGGAGCGAGAGCGGCAGATCCTCGAGGCCGCGCGCAGCAAAATGGCCAAACGTTAACCATCCATGATCGCGCGTTATTCCCGGGCGGAAATGCGGGAGATTTGGACCGAACAGCGCAAGCTGGAAATCTGGTTGCAAATCGAACTGCTTGCCGCCGCAGCCCTGGTCGCCGAAGGCATCGTCCCGCCGGCGGATTTTCAACAGATGAAGGCGCGGGCTTCCTTCAGCATTGAGCGCTGCAAGGCGCTGGAAAAAACGCTCAACCACGATGTCATCGCCTTCACCACCAACGTGGCCGAAAACATCGGCGCTCCCGCCAGCCGCTGGCTGCACTTCGGGTTGACGAGCAGCGATATTATTGACACTGCTTTCGCCGTGCAAATGACGCAATCGGCGGACATTCTCCTCGCCGGCGTGGCCGCGTTGCGGGAAGCCGTCGCCCGCAAGGCGCGTCAATATGAGTTTACTCCGATGATCGGCCGCAGCCACGGCATCCACGCGGAACCGATCACCTTCGGTTTGAAAATGGCGCTGATGTACGATGAGTTCAGCCGGGCGGCGCAACGGTTGGAAATGGTCCGCGCCCGGGTGGCGGTGGGGAAGCTTTCCGGGGCGGTGGGCACCAGCGCCCATCTCTCCATGGCGGTGGAGGCGGCGGTCTGCCAAGAATTGGGATTGGTCCCCGCGGCCATCGCCACCCAAGTCGTTCCGCGCGATTTGCACGCGGAATTCATTGGCGTCCTGGCGTTGATCGCCGCCAGCATTGAACGCTGGGCCACTGAATTCCGCCATTTGCAACGGACCGAAGTGCTGGAAGCCGAGGAATTTTTTGCCCCGGGACAAAAAGGCTCCAGCGCCATGCCGCACAAGCGCAACCCCATCACCGCCGAACGTTTGACAGGCCTGGCGCGGGTGATTCGCGGGCACGCGGTGGCCGCGCTGGAGAACGTCGCCCTCTGGCACGAGCGCGACATCAGCCACAGTTCGGTCGAGCGGATTATTTTCCCCGATTGCTGCACGCTGCTGGATTACATGCTGGTCACGTTGCGCAAACTGACGGAAGGCCTGATCATCTATCCGGAGAACATGAAGCGCAACCTGGGGTTATCGCTTGGCATGTGGAACTCGCAAACGGTTTTGCTCGCGCTCATCCGCAAAGGCCTGACGCGCGAGGCGGCCTATGAACTGGTGCAGCGCAACGCCCTCCAAACCTGGAAAGCCAAGCACGCCGGGTCGCCGGAAGCGGATTTTCTGGGCCAACTGCGCTCGGACCCCGAGGTCAAAAAGCATTTTGCCGACGGCGAACTGGAGGATCTCTGCTCCCTCGATTTCCACACGCGCAACGTCCAGGCGAAATTTGACGCGGTTTTTGGCCCGGCTACGCCGCCGCCCAGCGGGCCTTGACGGAGGCTCCGGGGAAAAAGTTGTAATGGTTGGGACCATTGAAAAGCAATTCCAAGGCAGGGCGAGCACTCCGTTGCGCGCCTAACGCGGCGGCCAGCGGAGTGGCCTACGATTGAGAATTGGCCATTGAAAATGTGTCATCTGTCATGTGAAAGAATTCGAACAAGCTTCTGCCGATGGCTGATGGCAAATTCTCAATGACCAATCCTCAATCAAGTGCGCTGTTGAGAAGCTTGCCCCAAACGGCGAGACCCACATCCCTGAACGGTCTTTGGCTTTTATGGCTGGCTGTGGCCATGGCGGCCGCGTTCCACGCGCAGGCTGGCGGCAGTGGGCTCAATGTCATCGTCGTGGCCAACCAAAACAGCAGCAATTCGCTGCAACTGGCCAATGACTATTGCGAGCGCCGCGGCGTGCCGCCGCAAAACCTCTGGCGCATGACAGGCTGGACCGGCGGACCAATCAGTTGGGAGGAGAGTGATTTTGAAAGCTACCTGCTCACTCCGCTGCTCACGACGATTTCCAGCCGCGCGTTGACCAATCAGGCCATGATCGTTCTCCTCTCGATGGACATCCCGTATCGCGTCATCGATGGCGACAGCGCGAACAGCACGACTTCGGCGCTCTTTTATGGATTCAAGACCAACACCGCCGCGCCGCCCGGACTGCCCGACACTTGTTCCCTCCCTGACGATTCGACGAACAGCTACGCGTTCAGCGAATTGCCATTTTTCCTGGCGGAGCCGCAAACGGCCAGCACCAACGCCTTTCTCGCCGTCATGCTGACAGACACGAATCTGGCCCAGGCGGAAACCACCCTCCTGCGAGGCGCTGCCGGCGACAGTTCCTTCCCGCCGGAGCCGGTTTATCTGGAGAAAACAACGGACATCGTCCGCAACGTGCGTTTCCTTTTGTTTGACAATGCCATCCAGGAAAGCCGGGCGCGCGGCAACGATGCCGTAGCGCGGACCAACTCCGACTTCACTGCTTTCTCCGACGCGCTTGGGCTGGACACTGGGTTGGTCGGCTTTTCGCTGCCAGGCAGCGCGTTCGTTCCGGGCGCGATCGCGGACAGCTTAACGTCTTTTGGCGGGTACATTTTTGAAAATTCGGGCCAGACTCCGCTGCTGGCGTTTCTGGAGGCAGGCGCCAGCGGCAGTTACGGAACGGTGATCGAGCCTTGCAACTACACGTATAAATTCCCGGATCCCATGGTCTATTTTTTCCAGAACCGCGGTTTTTGCCTCGCGGAAGCCTATTACCAAAGTCTCTCCAACCCTTACCAGGGCTTGACGGCCGGCGAACCGCTCTCGGCGCCCTTTGCCCGTCCCGGCGCGGCGCAATGGAATTCTCCGGCGGAAGGAAGCGTGCTCAACGGCCTGGCCAGTTTCAATCTCTCGTTCTCCGCCGCTGACTCCAATCTGCCGCTGGCGCAGGTGGATCTGTTCGTGGATGGCAATTTTGTCGCAACCGTGACCAATCTTCCACCCGCCCCCGGCAACATTCTTTCCGTGACCATCGGCGGAGTCGCTGTCAGTTATACGGTAACCAACGGAGATTCCCTCGCTTCCGTCGCGCTGGGACTGGCGTCCGCCTTGATGACGCAAACCAACGCGACGGCGGTGCAGGCGGAAGCGGTGGGGGACCGCTTGGTGCTGCGCTCACAAAACGTCGCCGTTCTCGGCAGCCAAATCTCCCTGCAAACCAAGGCGGCGGCCGGGGCAGCGCCTGCCCTCGCGACGTTTGCGAACCAAATCATGCCGGCGTTTCTGGACAGCACCGCCTATGGCTATCATTTCGTGCAGACGGGCACGAATGTGAATGCCGGCGACTGGCTGCAATTGACCTTCATTAAAACTAATGGCGCGCCAGTCACGGTTGCCGCGACCAATGCCCAAGCCGGCGCGTCGATCGCTTCCTTTCTGCAGGCGCTGATGAATCAAATCAACGCCGATCCCGATTTGCAAACAGCGGATGGGGCAACCGCCTCCGATCTTTTTGACCTGGGCACCAACTACGGGTTCCTCATCTACGCCGCCTCGCCTGGCTGGCAGGCCGCGCAGATACAGACGAGTTTCACCGGCTCAACCAACCTGGCCCCCGCTCCCGCCGGCTTTCACACGCTTGAAGACAACCTTCCTGACTTGCAGCCGCGCGCCCATGTCTATTTAAGTTCCGGGGCCGCTTCGCTGCCGGTGCGATTCACCCTGAACACGGCGCAATACGCGGACGGTTACCACGATCTGATGGCGGTTGCGTATGAGGGCACCAGCGTGCGGACACAGACGTTCGCGAAACGGACCGTGCAGTTCCGCAACACCACTCTCTCGGCCAGCTTGGACGCCTTTGCCGCCGGCACCAATGGCGATCTCTCCTTTGCCGTCGTTGCCAACGCCACCAACATCGCGCGGATCGAGTTGTTCAGCACGGGCGGGTTGGTCGCGGCGGCGACCAATCTGTCCACGGTGGAACTCCTGGCGCGGACGGCCATTCTTGGCGCCGGGCAGCATCCCTTCTCCGCCCTCGTCACGGACGCCGATGGCCGCCAATATCAAACCGCCACGATTTGGGAGCAACTGCCCGCTTTGCAAATCAGCCTCGCGGGCCCGGCCCAGACCCTTTCCTGGACGGCGATCAGCGGGCGGCAGTACAACATTTCAACGACAACCAATCTCGCCAGTCCTTTTCAGCCGGCCGGCACAGTCCTGGCCACCAACGGACGGGCGCAATGGCCGATCCCGGCGCCACAGGCCGGCGCCGCCTTTTACCGCGTCGCGCTTGCGCCCTACTGAATTTCCAAGTAACGCGTCGCTGACGGCGGGCCTAAGAAGGGTAGGGTCGCCTCGCCGAGGCGACCACTCCGGCAAGAAAACCCCCGGACGCCTCGGCGAGGCGTCCCTACCCTCCCAATTAACTCCCTTTCGTTAGAGAGCGTTTGGCGGGCGGTTACCCGTTCAAGGTCCAGCCTTCGCGATAGGCATGCCGGAGAAACTCATTGGCCTCGGCAGAGTCCGTCACGCCCGTTGCTCCATCATATTTGATTTTCTTGCCGGCTCGATAAGCGACCAGGCCAAGCAACATCATTTCGATCATGTCGCTGGCGTAACCGAAGTTGCAGGAGGTGCTCATCGGCTTCCCGTTCTTGATGGCGTCAGTCCATTGTTTTTGGAAATGGCCCATGGACGGAATCAGTTCTTCTTTGGAGCGGGGTTTGTAATAAGACATATCGCCCAGTTTTTGGTCGGGAAAGAGGAGGCGATCGGTGAAATCGGCCACGACAAAGCCCTTGCTGCCCTCGAACATCGCCCCGTGATCGATTCGTTTCAGGTCAATGGCGCGATTGGGCGTTTCCGGCATGGCGCCGCCTTGATACCAGGAAACCTTGATGGGCGGACGCCAGTCGTTGGACGGCATGTCAAAATGCGTTTCCAGCCGGACGGGCGTGACCTCCGGATTGATTGGATCGCCTTTGGCCTCGGCGGAAATCGGCAGGCCGGCGTCGATCGCGTTCCAGGCCAAATCCATGGTATGGCTGCCCATGTCGCCGATCTGGCCGCTGCCAAAGTCCCAATACATGTTCCATTGCAGGCAATTCGCTCCCGGCCTGCCCGTAAAGTAGCCGGGGTTATAAGGATGAAACGGGGAAGGCCCGAGCCACAAATCATAATGCAAATAGGAGGGCGCGGCGCCTTCGGCGGCGAGGTAGCCCGGACGGCGGATCTGGCGGTCGCCCCAAGCGCTGACTTCCTGTAATTCACCAATCGCGCCGTCGCGGATCAATTCGCGCACGCGGTTGAAGTTGGGAAACTCATGGCGTTGCGTCCCGACTTGGGTCGCCAGCTTGTCTTTGTTTTTCAGCCAGGTGGCGCGGACGATGCGGGCTTCCTCCACGCTGTTGGCGAGCGGCTTCTCGCAATAGACGTGTTTGCCGCGATTCAAGGCCCAATTGGTAATGAAGGAGTGGGTGTGATCCAGGGTGCAAATCATGACCGCATCAATATCTTTTTGCTCCAGACACTTGCGCCAGTCCACATATTTCGTGGCGCGAGGGAACTGCTGCGCGCCGAAATCCAGGTGTTGCTCATTGATATCGCAAAGGGCGACGACGTTTTCACGGCGGAGATCATCGAAATGTGCTTCCGCGCGGCCCCAAGTGCCGATCAAAGCCACGTTGAGCTTGTTGCTGGGCGCGTCGGCGCCAAAAAGTTTCACCCGCGGCAGGATGAGCCCAGCCGCTCCGGTCATGGCCATGGATTTAAGAAACTGGCGCCGCTTCATGGAGAGGGCCGGAATTGCTTTGGTCCGTGGCTGTGGTGTTATGGAAGATTTCTTTTGCGATGTGTTCATGGAGGCATCGTAGCGCGGGGACAAAGCCCGTCAAGCGCCGATTCGGACGATTCCCAACGACAAATACCCGATGGCAAGTTTTCAGTTTTCCGTCTGCGGGTGAAACCCGATGAGCATATCAGAATTGAAAATTGGTCATCGCAAATTGGTCATCGCAGATTAATTCTTACGACAGGAAGTTCAGGAGGGAAACGCCCATCACCATTGTGCCGCTTTCCAGGGCTGCTTCATAGGCCGTTTGCGTCTGGCTGAGCTTGGTCAACGTTTGCGCCATGTCGGCGCTGGTGTCGTTGGACACTTCCGATTCCATATTCGTCGATTGTTCCGAGGCCATGTTCCCGACCGAGGCGAGGGTGGATTGGATGACGCCATTTCCACTGATCTGCGTGACGACGTTGTCCTCGTCCTTCTCCAGATTGGGGCCGTCGGTCGTAGAGACGGCGCTGACGTTGCCGGAAGCTAAATTCTGTTGCAGCGAAATCAAGTGGCTGAAAAGGTCGGCCCCGGTCCGGCTATCGGCAAAGACGCCGCTGGTTCCCGAGCCGGTGTTATTTTCGCCGGGACTTTGCGCCGTGACGGCAAGCCCCGGAGCAATTTCACTGTTGGCCGCAGAGGTGTTGCCATTGTAAGTGACGCCCGTGACGTTGCCACCGGCGTCGGTGGTCGCGGTAAACGGGGTGGCGCCCGTGTTGGTGCCGGCAAAGATGTAATTGCCGTTGGCATCCTGGGTGTTGCCTACCTCCACGGCTTCCTGGATCAAATTGGCCACTTGGGCGGCGTCGCTGGAAAGCTGCGCGGGAGAGGACAAGCTGGTGGCCTCGGTGGCAATTTCGCTGGCTTTCTCGACAATGGTTTGCAGGCTGGTCAAAGCGTCGGAAGCGCTGGTGGCGGTTCCCTGCAGAGCCGTGATATTGCTCTGGTATTGCGTGTTTGAGCTTTCCTCGTTTTGGAGATTGAGGACCTGTTCCATGGCGGCCGGATTGTTCTCCGGGAGACTGACTTTAAGGCCGGTGGTCGCCTCGTTCTGCAAAGTGCTTTGCTGGGTTTCCAACTGGTTGATCTCGTTGAGGAAACTGCCGCCAAATGAAGTATTGGTAACGCGCATGGTTTTTTCCTTTCAATTAATTGCTCTTCATGGATATGACGGTTTGCAGCATTTGATTCAAAGTGGAGATCAATTCAGCGGAGGCTTCGTAGCTCTTTTGGTATTGAATCAGGTTCGTCATCTCCTGGTCGGTGGACACGCCGCTGGCCGAAGCCCGCTGGCTGGTGAGCATTTGGCTCACCGACTGGCTGGTGTCAAGTTGATCGTTGACGGAGGAAATGGCGTCGCCCAGGTTCGTGACGGTTTGGGCGTAATTGGCGCTAAAGGTCTGGTTGCTCAAGCCGGAAATGTCCTGGTTGCCCAATTGCGCCAGGGCGAGGACGACGGAATTATCGCCGGACGCGCCCGCCGTGCCGGCGGCCTGAAACTGCGAAGGGTCCGCCGCGAGGTTGGTGTTGACGCCGATGCTGGAAGCGTCCGTGCCGGTGAAGAGGTCCTGGCCAGTGCTGCCGTTGAGATCGTAGCCCGTGGAGTAAACAGAATTGACTTGGGTGATGAGCTGCGAGGCCAGGGTGTTGAGGCCGCTTTGCAGACTGGCGAGGGCGCCGTCTCGCGCCGTGATTTCGCCGGCGATGCTCCCCCCGGTCAAGCTCAATGGCGTCGTGCTCCCGCTGGCGTCTTGCGCTTCGACCTGCTGGTTGCCGTTGCCGTCTGTATAAGTCTGGAGGGTGGCGGCGACGCTGTTGCCGGAAACCATGGCCACGCCGCCGATGCTGACATCGACCGAGCCATCGGCCTCGGTGGCGGTCGAGAGATTGGCCAATCCGGCCAGGTTCTCCAAAGTTTGCTCGCGCTGATCGACCAGGGTGTTGGCGTTGCCGCCGGAGGTCTGCGCCGCGCTGATCTGCTGGTTGAGCGTGGCAATCGTATTCAAGTCCTGGTTGCCGGTGGCCACGTCGTTTTGCACCGACGTATTCAGATCGCTCTGCACCGTGGAAAGCTGGCTGGAAACCTGGTTGAATTGCGCCGCCACTTGCTGCGCGCTTTGCACCGTGGTCTGACGGAGCGAAAGATCGCTCGGGTCATTGGCGAGACTGCTGAAGGAGTTGAAAAGATTGGATAAACCGTTTGCCAAGCCGTTGGCACTCTGCGGTGACGCGCTCGAACTGGTGGTGCTGATCTGCTCATCCAGGTAGGCCTCGGCGTTTTGCAAATTGCCCTGCTGCGCGGTCAGGGAACCGGTCACGCTCGCCTCGGCTTGGATTTGGGAGTCCAAGAGCGGATTGCGGTTTTCGGTAATGCCGGTCGCTTGCACGCCGGTCCCCTCCTCGCCCTGGGGAGTATCCAGCGGGGTGGAATCGGACACGACCAGTTGTTCGTCCGCGTAGGCGGTATTATTGACGTTGGAAACGTTTTGGCCGGAAATCTCCATTTCCTGCTGCTGCACCGAGAGAGCGCGCGCCCCCATGTCCAATGCTCCGAATAGTCCAATCATAAGTTAGCCCACCGCTTCGTAAAGCCGGCGCGGCGCGGAGACGAAGGTCTGCCGGCTGCCCGTTCCGTTATAGACAGAAGCCTGGCGCGACGGCAGCAAGCTGCTCAATAATTCCTGCATCAACTCGACCGAGCGCCGCAACATGAGATGATTCTGCCGTGCCCGGCGGCGCACTTGGGCGAGCAATTCGTTATTTTCTTCCACCAAGGCCTGCAGCAACGGCTGATAATCCGCGGGCATCAATGGGATCAAGGCGCCGAAGCAGCAGTTGTCCGGCTGGCCGCACTCTTGCGCGACCAGGCGCCGGCATTCCTCGCGCTGCGCGCGGGCCTGGAGAATGGCCGCGCCTTGCGCTTTGATCAGGCTGATGGACTGAAAGATTTCGCAGGCGGCCCGGGCGATGAGGTGTCCCTTCTGGCGCTCCAGCAGGGCCAGCATTTCGCCATAATTTTGCAGTTCTTGGCGGAGGGACTCGATCAGGACTTGGAGACTTTGGCTCATGATGATTTAGGGGAAGAAAGCGTGTCTTTGGAATGGGGCAAAACCTGGTGGCTTAACTGGCCCTGCAAGCCGCGGGCCAGCCCGAAGGTGCCGGAACGGCTGATGCTGTCGGCCAATTGATTGTTGATCATGTCCGAATAGATTCCGTTGACAGTGGAATCCGACTCGGTCGTGGCGAGGACGGGTTTGCGAATATCCTGCAAAATCTGCCGCAGCAATACCGCCTCGAATTGGCGGGAGACTTCGCCGACTTTTTCCTCGTCCGAGAGCTTCGAGTTTCCCGCCAGCGATTCCAACGACAGTTTGGAAGGGTCAACCTGGGCAGGGGAGTGGGCGCCGTTGATTTTCATATTAACGCATGATGAGCTCGGCCTGCAACGCGCCCGCCTCTTTCATCGCTTCGAACATCGACATCATGTCTCGCGGCGTCACGCCCAAGGCATTGAGCGCGGAGGCGACTTTCTCCACGGTGGGCAATTCGGGCAGCGGGACCAAGCTACCCTTGTCTTCCTTGACCTTGACGTCCGTTTGAGCGGTGACCTGGGTTGTGCCACCCTGGCTCAGCGCGTTGGGCTGCGAAACATCCTGCGCTGAGGCGATACTGATCGTGACGTTGCCGTGCGAGACAGCGCAGTTGGAAATGTGAATGCGGGCCGTGGCCACGATCGTTCCAGTGCGTTCATTGATGATGATGCGGGCCGGAACGTCCGGGGTGATTTCCAGCGTTTCAACCTGCGAAATGAAATCGACCGCGGAACCGCCCCAATCGGGCGGCACCCGCACGCGGACGGTCGTGGAATCGACGGCCACCGACGAGCTGGGGAATTTGACGTTGACCGCCGCGGCCATCCGTGAAGCGGAGGTAAAATCTGGTTCGCGCAACAACAATTCCAAATGGTTGTCGCTGACGACGGTCGCGGGAATCTCCCGTTCCACCAAGGCTCCGCTGGAGATGATGCCCACTGTTGGATGGTTCTTTTGCACGGTGGCGCCGCCCGCGCCGTCGGCTCCCGAGGACAAACCGCCGATGGAAAGCGGACCTTGCGCGATGGCATAGACCTTTCCATCCGCGCCCAGCAACGGTGTTTGGATTAAGACGCCGCCCTGCAGACTCTTGGCGTCACCCATGGAGGCCACTGTCACGTCCAGACGCGAACCGGGTTTCAAGAAAGCAGGGATATCGGCTGTGACCATGACGATCGCCACGTTTTTGGCGGTGAGTGTGGCAATCGGAACAGTCAGGCCGTAACGCTGCAACAGGTTGCCGATGGTTTGGATGGTATCGACGGGGTTTTTGTCGCCGTCACCCGCCAGGCCGACGACCAGCCCATAGCCAGCCAGTTGATTGTCCCGCGCGCCCGCGACCATTGCCAGGTCCTTGATGCGCGAGGTGGCGGCATTGGCGAGCGGCGCGCCGCCGAGCAGCGCGCCAAAAATGAGCAGAGAGAAAAACCGGCGCATGTCAAACCTCAGAAGGGAGAAAACTTGTCCCAGACTTTGGTGAACCAGCCCTTGTTCTGGCTGTCGGACACGGCGCCATGCGAGATGAATTGGATCGAAGGGTCGGCGATGTTGTAGCTATAAACGGTGTTGGTGGCGGAAATGTCATCGTAACGCACCGTTCCGCGGAGGATGGCGTCCTGTTTCTCACCGGAGAAGGCTGTTTGCCGCCGTCCTTCCACGACCAGGTTGCCATTGGGAAGCACGTCAATCACTTTGACCGCCAATTGGGCCGTGATCGTTTCCACGTTGTTGATCTGGCCGCCGCCATTGAAACTATTCTTGCCGCTCAGGCTCATGGCGGGAAGCTGCCCTTTCTTGGTCAGCAATCCGCTCGCGCTGGCGGGGTAAAGGAAACTGCTGATCGAGGCGTCCACCGACGAGGTCCGGGCCGTGGTGGTGTTATTGTTGCGGCTGGCCCCATTGTTTTCCTGGATGATGACCGTCACAATGTCGCCTACCCGGTGCGCCTTTTTGTCGGCAAAGATCGAGGCAGAGGAGGCGTCGTCCTTCCAGAGCGAATCGGCGCCCACGTTTGTCAACTGCGATAGAGACAGCGCCAACGCCAGGTAACTGGCCTTACAGCGTGATAAGTATGAGATCTTCATTTTGCACTTTTCCGAAAAGTTCGCGGCGGGTTTTTGGGTTGCGCACTCGCACGGTTTGGCCGAGGGCGCCGTCTTCCAAGGTTTCGACTTTGAGTGAAATCATCAGATCGCCTTCCTGGAAGACCGCTTCCACCAGGTGGCCGCGGCGCACCACGGGCCGGGGATGAGCGCAACGCGCCCAAACGGGCGAACCCACCGAAACGCTCGCGTTCAGTTCCAAATATTCATCTGTCACCGGAAAACGGATGCACGCCTCATGTTGTCCCAGAACGTCGCGGCGCTCCAAAACAATGTCCGCGTCCCGCAATAACTGGCCGCGTTGCAGTTGGGAATGAGCCACGGGCACCTCGTGCCAGACCCGCGCGGCCGTGGCCTGTTGCCAGGCGCCAATCCGTTCTTTCCCGCACCAAAGTTCAAAGCCGGCCACCTCACTGGGCATGATGCCGGCCAGTGGCAAGTCGGTCACTCGCAGCGAAAGCGGCTCATCGGGCACAGTCACGGGCGTCCACGGCTGAGTCAGGCGCAATTCCAACTCTCCGCGCGAACCGACGTAGTCGCGCTGCAACACGGCGCGGAGCATGTCGGTCACTTCCGCCTGGTCCAGTTCGCGGGTGCGACGGCTGACCCGGACCGCGTTTGGTCCTGTCCAATTGGTGGAGTCCAGTTCCGGCGCGGTGGCTTTGGCCAAATCGATGATTTGCTGGCGGGAAAGGGGGGTCGTTTGGCCCAGGGGAGGAGCCGGGGCCAAACGAAGCAGGGGGATTGTCGCAGAGGGGGGGGGACGCACAATTTGACTTAAGAAAATTCCAGAGCTGTCCACCTTGGCTTCCGGGACGAGCGCGAAACTGGCGGCGCCGCCTGCCAAGGCGGCCGGAGCGGCCGCGGCCAGGAGGAGCGCGAAGACCTGCCAAGATTTGTCAAACAAATTCATCATTTGCGCAGGTTGTCGCTTTGTTGCATCATTTCGTCGGCCGCCTGCACCGCCTTGGAATTGACCTCGTAGGCGCGCTGGGCGACGATCATATTGACCATTTCCTCGACGACTTTGACGTTGGACATTTCGAGGAAGCCTTGTTGCAGGCTGCCAAAGCCAGCCTGGTTCGGCGTGCCGGTTTCCGGCGTGCCGGAAGCGGGCGTTTCGATGTATAAATTGCGGCCGACCGACTGCAAACCGGCGGGGTTGGCAAAACGCACCAGCGTGACTTGAAAATTGGATGAGCTGGCGCCCGTGGTGGCGATCTCGCCATCCGGTGAAATCGTCACCCCGGTTGTTCCTGAGGGAACGGGTTGAAAGCCCCCTTGCACGGGCAAGCCGTCGCTTGTCGTAATTTGTCCGGTGGACGACGTTTTCAGCGCCCCATCCCGGGTGTAGGCCAGGGTGCCATCCGGCATCTGCACTTGAAAGAAGCCATCGCCCTGGATGGCAATGTCGAGCCGTTCGCCCGTTTGGGTGAGCTCGCCTTCCGTGAAAACTTTCGATGTGGCAACGGCCCGGGAGCCATGTCCGATTTGCAGGCCGGTGGGCAGGAGGTTGCCGCTGCCCTGGTCGGCGCCGGGCGTGCGCGTGGTTTCGTAGAGCAAGTCTTGAAATTCGATTTTGCTCTTCTTGAAGCCGGTGGTGTTGACGTTGGCCAGGTTGTTGGAAATCACATCCAGATTCAACTGTTGCGATTCCATCCCGGCGGCGGCTGAATATAAGGAGCGTACCATATTACGTCGGATTGCCCAATTCGGTGATGACTTTGTTCATGCGGTCGTCCATGATTTGGACGACATGCTGGTTGGCCTCGAACCCGCGCATCGAATTCATCAAGTTGGCCATTTCCCCCACGGGCGAGGTGTTGGAGCCTTCCAAATAGCCTTCCCGCAAGGAAGCCGTGCTGGTCTTGGTATGTAAGTTGGGGTCCTTGGCGATGAAATAGCCGCCGCTGATTTGGGTGAGCAGCGCTGGTTGGTCCACATCTGTTACTGTTAGTTTTCCCTTCAGCGCTGTTCCCTGGCTGACATCCCCATCGCTGGAGATGGAGATGGGGTCGGAATTGCGGGGATCCAGGCGGATGGCGCCTGCGGCTCCCATGACCTGATAAGATTCTTTTGTGACAAGGTTCCCGGTCGAACTGACCTGAAACTCGCCGTCGCGCGTCAGGGCTTTGGTCCCATTGCGCAGCTCGACCTCAAAGAAGCCTTTGCCTTCGATGGCGACGTCCGTCTTGCCGGCGGTATATTTCATATCTCCGGGCAAGAAATTGGTCGAGGTCGTGGCTTGGGGAACGGTAAAATACGCCGGCTGATTTTTCTCACCATTAGCAGACATCAAGCCGGCCCGCATTGCCGAAAGCGAGAGTTGCTGTTGCTTGTAGCCTGGCACCGACCCGGAGGCGAGGTTATCAGCAATCACCTCCTGCCAGCGGCTATTGGCATCCAGCGCGGAAGCTGCTTGATAGAGACTTACATTCACGTCGAAGGCCATTTAGCAACGACTGTGCCACCGGGAAGAACACGCTCATTTTCAAGGACTTGCCACTTTCACTGCCCTCAACCAGGGAAAAACTTGCCGGAAAAAAAGGGAGAAAACTGCCGCCACACCAAGCCCGACCCGATAGAGTCCTGTCTGATCAATTGTCAGACAATCGGGTGAGTCTATGGCATCCATTACATAAAGACGTGAAATTTGTAGTTCACACCGGATCGCTTTCAGGGAATACTCCTCTCGAAAACGAAAGGCCAAAAACGCATGAGCTTGATCGATTACCTCAAAACGCAGTTCCTCGAGATCATCGAGTGGCAGGACGATTCCCGCGACACTCTCTCCTACCGGTATCCGGACTTGCAAAAGGAAATCAAAAACGGCGCGCAACTAATCGTGCGCGAATCCCAAGTGGCGCAGTTTGTTTATCTCGGCCAGTTTGGCGACTCGTTTGGCCCCGGCAAACATACCCTGACCACGGACAATATTCCCATTCTCTCCACGCTCAAAGGATGGAAATACGGTCTGCATTCGCCATTCAAAGCGGACGTTTATTTTGTCAATACCCGGCTGTTCACCGGTAATAAATGGGGCACCGCCAATCCCATCATGCTGCGTGATGCCGATTTCGGGATCGTCCGCGCGCGCGCCTATGGCATCTTCGATTTCCACGTAACCGATGTGAAACTTTTTCTCAAGGAAGTCGCCGGCACGGATGATCATTTTCGGTTGGAGGAATTCTCCGATACGATGCGTTCGCGGATTGTCAGCGTTTTCACGGAGGCTTTGGCGGCGGCGAAATTGCCCGTGCTCGATGTGGCGGCGCGTTATCTGGAATTGGGCGAGGCGTTGTTGCCGGCCATCAATCCAGCAGTGAGCTCGAAGTACGGTATCGAGATTTCCAGTTTCATTGTTGAAAATGTCTCTGTTCCGCCGGAAGTGGAACAAGCCATCGATAAGCGCAGCAGCATGGCCGCCGTGGGAAACCTCAACGATTACGTCAAATTCCAAATGGCCCAATCCATGACCGAAGGTGGCGGAGCGGGAGGCGGTTTGGCCACCGCGGCCGCCCAATTGGGCGCGGGTCTATCCATGGGCCAGCAAATCGCGGCCTCTCTAAGCGCTCCCTCACCCCCGCCGCCGTCTGCCACCGGAGGAAGCGGGGCTGGCGCGAGCGGCGGTTCCGCGACCGAATTGCTCGGCGCGGCCGATGTGGCCAAAGTCTTGGGGGTCAGCGAGGCCGATGTCCTGGCGACCTTGGAGAAAGGCGATCTCAAAGGCAAAAAAATCGGGTCCACTTGGCGCGTGCCCAAATCCGCCCTCGACGATTTCCTGAAAAGCTGAAGGACTGTAGAAGATTTGGCATAAGGACGTCACCCCTGAATGGACGCCACCGCCCAAAAAAAGTTCTCCTGCCCCGCCTGCGGCGGGGAGGCGCAATGGAACCCGGCGAAAAAGGCGCTGATTTGCCCGTTCTGCGGGATGACCTTGCCCGCCCAGACGGAACTCAACGCCAAGGGGGAAGAGGTCATCGTCGAGCATGACCTGGTGGCCGCCTTGCGCGGCATTCCCGACGACCAACGCGGCTGGCAGGCCAACAAAATCTCGGTTAAATGCCAGAGTTGCCAGGCCATTTCGGTTTTTGATCAGGGCCACGTGAGCCAGCGGTGCGATTTCTGCGGCTCGACGGCGTTGGTGCCTTACGAGGAAATCAAGGAAGCCTTCCGCCCGGAAAGTCTCTTGCCGATGAAGGTGAGCGAAACCCAGGTGCGCGATTCCATCCACCGCTGGTATGGCAACCGCTGGTTTGCGCCCAACAAGCTCAAGCGTGGCGCGCTGACCGATACCGTCAAAGGCCTCTATATCCCGTACTGGACCTTCGATGCCCAGGTCCACGCGGAATGGACGGCCGAGAGCGGCTATTACTATTACGAAACGGAGAGCTACCGCGACTCCAACGGCAACGTGCAGACGCGGCAGGTGCAAAAGGTCCGCTGGGTGCCGAGCAGCGGGGCGCTCGATCACTTTTTCGACGATGAATTGGTGCCGGCTTCCCGCGGAATGCAGGAGGAAATGCTGCGCAAAATCGAACCCTTTCCCACGACGACCGACTTGGTGCCGTATAACGCCGGTTACCTTTCCGGCTGGGTGGTGGAGCGATACCAAATCGACCTGGTCGCCGCCGCGCAGGAAGCGCGGGCGGAAATGGACGCGGAGCTGCAACGCCTCTGCGCCGCCCAAGTTCCCGGCGATACCCATCGAAACCTGCAAATCCGGGCGGACTATTCCGGGCAGACCTTCAAACACATCCTCACGCCGATCTGGTTATTGACCTACAATTACGGCGCGCGAAATTTTCAAGTGGTGATCAACGGTTACACGGGCGTCATTGCCGGCAAGTATCCGAAGAGCTGGATCAAGATTACGCTGGCGGTGCTGGGCGCTCTCGCCGCCGCCGGGCTGTTCATCCTCCTCACGCACCATCACTGATTCCCGGGCGTTTCACGGCCGGCCTCGTCATTTTGGATTTGCAGTCGCTTTTGGAAACGCTAACTTAGCTCGTCAATGTCCGATGGTGTAACGGTAGCACAAGGCCCTTTGGAGGCTTTTGTCCTGGTTCGAATCCAGGTCGGACAGCCAATTTAAACCGGGGAGAGCGATGAAAAAATACCAAAGATGAAAACCAAACGCATAATGTTTCTGATTCTGGTTCTGGCTGCCCTCTTCGGCTCGCCTGCCTTCGCCGGAGTTCTGTTTTCGGTCAGGGTCGCACCGCCTGCTATCGCGGTCTTCGATCAACCCGCCTGTCCGGGCGACGGATACATTTGGACGCCTGGCTACTATCAATACGGTGATTATGGTTATTACTGGGTGCCAGGCGCCTGGGTTTCCCCACCCGGCGCGGGACTTCTCTGGACGCCCGGTTATTGGGGCTTCGCCAGAGGCAATTACCTCTGGCACGAAGGGTATTGGGGCGCGCAGGTTGGCTTCTATGGCGGCATCAATTACGGCAACGGCTACTTTGGCTCCGGGTTCACGGGCGGACGTTGGGAGGGGGGCGTATTCCGGCATAACACAGTGATCTCGAGGGTGGACCGGAACAACGTGCATCATACTTACGAGGACCGCTCGACGGTTCGGGAAATCAAGGGGCCGAATCACGCTTTTAATGGCAGAGGCGGAATCAAGGCACAACCCTCACGCGCCGAAGTGGAGGCAAGCCGCGCGCCTCATCAAGGCCCGACGTCGGCCCAAGTCTCCCATGCGCAACAGGCGCATAGCAACCATCTTGCGGCTCACGGAGCCGCGCCAAAGTAACCCGTCCAACGACTACGGACCGGTGGCCCAGACATTGGCGTTCGGCTTGTAGCCGGCATGCCAGATAACATTTTTGGAGTTCTCCAGTTTCCACACGCTGGCGTGGCCGTCGGCAAACCCCATATTGATCGCTCCCGGCACCTTGTGATTGGGCGTGGCCGTCGCTCCCGGAGTGAGCGGGTGGCGCGCGATACTCAAGCGTGCCAGCCCACTCGCATTGGCGGCGTCCGGGGGGCCTTTGATTAAGTCGGTGGCGAGCTGGTCTGTGATCTCCGGCCAGCCATCTGGCCAGACGCCATCGTAGAAGTTTGGAGTCCATGATGGCTGGGTGATGTTGGACTCCTTTTGAAAAAACATGGGAAGGTCGCCTTGCGAAATCCATGTCGCGATATCATTTGGGGCTGGCTGCCAGAGATAGACCCAGCCGTTAATGGCATAACTGCCCGTGTTCAAGACTGGGTTCGGGTTCGACCCCCAGTACCAGGGAAGCACCGCCGACCCTGCGGTCCCGCTCACGTCCAATTTGTTGGTTTGGTCGGCGACGGGGCAGAGCCGAATGTTCGCCACATGCGCCTGGTAGGCAATCAAGGTCTGCATCCAGAGCGCCGCCGTGGAAGAGTAGGCGACCATTTGCCCGTTGTTGTCCTCGACATACATGTTATAGGCGAGAGACATTTGCTTGAGGTTGTTGAGGCATTTGGTCCCGTCGGACTGTTGCTTGGCCTTCGCCAGCGCCGACAGCAGCATCGAGGCCAGAATAGCGATGATGGCTATCACCACCAGTAATTCGATGAGTGTAAACCCAAATTGAACCTTGCGCCGGGACTTCCGATGACATCGGAGTTTTTGGTTCATAATCGCTGTGCCGCAATCGTCGCGCCGCACAACGGCTTTGGCAAACAAAATCTCTTTCTTCGGGAGGGATAAAAGTCGAACATTAAGCAAACTTTTTTCAGTCTCGCGCAGCAGAAAAGGATTGCATTTGCGAGGGAAAAGGAGCACCCTTAGGCAGGTCACAATGGCAGCATGCTTTCAGCGGACTTTCCCGGTCCGCGAGGCATTTCGCAAGCCGTCGTGGCATGTGAAAGGCGCGGGTGCGATGCCCGCGCCTAACTGTTTGCTCCCGGAGGAGAATAGGAAGGCGAAGGGGGATTAACGTTCTGACATTACCCCGGTAGCCAGCCTATCTCAGCGGCCTCTCCCCATCGGGACTTCCTGCGTCGTTCCCATCATGGAATCGATATACCTAAGCCATCTCATCCCGACCAAAACCCGTGCGCGGATCTCAAACGGATTGTGGGGGCGCACCAGGTAATCATCCACTCCCATGTCCAGTCCCTGCGCGATGTCGTTCATTTCTGACATGATGCTCCGCACCAAGATATAGACGTAAGGAATGGGATGGTTCTGGCGGATGGTTCTGGCGAGCTCCATGCCATCAGAAAAATCAGCAAAGCGCCGGTCTGTGATGACAAAACGACAGGGGTGAATCCGAAAATGTTCCCAGAGTTCGTTTGCCGAGGCGAAGCTGGAAACGTCGCTCCCATCAAGCACGAGTTCGTCTTCAATATGGGCACGATCCTGCAGTGTCCGAATGGCGATATAGATTTTGATTTTCGCGAAGTTCGCCATATTGGTTCTACTGTCAGTTTACTCCTAAAAGTCCTGTTATGCCAACTTTTCTCTGAAGTGGAATCCGAAAATCCGAAGCGTTCAGCCAGGTTTGTATTGCAAAACAGAACGCCTCCATGCCAGGATCAAGCAGGCAAACTTCGGTGATGAAAAAGACCGCAAAGAAGGAACCAGTTGTGAACGGCCTGCGGGACATATCCGTGGCCGAGTTTTGGGGCAACCCTCGCTTGCCGGCTGAAACGCTCCAGGCGAAGCTTAATGGCAGTCCCGTGGACGCAAAGCGCTACCCGCAATTGTCCGTAGAAATTCAACTTGTACAGGAGCTGTTGTTCGCGTTCGGCTCCCGGCGGTACGGCGCCATTTCCATGCTCGCGATGGTCGATGTTCTCCAGGCTGTGGACTATTTTCTGGTCTTGAATGATTTCACGCCGGACAGCCGGGAAGGCGGTTACGCGGATGACGCCGAGGTCGTCCACCGCGTTTTTGTCAAACACGAAACCGAAATGCTCGCTTTCAAAAAGTGGCTCCATTCCCAGTGAAATAAATCTGCGCGCAAAAAAAACCCGATTCAAAGCAGATGCCGGCCAAGGTAAAGCCACCAACAGACCCGGAACTGAAGGCTGTTCTCGGTTCGGCTAACGCTTTATGGTCTGACATCGTCCACGCTGTTGAAGAGACGATTGCACCACTCCAGATGGAGTGGAAGCCGTCCAAAACCGAGTTCGGTCGAATGTGCCTGCTTCAGCACAAGAAGAGAACGCTGCTTTATCTGACGCCTGGGAAGGAAAAGGTTGGAATAGCGATGGTTCTGGGTGAGCGGGCCTACGGTCTTGCCATGGCCAGTTCACTTCCTCCTGTCATAAAGAAAATGTTTTCGGAAGCGAAGCCGTATGCCGAAGGCCGGGGGATCCGTTTTTCGGCGAGCTCACTGACTGATGTCGCAACGATCAAAAGGTTAGTGGAGATAAAGACCACGCCCAAATGAAAGGGCCGCTTTGGCAAGAAAGCGCGGCAGCTTTCACTGGAAAAAAAACGCTCGATAAAACCGGTCCGGCTGGCTGGCCCTGGCAGGGTCAACGAATTGGTACGGGCTGACAGATAAATTGGTCAGAGAAAGCAGCGTGTTCCAGTTGGTGTCCTCCAAATTGGTGTTGTATTGCACGATGAATCCACTGCCCAGCGTGCCGGAGAGAGTCAATGCCGGATAACCCGCCAACATTGTCAAGCTCAATGCCGGCTGCGGAATCACGGTGAGAACCGCGTTGGAACTGGTCAAACTGCCAGTCCTGTTGAACACCTCCACCGCGTAATTTCCCGCCTGGTTGGTTCCAACATTGGTTAACGTGATCGAGGCGTCATTCGTGCCCGTGGCGGGCGGGCCAATCGGTGTCCCGTTGAAGGTCCATTGAAAGACGAACGGCGCCGCGCCATAGGCTTCGGCAGTGAACGTTACCGTGCCATTAGCACCCACGGTCTGGCTCGACGGTTGGGTGGCGATCCAGATGGAATCATTCACCGTGAGGCTGGCATTGGAACTGGTCACGCTCTCATTAGCAGCGGTGACGGCCACACTGTAATTGGCCGCATCCGCATCCGAAAGATCGGTAATAGCCAGCAGGGCGTTGGTGGCGCCAGAAATGTTTCCCCCATTGGCTAGGGTCACGCCGTTCTTTTGCCATTGGTAACTCAGGGGGATGGGGCTCACCGCGGTGACGGTGAATGTCGCGCTGGCGCCCGCGTAGCCGGTTTGATTGCTCGGAGACAAAACCACCCCCAAAGCGGCATTGGAAGTCGTCACAGTGCCCACCGAATTGCTGACGATGAGCGAATAGTAGCCCGCGCTATTCGTATTGACCGAGGTGATGTTGTAGGCGGCATTCGTGGCGCCAAGGATGTTGGAACTATTCAACAGCCATTGATAGCTCAACGGCGGCGTGCCGGTAATTGTCACATTGAACGCCGCATTGGTCCCTGCCAGCACCAGCAGGTCTGCCGGCTGCACAGCAATGATGGGCGGGCCAATCACGGTTAATGTCGCGACGGAACTTGAGACGCTGCCTTTAGTGTTGCTGACCATAACCGTATAATCGCCCGCGTCGCTTTCTGTAATGCCGGCGACCGTTAACGTGCTGTTGGTCGCGCCCGAAATGCTCCCGCCATCGGTCAGGTTCGTGCCGTTTAGCTGCCATTGATAGCCGGTCGGTTGCAGAATCGCTTCACAGGTGAACGCCACGGTTGCGCCAGGATTATTGGTCTGGCTTTGAGGCTGAAGGGTGATAACTGGGATGAGCGTTAATCGGAAGATGGTCCCCATGCCAGTTTTGAACATGGAATTGGTGAGTCCCCCAAGCGCCGTCGTCCCGTAGAAATTGCCATCGTTTCCCAGCGTCAGGCCGCCTTCCGGAAAAGCTTGATTGCCGCCGGAAAAGAAAACCAGCGTCGTCAACGTGCCATTGGTGGTCACCTGGAACGCGGTCCCAGCGCTGCTTTTGCCGACGCCTTCCGTCGTCGTGCCGTAGAAATTGCCGTCATCGCCGAGGGTCAGAGCGGCTTCTGGAAGACTCCCATTGGTCCCGGAAAGAGAAACCAGAGGGGTCAATAGGCCGTTGGTTGTCACTTGGAAAACCGTTCCATCACCACCGCTACCCCCTTGCCGCGTCGTGCCGTAGAAATTGCCGTCATTGCCCAGGGTTAGGGCAGCTTCTGAATTGGCTCCATTGGCATAGAAGAAAGAAGCCAGCCGGGTCAGCGTGCCGTTGGTGGCGCCATGGAAAATTGAGCCATAACTGCCGCTCGCTCCGCCCGCGGACGCGCATGTGCCATAGAAATTGCCGCCATTGCCGAACGTTATGCCGTTAGCGCTCCCCCCGATGTCCGAGGAGAAAAAAGCCAGGGCAGTCAATATGCCGCCCGTCGTTACTCGGAAAACCGAGCCATAACCGCTGCCGCCCGCGGACGTCGTCCCGTAGAAATTGCCGTCTTTGCCTGGAGTCAGAGCGCCTTTTGGGCTGGTTCCCACTGCCTCGGAAAATGAAGCGAGCGTGGTCAAGGCGCCGTTGGTCGTCACTTGGAAAATCGTCCCCATGCCATTTTGAGATTGGGCGCCAACTTTGCCGCCATACATCGTGACGCCGTAAAAATTGCCATCTTTGCCCGGCGTCAAAGAGGCTTCTGGAGAGGCTCCATTCGTAAAGTTGAAGGAAGCCAGCGTGGTGAGTATGCCATTGGTCGTCACTTGAAAGACCGTTCCCATGCCTTGGGGAAACGTGGGATTAGCGATGCCCCCTTGCTCCGTCGTCCCGTAGAAATTGCCGTCTTGGCCGAGTGTCAGGGTCGCGGTGGGATAGGCCCCGTTGGTGAAGGTAAAAGAACTGATGATCTGAATGTTCTGAGCACAAATCCGTAACGCCAAAGACACTAAAAGAAAAGCGATAACCCAATGGCGCGGCAACCTTATCGAACCGAAACGGGAGGCCTGGAACGAGTTGCTCGAAGAACTCATGGCCGCAGATCATCAGGCGCGGACCCGTCCAAGTCCAGCGGGAAAACTCCCGGCACCAGCCACATTGACATCGCCTTTGACAACGGCGGCATTCCCTGACCAACATAACCTTTCAAGGGTCATCGTTGGGTTGAAAGAACGATTTCTTATGTCACAGAACCGCCTGCTGCGCAACCGCATTTTACAGATTTTGCAGTTGCCATGCGGAAAAATTCTGTAAAACTTCGGAGCATGACAACGAGAACCGACTGTGCCAGAAGTGGTTTCGATGGCGCGTTGGTTTGGGCTCCATTCGCTGTCAAACCCTCACCAACCTGGAAGAATGTCCGCCCGCTTGCGCTCATGGTGAGCGCGCGTTGGCCACGACAACACTGATATGCAACCAATCCATCTCGCCTGGGTCGATTATACCATCCTCCTTTCCTATACCCTATTTGTCATCGGCATTGGCTTCGCCTTGCGCCGATACATGAAGACTTCGGCGGATTTCTTTTTGTCCGGTCGTTCCATTCCGGCGTGGGTCACAGGGCTGGCCTTCATGGCGGCCAACCTCGGCGCGCTGGAGTTGGTCGGAATGGCCGGCAGCGGCGCCAAATACGGCATTGCCACCGCGCATTTCTATTGGGTGGGCGCCATCCCCGCCATGATTTTTTTGGCCGTCTTCATGATGCCTTTCTATTACGGTTCCAAAGCGCGTTCGGTTCCGGAGTACCTCAAGTTGCGTTTTGATGAACGGGTGCGCTGCCTCAATTCGTTGACCTTCGCGGTTATGACCGTTTTTGCCTCGGGCATTTCCATGAACGCCCTGGCCAAATTGCTCCACCTCTTGCTGGGGTGGGATTACAACGCCAGCCTTTGGATTTGCTCCGCCGTGGTGCTGGTTTATGTGCTCAAAGGCGGCTTGACCTCGGCCATTTATACCGAAGTTCTCCAGTTTTTCATGATCGTGCTGGGGTTTGCGCCGGTTGTGTACCTGGGTCTCAAAGACCTGAACGGATGGGACACGATAAAGGGCAAATTAATCGCGGTCGCGCAAAACCCCATCGCGCTTTCCCTTAATGATAAACACTTTCAACCCGATGCCTGGACGAGCGCCTGGAGACCGATTCTCGGCGGTTCCGGGGCCAACCCGATGGGAGTCAATGTCTTTGCCATCATCTTCGGTCTCGGCTTCGTCCTCTCGTTTGGCTATTGGTGTACCAATTTCCTCGTCGTCCAGCGGGCCATGGCCGCCAAAGACATGACGGCGGCTCGCCGCACCCCGTTGATCGCGGCCATTCCGAAAATGGTCTTCCCCGTCCTGGTGATTTTGCCCGGCATTATTGCCATTGCCTTGGCCTCGACGCCCGACAAAGGCTATCGTCTCCCCCCGCGGCCGATTTCCAGCGGCGCCGCGGCGGCTGTGGCGGACATCCGTGCCGCCAAGCCTGGACAAGAGGAAGCCGTCTTCGCCGCCGTGAGCAAGGATGTTGATCTGAAGCTCGACAAAGCCAAGGTTCTCGCCCTCATCCAGGAAAACGCCACTTCACCCCTGCCGGAGGACAAGTTGAAAGACGGCCTGCAAAACGCGGTCGCGGAAAACGACTATGACAGCATTATCCTTTCGCTCGTCAAACGGTATTGCCCGCCGGGCTTGCTCGGGCTGGCGCTGACGGCGTTGCTGGCGTCCTTCATGTCGGGCATGGCCGGAAACGTGACCGCTTTCAACACGGTCTGGACCTACGACCTTTATCAAGCGTACCTGGCGCCCAACCGCAGTGATCAACATTATTTCCGCATGGGCCAGGGGATAACGGTGGTGGGCATTTTGTTGAGCATCCTGTGCGCCTACTTCGCCAGCCACTATTCCAACGCCATGGACGTGGTGCAATTGGTTTTCGGGTTCGTCAACGCGCCGCTCTTCGCCACGTTCCTGCTGGGCATGTTTTGGGCGCGCACCACCGGCACGGGCGCCTTTCTGGGGTTGCTCGGCGGCACCATGACTTCGGCTATTTTCCACGCCTTGACCATCGCCGTGGGCAACGCTCCCGGCATCAAGGGCGGTTACGCGTCCGTCCTTTACACTTTCCCCAGCGAAATGGCGCAGAATTTCTATTTGGCCACGTTCGCGTTCGCGGCGTGCTTCCTTTTGACGCTGTTCATCTCGCTGGCCACGCGGCGGACGAAGTCGGATGAGGAACTCAAGGGGCTGGTTTATTCGTTGACTCCAAAGGTGGTGGACCATGACCAGGCGTTTTTGACGCGTCCCGCGGTGCTGGGCACCATTCTTTTGCTGGGTTGCGTCATCCTTAACATTATTTTCTTTTAACGAAAGAGCATACTTATGGGTCTAGATATTCGTTGGCCAATTGGCATCATGTTCACCCTGATCGGCGCGCTCCTCCTGGCCTATGGCTTCGGGACCGCCGGCGACGTGGAAATGTATCATCATTCGCTTGACATTAACATTAACATCATTTGGGGCGTTGTCCTGCTCCTTTTTGGAGGCGGGATGCTGCTCGGCGCCATCCTCGGCCGCAAAGCTCCCCCCAAGTCCTGAGCGCGCATGAACCTGCAAGACCTTTCCGCCAAGGTTGCGGCGGAGTTTGCCAAAACTTATGGCCGCCCACCGCGCTGGATCGCCGCCGCGCCCGGCCGTGTCAATGTCATCGGCGAGCATATCGATTATAACGATGGCTTTGTCCTGCCCATGGCCATCGAATTCTACGCCGTCATGGCTGCCAATCGTCCGCCGGTCAGCCGCGACATTTTGCAAATTCGTTCCACGGCTGAGCCTGAACCCGCGGTCATTGATGTCTCCGCCCCGGTGCGGCCGGCCTCCTTGCGCTGGAGCAATTACCCGCGTGGGGTCATTGCTGGATTTCAGGCGCGGGGAATCAACCCCGGCGGGCTGGATGTTTTGCTTCACTCAACCGTGCCACTGGGCAGCGGCCTTTCCAGCAGCGCGTCCCTGGAAGTTTCCACCGCCACGCTTATTGAAGCCGTCACCGGTCAGAAAATCGATCCGGTGGAGAAGGCTTTGTTGTGCCAGAAAGCCGAGCACGAATTCGCCAACGTCCCTTGCGGGATCATGGACCAATTCATCTCCGTCATGGGCCGCGAAAGCCATTTGCTGCTGCTGGACTGCCGTTCCCGCAAAACGGAACTTGTTCCGATGCGCGATCCAGCGGTCGAACTCCTCATCTGCAACACCAACGTCAAACACGAGCTGGGCAGCGGCCAATACGCCAAGCGCCGCGCCCAGTGCGAAGCCGCCGCGAAAATTCTAGGCGTGCCATCGTTGCGTGACGCCACAGACGACGCGTTTTCATCGGCAAAGGAAAAGATGGAAGAAGTTGTCTTCCGCCGCGCGCGCCACGTCCTTGGCGAGATTGCGCGCACGGAACAATGCGCCGCCGCCGTGCGGGCTTCGCAATGGGAAAAGGCCGGCGAACTGATGTACGCCAGCCATCGTTCTTTGCGCGACGATTATGAAGTCAGTTGCGCTGAACTGGATGCGATCGTGGAGATAGCGGAGGCCATCGGCTTGAAGGGCGGCGTTTATGGCTGCCGCATGACTGGAGGCGGCTTTGGCGGATGCGCCGTCGCCCTGGTACGCAGCGACGCAGTAGGGGAAATCTCGCGGCAGATCGGTTCCGGTTACCAGCAAAAGACAGGTTTGAGCGCCACCCTCTTCGGTTCTCGCCCCGCTGCTGGCGCGACGATCATCAAAGAGTGAGAACCGCATTTGAGAAGTGCGATCCGGCTGTCAATGACAGTCGCCGGTGCTGTGCAAACACCGGCGACATTCGCTTCAGGAAACCTTCTTCCCCCGGCCGTCCCGTCAAGGCCTGGAAATATTGATCAGAACGCCTTTGGAATAAGCCCGTTGCCCGACGTTGTCAGTGGCGGCGGCTTGCAGACTATAGAGACCGGCGGGCGCGTTGCTCCAAACCACTTGATAAGGCGCGTTGGTGGTAGTGGCGATGAGCCGCCCATTGTCGTAGAAGGCCACGCTCGCAATGGTGGCGCTTGCGTTGGCGTCCGTCACATCAGCGGCGATCGGAATATTTTGGTGCGCCGTGAAACTGGCCCCATTGGTGGGAGTGGTGATGGCGACCACGGGCAGGACGTCGGTGACAGTGATTTGCACCAGGGGGGAAAGAGATGATTGGTCCAAATTGTCAACCGCGCGGGCAAACAAGGTGTAGTGCCCGGCCCTGGCTTTGGTCCAGGGCAGCGTATAGGGAGAGTTGGTCACGCGGCCCAGAAAGTCATCATTGGCATAGAAACTGACGCTTTGGATACTCGCGCCGGGATCGCTCGCGTTGGCCGTCAAGGTGATGTCGGCGGGAAACGCGAAGGTGCTGCCGTTGGTTGGGTCAGTGATCGTTACCGTCGGCAACGGAGTGTTAAAAATGTCATCGATGATCGTGACTTCCGCCGAACGACCTCCGCCCACCAGGTAATTGGCGTTGGTCTCGATTTTCAAGACCACGGTTTTATTGCCTCGATTCGTCGTATCGATGAGGGGCAGGACCGGAATGTCCACCGCCAGATAGTTGGTCGGGATCACGATAGCATTGGTTATTAAAGCGTAATCAACTCCGTTGGAAGCAGTGCCAAGAATCTCAACATAGACTGTCAACTCCGCGTTGGTGTCCCCGTTGCGGACCAGCGTGAAAGCGCCTGAACTGGTGCCTTCCAAGGCGGTGGGGTCGGTCGCCAAGATTTCGACGAACGGCCCGGTTGCTGTCGCGCTTTGCGCGCGCAGATGAGTTCCAAACGCCAGCGCGCTTGTGACGAAACAGGTCAGCAGTAATTCCTTGTTCATATGGATATTTCTCGAATGTTGAGTTGTTGGGACTCGTTGCCTCTGATCAGTGCTCCTTTTGCTGTTGATTCCACGCGTTGTCTCAAGCTTGCAAGACAAATAATCACAACATGGTGGGAACGGAGCAGCTACCGCGCCAACCATAGGGACGCGCCCGCATTTCATTCGTAATGAACGGGATTTAAATCTCATGACCAGGAAGGCTTGAGGCGGCTTCTTTCTTTTTTCGGGTGATAGTTCCCAATTCTGCCCCAAAACCATACACAGATTGGTGACCAATCCCCACCCGGACCGAGGGTTTTAATCGCACCCACGGGTTTGTCCCGGCTTGTGCTTCCGTCACCTTCACCCTAGACTGCGCTCGACAAACAATTCACATCACTTTGAAAATGACATCCCTCAAAGCCCAAATCGCCGCCCTGCTGGCTGCGGCGCTGGCCGCCATCGCGCCCGCCAAGGCCCAGGAGTTCCGCCCGCCTTCCGTCCCGCTCGTGACCTTCGATCCTTATTTGAGCATTTGGTCCGCCGCCGATCATTTGAACGACCGCAACACCCAGCATTGGACCACCCATCCGCATTCTCTGGTCAGCTTGATCCGGGTCGATGGAAAGAGCTTTTGCCTGATGGGCGCTTCATCCGCTGTCGCGCCCGCCATGCCGCAAACCGGCCTTAAAGTCACCCCCACCCGCAGCATTTATGACTTTGAAGGCGCTGGCATCCACGTCACGCTGACGTTCCTGCGCCCGGCCCTGCCCGGCGATCTGGAGGCGATGGCGTTGCCCTTGAGTTATATAACGTGGGAAATCCGTTCCGCCGATGGCCAGTCTCATGCGGTCTCCCTCTACGACAGCACCAGTTCGCAATTGGCCGTCAACAAGACCAGCGAGAAAGTCGAATGGGCGCGGGAAAAGGCCGGCAATTTGACCGCTTTGCGCGTCGGCACGGTCGATCAGCGGGTGCTTGGTTCCTCCGGCGACGACCATCGCATTGACTGGGGTTATGCGTATGCGGCGGCGCTAAGCAGCCAGGCCCAGGCCGCCATTGGCGCGGACGAATCGAAGCGGGCGGAGTTTCTTTCGGGCGGCACCCTGGGTGACGAGATCGACCAACTTATGCCCCGGGCAGTGAAGGATGATCAACCGGTCATGGCCTTCCTCTTCGACCTCGGCACTGTTTCCAGCGCGCCGGTGACGCGGCAAGTCATCGTGGCTTACGACGAGGTTTACGCGATCAAATACTTTGGCAAAAAGCTGCGGCCTTACTGGAGCCGCAAGGGCGAGACCGCCCTGGAAATGCTGCGGAAAGCGGCGCGCGATTATGCCAAGCTGGCCCAGCGCTGCGCTCAATTCGATGAGCAACTGATGGCCGACGCGACGAAGGCGGGCGGAACGAAATACGCGCAGATGATCGCCCTGGCCTATCGTCAGTGCGCCGCCGCTTGCGGCCTGGCCGCCGACGCCAACAAACAGCCTCTCTTTTTCACCAAAGAGAACACCAGCAACGGCGATATTGCCACCGTGGACGTGTTCTTTCCCATGGACCCGCAGTGGATTTTGCTCAGTCCCGCCCTGGCCAAAGCCACCCTCGTTCCCATTCTGAGCTACGCTGCCAGTTTTCATTGGAAGTTCCCCAATGCTCCCCATGACTTGGGCACTTATCCAATCGCGCGCGGCACCGATGACGGGGGCGAAGGCATGCCGGTGGAGGAGAGCGGCAATATGCTCATTCTCTGCGACGCGGTCGCGCACGACGATGGCAACGCGGACTTCGTTTCGCCCTGGTGGCCGAAGCTGACGGAGTGGGCCAAGTATCTGGAACAATATGGCCTGGACCCGGAAAACCAACTTTGCACCGACGACTTTATGGGCCACCTGGCGCATAACGCCAACCTCTCCATCAAAGCGATTCTGGGCCTGGCCTGCTATGGCGATTTGTGCCAGATGCGCGGCGACCAGGCCAACGCCGAAAAATATCGCCAGTTGGCCAAGGCCGATGCCGCACATTGGGTGCAAGCCGCCGGCGAGGGCGACCACTTCCGCCTGGCCTTCGACAAACCCAATACCTGGAGCCAAAAATATAATCTCGTCTGGGACCGCATCCTGGGCCTGAACGTTTTC
>JBKQWF010000089.1:0-8327 GCA_052139695.1 Limisphaerales bacterium
TTCTTGCTATCGTTGCCGCGCATGGAAACGAGGCAACGCTTTCGAGGGCCGCGCTGGCGCGCAACGGCAGAATCGTCCGCCTCCCGCTGGCCCCTCCGCCGGCAGCTAAACCGGCGCCTCCCAAACGTCAACTGGCCCAGATCCTCCTCTCCTGGCTCAACCAGATGCCGGAAGTCCAGGCCATCCCGAACCAAATTGAACCCAATTGAGGTAAATTGAGCCGCTGTGCCCCCCCCGGGCCCCCGGGGGGGGCCGCGCCCTGCCGCGATGCCTTCGCTCTCTCTTTTCGACTGGAAGAATCTTGTCGTGCGCCCCGCGTCACACAATGCCATTCTTTTTCCTTGACGCTCTTAGCAATTCGTGTCAATGATACCCCAGCAAATCCCTGAACCCGATATGAACCATCGTGCTTTTACCCAAACCGTTCGAACT
This sequence comes from Limisphaerales bacterium, assembly GCA_052139695.1. Lineage (GTDB taxonomy): Bacteria > Verrucomicrobiota > Verrucomicrobiia > Limisphaerales > Palsa-1400 > PLGF01. The sequence continues at coordinate 433 of JBKQWF010000089.1, forward strand.
ATTCTTGGAAACACTATCCCCTTGGCCGCTGCAATCCTGCTTTTCACCGCGCCGCCCCGCGCGGCGGCGCAATCCGATAATTTCGATTCAGGCACTCTCAGCCCGGCCTGGACGGTCTTCGAAGCGATTCCGCAAAGCTATACATTTCCAACCGTTGGGACGGGCAAAGGGCTGGAGATTCAAGTCTTGCCAATCCCATCGGCCTCGTTGCCCGCCGTGGCAGGAATCGTGCAAAGCAATGAGTACACCGATTTTTACATGGCGGTGGATCTGGTCAACTGGGTGGTGGAAAACCAGGCGGCGGTTCTGTGCGCGCGCTTCACCCCTGGCGGCGACTTCGGTCTGGATCAGGGCCAGGGGATGATTTTCAACTACGATGCCGCCCAAGCCGGAGACAATCCAGGGAATGCTTACGGCGGACAGCTCCAGATCAACATCGTCTCCCCCGGCTTCTCTACCACCACCCTGGCCGACTGCGACATGACCCTGGTGCCCGGACACGGCTATCGCCTTGTCTTCAAATGCGTTGCGCAGACTTACACGGGCCAACTGTATGACTTGAATGATTTGACCATGCCGGTGGCAACTATCCAGGTGACCGATCCGAATTCAACTTTCACCTCCGGCGTCTGCGGTTTCATCTCTTACAGCCGCAATAGCGATGTCGGCACCACAGATGTCACGATTGACAACTATCTCGCCGCGGCGACGGATCCGAATCTCGCCACGCCTCCGGCCTTGATGGCTTCGGTCCCCGGCACTCCGGTAGTGGAAACCCGCCTGCCCGCCGGACGGTGGCAGAATTTCTATAATGCCGCGGCTGGAATCAGCTTCACTGCGGCGACCTATACGAGCGATGTCATCAATTCATCGGCTACCAGGCTGGTCCTCAACGGCTTGGATGTGTCCAGCCAGTTGACACTTTCCCCCAACGGCACGGTCATCACGGGCAGCCTGCCGGGGTCCGCTCTGAGAAGCAACGCCCTTTACAGCGCCCAGATTTCACTGGCGGACACCACCGGGTTGAAGACATCCGTTAACACTTTCTGGTTTGACACGTTCACGGACGCCTATCTGTCTGGGGGTTTGGCAAAAACAATCGAGTGTGAAGACTATAATTACTCCAACGGGGTCTTCCAGTTTGATCCGATCGCGGTTTCCGGCCTTCCCACCAACGGCGGTCCTCAAATCCATGGCGAAGGTGTCGGATATTACGACTCGGACGACCTGGTATGGCTGACGATGGGGACAAGCGGAGTGGATTACCTGACAGCCCGGACCACGCCTAACGGCGGCTGGGATGACTACCGACCCAATGACCCAGTCATGACCGGAGAAGGCATCCGCCAGGAGATTCAGGACGATCTTCACCCGGACACCATCCCGCCCTGGGACCCCGTCAACAACCCTTACACTCGTCCGAACGACAATACACGGCAACAGTACGCCGCCGCGGGGTTGGTTGATTACCTGGTAATTAACACCCACGCCGGGGATTGGCTGAATTACACACGGTCCTTCACCTCGAGCTCGAGCAACCACTTTGCGCTCCTCCGCGTTGGTTCTTATTCCTCCACCACCATCACCCTCAGCCAGGTGACCAGCGATCCTACCCAGCCCAGTCAGACTGTGTCGGGCCTTGGCACATTCAACGTTCCGAACCAGATCCGCCAATCCAATTTCGGCTACGTTCCCCTCTTGGACACCAACGGTTTGTGCGCCATCGTGAACTTATCCGGCACCAACACGCTGCGTTTGACGATGGGCGGAACCGCGGGCGACGGCTCCTACAATAGCGTGATGGCGCTAAACTACCTGCTACTGGTGCCGGCGCAGGTGACGGTGCAATCGTCGCCGGTGGTCGCGGGACCTTACGCCGATGACTCTACGGCGGCGGTCAATGTGCACACGCGGACAGTCACGATCCCGGCGACTGGAGTCTCCAAGTTCTATCGGCTGGCGGCCATCGCGCCGGTAAATATCGCCAGCATCTCATTGACAGGAGGCACAGTAACGATTACATACTAGGGACAACGGTTCGTAAGGTGAGATAAAAAGTGTCGGGCAAGGTAGGGCGTGTCACTCCGTGCGCGCCGCCTTGGCGGGCGGGGGATTACCCGCCCTACCTTAAAATTGACCGACGGTTTTAATCGCACCACGGTTCGTAGCGCGATTTGCCAACTATCAAATTTGGGAAAACACATGAAAAAAGACATCCAACAGATCATCTGCTTTACCTTCCTGGCCTTTGCCACCCTGACCGGCGCCGCCCGGGCCGCCACAGTCACGGTCACCAACGCCGATGACGGCGTCAGCAATATCGGTTCGCCTGGCACCTTTTACTGGGCGATCACAAACTGTAACCCCGGCGATACAATTGCGTTCAATATTCCAGGGAAAGGCCCATTTTACCTCCAGGAGCCTCCAAACGGTTTTCCCCTCGTCTATCAGAAACACAATCTCCTGATCGACGGTTACACGCAGCCGGGGTCCTCGCCCAACACCAATCCGATCACCCAATCCAACAACGCCGTCATCAAAATTGTCATCGACGGGCGCAATGGCAACGATCGGGACATGAACTACACTGGCTACGACGGCACCCTGGCCACCAGTGACCCGCCCATTGACAACACCAGCATGGCCAACGAAAACGGCGGCTTCGGCGACAGCGAGCGGGCGTTGCTGGCCATTTATCGCTCGACCAACGTGAACGTGCGAGGCCTGGGGTTCCTCAGCACTTGGAACAGTATTTATACAGGGGGTGTCCAGAAGGGGGTCTGTGTCGCCCATGACTACGGTCTCGATACCAACGTTCTCGACCGCTTGGACTACACGAACGGCAGCTCCGCCTACTGTCATGTTAATGGCTGCTGGTGTGGCGTGGACCCCGGCAACCCGACTTTGACAGGTGTCTTCGCCGGCCCAATGGCGATGGCCGACTATCGGCACCGGGACGTCAGTGGCGGCGTTCGTCCGGCTCTGCCGGATGTCGGCATGATCGTCGGCGTGGCCCCTGGCTCGGCCAATCCTCGGGCGGAATTCAACGTCTTTGTCGGTTATGGCTATGTGCAAGACAGTGAAAACATCCGGGCCAGGTTCTCCGGCAACTTCGTCGGGGTACTGCCCGATGGTGTAACGGATTATAATATGCCAGCGCTGGATCCGAGCGCTCTTAGCACCAACGGCTTCAATGGGTTCTTCGAGTGGGGGCGCTTCGACGACACGGAGCCCATGATTATCGGTACAGACGGCGACGGCGTGAACGATGCCGACGAAGGCAACCTCTTCGGACCCCAGGCCTTAATTAGCGGTCAGCAGATGAACATCTTCGACTTCTATTCCACTGGACGGAAGCCGTACATTATCGCTGGCAACCGGTTTGGCATCGCGGTGGACGGCACTGTTTGGACTAACAACTCGTTTTGTATCTTCGGCGGTCTGGGCCTTGACCAAGGCACCCAGGTTCGGTTCGGGTCAGACTTCAACGGCGTGAGCGATGCCTTGGAAGCCAACATCGTTTACAACAACAACGTCTTTTCGACCATGTACTCACCCGGAGACAATACGCCGTCGCTCTTTCAAGGCATGAGCGCCAGCGATGTTCAGAACGGAACGGACGCGTGGGTCAGTATTCGCGGGAACGTTTTCGTGAACAACTTCCCCAGCTTTAATCCGGATGACCCGAGTGGAACCGCCTCATCTTTTGTCAATTGGTGGGACAATTTCGCCCCCAGCGTTAGCGTCCCCACCAACGCGATTCCCGCTTTGTCCACCAACAGCACCATTCTGACTCTCAGCGGGACCTTTGCCGTTCCAACGAATAGCTCTACCAACCTGGTCTTGGACCTTTATCTGCCAGACCAGGAAGGCATGACCAACGGCGCTCAATTCGATTATCCTGATTTCGGCGGCAATGGCAACGGTCCCAGCGGCTGGGGTTTCGTTCAGGGCAAAACCTATCTGGGCAGCTACTGGATTCCCAACCCGGCATCTGGCGCTTTTTCGATGGATATTAGCGGACTGGGCCTGGCTCATGGCACAGCCGTTACCGCCGCCATTACCTACAGTTCTTTCGCTCGTCCTGCCTTCACCAACATCAATCGGCTAGGCAACGTTACGACCCTGGCGTGGAGTGGAGACAATGGTGGTCCATACATCACAAACACGGTTGGTGGTCCCAGTTCCGGCTTTGGTTTCCAAACCGGCACCAACCTGAGCGGGCCGTGGACAACGTCCTATGCGCCGACCAACACCATCACGGTAACCAACACCCCCAGCGTCATGTTCTACCGTATCGCCGCCCCTGTTTCCGGGATGACCACGCTGTGCGCTCCGCCAGTGACGTTGCCATAGCGCAGAACGGATTTTCGCCACAGGTAGGGACGCCTCGCCGAGGCGTCCCTACCTGTGGCGGCGCGGTGCCTACACTTGAACAGTCAACACAAATCAAAGAAGATCATCTGTGTGAACCTGTGTCCATCTGTGGCGAATGAAATTCCGCTTTACGGAAACTGTTTCTCTATCTTGAAATGGGCGCTGGCGGGGTTATAGGGCACAAAGTCCGCCATCTTGACGCCCACATAGGGGCGGCGGTAGGCGCATTCCCCGCCCAAGGCATAACTGATCCACGCCTCGCGGGCGGTGGCATCGTAGGCCACGTTCATCAAGTTGCCTCCGAGCGAGCCGATAGCCTTGGACAACTGAATCACCGCGTCCATGTCGTATCTGCCCTGGCCATACTCGGTCAGATGCCCCTGAGCGGTCGGCGTGCGCGATTCAGCATGATAGACAATATTGGGAAAGACCGCAGGCGCCATTTCATCGGTAGAATCGTTATCCTTCCAAATGGTCAGGTCCGGCGCCCAGGCCTTCATTTTCACCGCGGCCGGGATTTTGCCGTCGCCCACCACGAAATGGTATTTCTTAATGCGCTTCGCGTCTTTGATCATTTGCACGGCGTCATCCAGCGTCCTGGCAGAATAAAGAATCTGCCGGAACAGGATCATAAAATGAATGCCATGCATATCGTAAGGGCCGTCACTCTCCGGCGAATCGCCAATTTCAGTCAGCGTAATGCCCTCCTGGTTTATTCCGGTATGGCAGCCAATGCTGCCGGCAAAGGAAGGATTGATGTGCGGAATGCCGTTTTTGGGAATATAGACCACCACACACCGGAAATCCTGCAAATGGGCCCCGGTGGTGTAATCCAGGTTGCGGATTTGGTAAAGGTGTCCCGTGCGGGTGGCCGGCCCCCACATCGCCACCCCGCTGCATGCATATTCGCTGATCGCTGGGATCATATGCACGCGCTTGAGCAGTTGCAGCGGCAGTTCCGCGCCCTCCGCCAGCCCCTCCATTTCTTCAATAAACTGCGAACCCATGAAAGGCTCCATCGATTCCCAAGCCTTATCCAAATTAGCTACAGAAAGTCTGCCCCCTTTTTCCTGTTGAGCCATCTCCAGGAAGCGCGGCGCGAACGTCTGAATTTCCGGCCGCATTAATGTGCCTAAGGCAAGGCCCATTTCTTTCGGTGTGCCTGTCACCACCACGACCGGGAAGCAATCCGGGGCGGTTCCCAGCGTGACACGGTATCCTTCGGCCCAGGTGTGGCAGGCCAACGCGCAGCAGAGCCATAGTATTCCGAGGTGGCGTTTCGTGTGGGATTTCATGCATGTTATTCTGCGTCAGCCCGCGCGCGATGGCAAGCGCCAGTGCGCAGGGCAAACGCACCTTCAAAGGCAGGGTCGCCTCGCCGAGGCGACCACGGGCTCGCCGAACTGCGGCGAAAAAGAGGATTTTCTTTTCATTTTTCTGACAAGCTGGGCGGTGCGATTAGTATTATTAGCCAAGGTAGGGCGCGCACTCCGCTGCGCGCCAGAGCAGCGCCTGGCGGACAAAAGGCACCCGGCGCGCAGCGGAGTGCGCGCCCTACCTTGATCGCGCCCAGCCGGCCAGGCCGGGGCCGCCGTTGACAACCGCGGAAAAGGTCGGGTAACGTGGAGCCTCTGCAACAAATCGTTACATCAAACCGGCGGCCATGACACGGCTGCGAATTCAATGAACATTGGCAAACAAATTCGGCTCAATCGCATTTTCTCCCACCCCAGCGGACGGCTTTGCTCGGTGGCGGTGGATCATTTCGTCGGTTACGGCAAGTTGACGGCTGGCGGCGGGCTTTCCAATCTTGCGGACGCTCTCGCCAAAGTCGCCGCCGGCCAACCCGGAGCCGTGACCATGTCCAAAGGCACGGCGATGAATTGCTGGGCGCCTTACGCGGGAAAAATTCCGCTGATTGTGCAAGCGGGCTGTTTTACGGCGGACGATCGCATCATCGAAACGGTGACCCATGCCGAAGAATGCGTCCGTTTGGGAGCGGACGCCATCGCCGTCGCCATTGGGATTTTTGGACCGAACGAAGGACGGTTCATTAAAATGCTGATGGACCATGTTACTGCGGCGGCAAAATATGACTTGCCGGTCATAGCGCACATCTATCCGCGCGATTTTTCGGGGCCTTCGCCAAGGATTGTGTTCGATGCGGAAGGCATTATGTGGGCGGCGCGGGTTGGAATTGAAGCGGGGGTCGATGTGATCAAAGTAGGTTATACCGGAGACGTGAGTTCGTTCCGAAACGTCGTTGAAAGCTCGCCCGTGCCGGTCGTCGCCGCTGGCGGGCCGAAGGCGAAAAACCTGCGGGCTGCCCTTTCCACCATGGCGGAAGTCATTCAGGCCGGGGGGCGTGGGGCCACGATTGGACGCAATGTCTGGGGAGTGCCTAAAACCTCAGAAGCGCTCCGCGCCTTCAAAGCCGTCCTCCTGGATGGAAAAAGCGTCGAGGCGGCGCTCCGCGCGGAAGGACTGACTGGCGAAGAATGAGTCCCTTGCAGCCAGTCGGGCGTTTGGTGTGAAACGGACTGTCAAAAAGAATGTCGATGTGCTTGGCCTGGGCTGCGCGGCGGTGGATGATGTGATTTATGTGGAATCCTTCCCCCCGCCGGACAGCAAAGCCCGCGTGCAACGGCGGCTTCGCCGTTTTGGCGGATTGACCGGCAACGCCCTCATCGCGGCCGCGCGCTTGGGAGCGCGTTGCGCCTACGCTGGTTGCCTCGGAAAAGACACCCTCTCCGCGGACGTTGAGCAAAATTTCCAGCGCGAGGGGATCGACACCTCCCCTGCCCCCCGTCTGCCGGAGGCGGGAGTGATCCATTCCACCGTGGTAATTGGCCGGGACACGGGCAGCCGCAACGTCTTTTACGAAGTCATTGGGATGGTGGGCGCTCATCCTCTCCTGCCCGCGGATGAGGTGATTCGGGAAGCGAATGTTCTTTTCATCGACCAATATGGCATGGCGGGAAATCTGCGCGCTTTGGAGAAAGCCCGCTCTTTCGCGGTGCCGGTCGTGGCGGATTTTGAAGACGATGCCGTGCCCCATTTTCAAGAAGTTCTCGCGGCTGTCGATCATCTCATTCTCTCGGAAGACTTTGCCTCGCGAATCACCGGAGAGTCAAAACCAGCCGAGGCCGCGCGCGCGCTGTGGCGGAACAACCGTGCGGCGGTCATTGTCACGTGCGGCCGAAACGGCTGCTGGTGCGTGACAAGCGATGCCGGAAAACGACCGCGCCACCATCGAACTTTTCCGGTGCGCGCGGCCAACACGAACGGCTGCGGTGACGTGTTTCATGGCGCCTATGCTTTTCGGCTGGCTTGCGGAGACGCGCTGGAGAAACGCATCCGCTTTGCCTCGGCGGCCGCTGCCGTCAAAGCGCGGCAGGCCGAGATCCCCAGTTTGCGAGCTGTAAAATTGATGCTACGGAAGAACTAGATGTTTGAAATCTGGGCGTTGCGGCAGCAACGCCCTGTCCAGGTGGTGGGGCGGCGCTGCCGCGCCGCCC
>JBKQWF010000090.1:0-62988 GCA_052139695.1 Limisphaerales bacterium
CCACCACTGGAAAATTTCAAAAGCAGTTCCTCCATCGCAATGGCGGCCAGGAGCGCTTGCGGGCGCTGATTCTTTCCAAATCCCCCGTCTCTTGGCGTTTACAAAAATGAAAAGGTGCGTCCTAGCAATTGGGTTAATTGGGTTGATGTTACTTGCAAAAGGCTCTCCAGTCGGTATCATCTTAGGCGGTGTCGGGACACCGAAGCCAGCCACTGCCACAATAAAACGTAATCTGGAATGCAATCAACCCCCTCTGATGAGATAACCGCTTGGTTTTGTGCTGCATCCCAGCGCAAGCACGAGTACATCGCCGCCGCCCAATTGGCCGACCAGTACAAGGTGAAGGTTTTCGCTCCGCGCATTCGTTTCCGCCGCACCTCCGGCAGTGGCCCCAGGTGGGCCACGGAAGCGCTCTTCCCCGGGTACTTTTTTGCCAAGATCGGCTTATCCGCGCTTCGCCGCGTGCATCACGCTCCGCAAGTGCGGGGAATCGTGCATTTTGGCAGTTCGTGGCCGACCATCCCCGAACGGACGATTGAAGAGCTGGAAAAAGTGGTTGGCGGCACGGAAATCTATTCCATTTCACCCCAAGTTTCCGCGGGGGACTCCGTCAAGATTATCGAAGGGACCTTTCATGGCTTTGAAGCCCTCGTCACGCGGGTGATGCCGACCCGGGAGCGAGTGGCCGTCCTGCTGGATTTTCTGGGCCGCCAAACCGTCGTGGAACTCAATGCTGGAGCCGTGATCAATAGCGCGGAGGAGCGCACTTTGTTATTCAGGATCGGCCCGAACGAGGGGTTGGTCGCTGAAGATCCGCAGGTCCCTTCTCGTCGTTGATGAACGACCTTTCTAGGCTAGGGCTCGGGCAAAATGCCTATTTTCCTTCAACAGCGAAGAATTCTGCGCCGCCGTTTGTGACGATAGAGTGAATTCCCAGGATCGATGAACAGCGAAATCCGAAGGGATTCAAAATGCTCTGACAGGTCAGCGTTCATCCAAATTGCCGAAGCCAGATTTTCATTTCCACGGTCCAACCCAAACTGTTGTCTCTGAATCCTTTTCGCCCTCAAGCACGGGCGGAAACGAACTACCTTGCTTTATTTGCGCCTCTTGCAAACATAAGCATTGATTACTGTCCGGTTGTTTTGATTGTGTGCGCATTTCGCCGAATCATGTCCTAAAACGTAAAGCCGCCTGAGGCATTCTTTGCCAAAGTAAGGGCCGATGACTAAACAACAGTCAACCAAGCGACGCTCGCGCAAGAATTTGCAGGAACATGTTCGCGTTCGCCGTTGGACCGGATACAAACAACGAACAAGAATGACACACAAATGAAGAAACTGATTCTCTCAGCCCTTTGTGGCGCCTTTGGATGCTCCCTATCCTCCAACGCCGCCATCGACATCACTGTCAATGGTACGGAATATGCCGTGACAACGGTAAGTTTCGACACACCCGGCACTGCTTTCCCGAGCTCCCTCGTAAGTGCTTTGCAATCACAGACCCCTTTTTATACCGGCCTAATAAATCATTATGCTACTGCAGGCACCTTTGACACGGCTTATTACAATGCCGTAGTGGCCGCGGGCGGTAATATACAAGATGCGGCAAATGTTGTTTTTGCCTATGACGCATCATCCGGCTTCATTCAAGGCATAAATGACAATGCTACTATTGTTCAGGGTATATTTCCGAATACCCCCCTCAATCAACCTTGGAATTTTGCAGAAGTCACAGTAGTATCAGCCGTCCCCGAACCAGGCGCTTATGGCGCATTGGCTGGGATTGGCCTGTTGGCCGTTTCGCTTCGTCGTAAACTCGGTCAGAGAATAGCCTGGGCAATCAGGCACTAACAAAGCCCCTCAACAATCGTCCAAGAAAAAGGCGGACTCCTTGGGGAATCCGCATTTCTGTTGACAACAGGTTAGCAGTCTGCTGTATGTCACCCTGATTTGGTTCGCTCAGGCCTGGCCCGAACCGCCTAGAGGACGGGCTATCCGGCACCGAGCCATTCGCCGGGGATTAGATCAGATATCAGAGCCGCCGCGGTTCGCAAACCGTGAAAAGAAAGCCCCCGATTCCCGTCTTCCTCACCTGTGGTCTGTAAATCCGAGCAGGCCATGGTGCATAGCTCGTTTTGCCGGAGCACCGCTTCATCAACGGAACTTCGAGATTAACGCCTCCCTGTATGGATATGGAAGTTCCAGCTTCCATGATGCGTTTACGGGCTGCAAATTAATGTTCGCCAGAACGATTGGAGACTGGCTAGGGCAGTGCGATACGGTTCATGCGCTCTGCATTTTCTGGACAGGCCTCATCCATTCCTGAGTCGGAAGAGAGCGTTGAAATACTCAAGCCTGCCGTCATGAGCCCCGTAGTGTAAATCGTAAAAGCCGTGTAGGTAAAATGAATACCCATGCAATACTGTTTTGAGCTTAGAAAGACTGGTGTGATCGCCATCGTCCTCGAACAATGTTGCCTCCGTCAAAATGCAACTGATTTTCCTCCGCTCGAGCATCCGCGAAGCCCCAGATAGCACCTGCAAATCGAATCCCTCTGTATCTGTCTTGAGAATGTGAATATGCTCGATCTCCCGTTCTTTTGCGAAAGAATCCACCGTTTGGACCGTAACGCACTCGAAAGACTCGCCAACGGTTGATGATATAACTTTGCCGGACTGGTGTAGTGGATTCGAAATAGACGGCGCACGGATTTCCCCCGTCCGATCCATCAAAGCCATGTGCTCACAATGGATTTGATCGTTGCGTCTGACACTGCGCACGAGTTCCTCGTAGATAAGCTGAAAAGGTTCAAACGCAAAAATCACCGCTTCGGGAAAGCTTCTTGCGTACCACAGCGCGGATTGGCCGATATTAGCTCCTACGTCAAAAATAACCGCCCTTTCACCAGCTGTTGCCTTTGGATAGTTTCTTGCATCGTAGGAGAACGCCCCATGTTTGGCCGAATCAACGCGAAATCCTAGCCGTTGCATGAAACGCTGAAAAGCAAATTTATTGACTTCGTTTTGAAACTTCATGGTTTTAGAAGCCCGCATGTGCGGGTCAGTGGAGAAGGATAGTGTGGGACTGAAGCGATCCACATCAGCCTTACGGCATAGCGAGCTTGTAGAATCGGACGTTCCGGTTTGTCGATAGCAGGTCGGTGAAGTGGAACAAACCCGTGGCGAGTGTCACGGTCTGGAGTGGCAGCCAGACAGGATCCTCCAGATTGGTGCATGCGACGACGACGACGACAGAATTCGCAGGGCCGTTGATATCGAATCCGAATTGATTGGCGCGCACCCCAAAGCCGGCGGCGCTGGTTTGGATCATTGGGCTCCAAAGCTCGGCCGGGACATCGCCAAGGGTGGAACTCCACCCGTCTGCGCCATACATATAATAGATCGTGGCGTTATAGTCGGAACTGAACGCACCCAAGCCAACCGCGGGGGCGTTTCCTGGACAATAAACACTCCCAAGGCTGTCGCAACCGCTGAAGGCGCTGGCGCCGATACTCGTGACGCTGGCTGGGATCGTGACGCTGGCCAGGCCGTAGCAGTTTTCAAATGCCCCGGCGCCAATGCTGCTGACGCCACTGCCTAAAGAGACAATGGCCAGGCTGGAACAGCCATCAAACGCATAATCTCCAAAATGGGTGACGCTGCCGGGGATCGTAACGCTGGCCAGATTGGTGCAGAGAAAGAAAGCGCTGTCTCCGATACTGGTGGCGCCGGCGCCAAGCGTCACATTAGTCAGGCTAAAACAGGCCTCGAACGCCTCCGACCCGGCATTGGTCACGCTGCCAGGAATAAGCACATTCGTCAGGCCACACCCGAAGAAAGCTGAGTCTCCAAGGCTTGTGACGCTGCTGGGAATCGCGACCCCGGAGAGGTTGGAACAAAAGGCAAACCCATAGTCGCCGATGTGACGGACGCTACCGGGAATGCTGTAACCTCCCGCGATGCCGCCAGGAAAACTCACGAGGGTCGCTTGATCTTTGTCAAACAAAACTCCACCCCGACTGCTAAAAGTGGGATTTTGCGCGACCACCGTAATCGTCGCCAGGTTGTAGCATTGCTGAAAGGCCTCTTGCCCAATGCTCGCAACGCCGGAGGGAATAGTGAGAGTGGCCAAGCCGGTCGCGTAAAAGGCGAAATTCCCAAGGTTGACGACGCTGCTGGGAATCGTGACGCCAGTCAGGCTGGCGCCGAAGGCGAAGGCATAATCGGCAATGTTGGTCACGCCGCCTGGAATGGTGTAGCTCCCTCCCAGTCCACCCGGATATTCGACAAGCATTGTCAGGTTCTTATCGAACAACGCGTTGTTAGTACTGCTATAAAACGCGTTTGCGGCCTCTACCGTGATTGAAGCCAGGCTGGAGCAGCCGGCGAACGGAGCATCTCCGAAGTTGGTGACGCTGGGGGGAATGGTAATGTTGGTTAAGCTCGCACAACGGGCAAAGGCGAAGTTTCCGATGCTGGCGACGCCGTTGCTGAGCGTGGCGTTGGTCAGGCCTGAGCACAGAGTGAACGCCCCATCTCCGATGCTGGTCACAGTGCCGGGAATCGTGATGCTGGCCAAGCTGGAGGAATAAGAGAACGCCGATTGCCCGATGGCGGCAACAGGAAAGCCATTAATCGTGCCAGGAATGGTGACGACCCCGCCGAGCCCGGAGTAGCCAATAATCGTAATCGCACCGCTGTTCGTTGTGTAACTGAATTGGGCTTGCGCCGCCTCTGATACAACCAATAGTGAAAGAATTACCGGGATGGCCAAGTTCATCAATCGTTGAGGCGAGGAGCCTTTGATCTTTCGCTGGTTGCAATTTGCCGGCTCATGCTGACGAGGCAAAAAACGCTCATTTGCCGGGATGGCCAAGCCAGGGCCGGATCAAAAAGGGGAACTGCTTCTTCAGGAGGGCTGTGGCATCATCACTGGCATCGGGTCCACGCACCACAATTTCGAGGACCTGCTGACCAAGGTTGCGTTCACCTGACAGGACGGAGCGCAAGCGACCGGCTTGCGCTCCGCTCTCCAGCGGGGGTTTGTCGCCGAAGCCGCGGTAGTCGGACCATAGCGTGTAAAACACATGCGAAAGGAGGCCTTCGCTCTCAAAGGTCTCGTGCCGGAAGGACAAACCAATCCCATTCGCCTGCATGCTGACCTGCCCCAAATCATCGACGAGTCGCGCTCCAGCCGCGGGGAAGCAGATTTCCGGGCGATGACCATTGGCAAGCTGGCGGGAGTTTCTGCCGGGTTCCCACCGCAGGAAGAAAGCGCTCCATCGATTGCCCTCTTCGTCCTGCCAGGAAGCAGATTCGCTGTGAGAACAACGCAAAATCGCCAAGGAATTCTCGGGCACTTTCCCTTTCTTGAAGCCACTGCTGTCCTCGGGCCAATGGACGGTCCATCGGGGATTGGGAATCAGATGACTTTCATGCGAGCGATACCATGTCTCCGTGGCCGCTTCCGTCCCCCCAAGCCAGCCGATCACACTCAACCCGGCCCAGAACGAGATTGGCGGAAAGAAGAACGATGGCGCCGCGCTTCCCCGGCTGGGTTGCGCCTCACGCGACCTGATCAAATAGGCAAACCCGATCAGGCTGGGAAGGACGATGACCATAATCAGAAGGCCGGCGGCGTCATGCCAGGCTTCCATTTGCCTAAAGCCTCGATGAGCCGCCGCCCAGACCAAAAAAGTCGTCCGCGAGAGATTGGCCACGAGCACAAAGAGCAGTGAACCTCCGAGCAGACAGAGGCGCTTGAATAGCCCAAACCGGTACATTTCCCCGAGGAAGAGCGAGAGCATGAGCGCCGATTGCAGAGAACGCACACCGCTGCAGGCTTCATCAATGCCGACAACGCCGGCGCCAATTTTAACTAAATTGCCATCCTGGAGCGCGGGGATGCCGATCCAGTCAGCCACATCGACAGTCAAGCCGGCGACGAACCGCATCAATCCTTGGATGACCATTTGTTCCAACTCCATCGGCCATGGAACGGCGATCAGCGCGAAGGCGAGCGGCGGCGAGAAGAACCGAACCCAGGGCCAGCCGCCTAGCCAATAGAGAAGGCAAAAGCTGAGTCCCAGTACCTGAAAACCATGCAGCCAGTAAATCAGGCGCCACTCAGGATTGGCCTCCACAGCCAGCCGGAACGGCAGCACAAACAACAGGAGCCCTCCGCTAATAAAGCCGACCGCCGTCGCGTGACCGTTCCGAGCGGCCATCGGACGGTCAGGCCAACGGCACCAGACGAGGACGGCCGTCAGCAGGGGCACCAGATAACCATAGCTGTATTGCGCGTTGACCTGCCACTCCGCCCGCAATTCGTCGAAGAATATGAACCAGCAAGCGCCCAGCGCGAGCAAAACCAGAGCTGGGCCCGCCCCAATCCGCTTCCACGACAGCAGATCGTGCAGCAGCGGCACGCCCGGGTAGGAGGGAGAACGCGATAACGAAACGTTTTGCGGCTGGTCAGACACTTTGGGTAATCTCTTTATTTGACGCGGCTTGGGTTTACAGGGCAGAGTTCCGGCATCCGATCCCGATATTGCCACAGCACCAACGGCAATTGCAACGCTCTCATGTAACGTGGCAGAAACCGGCTGGGATTTGACGCACAACGAAAGAGCCATCCCAGGATCCATTGGTCCGCCCAACCTGGAATTCGCACCTGATCCCCGCTAAGAAAACCGATGGCCGCTCCGATACAGTGGATGGCCGGGCAAATCTCGGAGCGTCTTTTTAGTTCTAAGCCCAGCTTTTCTTGCACGCCTCCACCCAGGCCGATAATCACGTGGCGCGGACGGCGTTCGTCAACCAGCTTGAGCAGCACATCGTCGGCAATGGCACCGCTCCCGTAGTGAGGAGCCACATAGCAATCTTCCCGCCGGATCGCATAACCTTGCCCCGTCAGCCAGCGGAGACCATGTTCGAGCGAAATCTGCGAAGGCATCACCAAGAGCGCGACGCCCGGCTGGAGAAACTCTGGCCGCCTGAGCAGAAGTTCGAGATACTCCAAGCCTGAAACTCGCTGGATACGGTCCCGCATCATCAAATTCCACAGCAGAACCAAAAAGCCGCTGTCAGTAATCACCAGGTCCGCTTCCGTTAATGCCTGGCGGTAGGCGCGGTCGCGTCCCAATTCCAGCAGGGCCGGCGCGGCTGGAAAAATCACCAAGCCACCGCGGGCGCCGAGTTCCACAGCTTCCGGCGCGTCACCAACAAAGAATCGAACGCCGAGGATGCGGCGATAGTCGCGTTCGGCAAGTGGTGGAACGGCAAAGGACTTTTCTGGATTCAGCATCGCCATCATCCGATTACTTGAGCTTCGGGCTGCCGCGCTCCGCGAGTGGCCCGCGCCACTTTTCTTTCCGGCGCAGACTGCCGCCAACGTCTCTTGACGGGCACACTGGGGTTGCCTGTGCAAAGCATGAAAGCAGGCTGATCGTGGGTGACCACGCTTCCCGCCGCAATCACCGCTTCGTTGCCGATCGTGACTCCCGGGGCGACAAAGCTTTGCGCCCCCACCCAAGCCCCATCCGCGACCACGATCGGCCGGTTTCGAAAGGGCATGTTCGATTCACGATAGTCATGGTCGCCCGTGCAGAGAAAAACACGCTGGGAGATGCAACAATGCGCACCGATAGTCACCGGCTCAAAATTGAGAATGAACACCTCCTCACCGATCCAGGCGTGGTCACCGACAGACAGCTTCCAAGGCAAATGAATGTTCACGCGCGGCTTGATTACCACTCCGCGACCGATGCGCGCACCGAACCAGCGGAGCAGGATGCGTTTGAGGGCAGATGGAAACGGCAACGGAGTCAAAAAGAAAATGCACTTTATCGCGTACCAAACGGCCTCAACAGGCTTCGAACGGCCACGGTCGAGACCCTCCTTTGGGTCAAACAGATCAAGACGAACACGAGTCATAAACATACTCCTTATCATTTCAATTAACAATGGGCGGCACAGGCTTGGGCCAATGTCTCTACGATGCGCGGCCAGGCGTAATACTTTTCGACCAATTCACGGCCATTTTCACCCCGCTGACGCCGTTCCAAATCCGAACTCTCCATCGCCAGGAGCAACGCCGCTGCCAGCGATTCCACGGTTGTTTCACATTCCCACCCGGCCTCAGCGTGGGAGATCTCGGGAAAGTTGCAGGCACGGGTGGCGGCCACCGGAACGCCGCACGCCAAAGCTTCCAGCAAGCTCATGGAGAAGCCTTCCGAATAAGAGGGCAGAACGAAGACGTCCGCGGAACTGAGCAACGCCTTTTTGGCGGCGCCGGTCATTTCTCCGGTAAATTGAACCTGGCTTTCCAGCTTCAACGAAGCCGCCAGCTCGCGCATTTCCTTGAGGTAGCCGCCTTCATCCGGCCCGGCGATCACCAGCTCCCAAGACAGGGTCTTTGGCCGCACGCGAGACCAAGCCGGGAAAAGGAGATCAAGACCTTTCTTCGGGTGAATCCGGCTTAAAAACAAGACTCGGCGGCTGCTCTTTTTAAGTTCTGGAATCAGCGGTGTGGCGATCGCCTCTGCCCTGACGCCAGGCTGACGGTAATCGTCCGCATTCAACCCATTCGGGACCACCACGATCGGCGCCTTGATTCCGCGCGAGCGTATTTGGCCGGCTTCTTTATCTGTCAACGCGCGCCAGAGACGAATGCGCCGGAAATTCTCGTCCTCAAAGAGCCAATGGACCAACTGCTTCTTCCAACGCGAGCGCTGCAGGATATACGGCTCGAAAAAACCATGAACATGATAGACCAACGGCTTGCCTTGCCGCCGTGCTTCGCGGCCAAAGATGAAATTGGTTCCCACATACAAACCGTGGCCATGCAACACGTCGCAATTATTAACCAGTTGCGGGGCTTGCCGTTGCAACGCGGGAGAGTAGTAGGCGAAATCCGGTTTGAGACGTGGAAATTCTAAAACACCTGGAAGCGAGCGGCCCGTTTGGACGGCGCGCGTCGCGCAAAGCGCAGAACTCAGGCCGCTGGACAACATCTGCCGGTGCAAAGCGGTCGTGCTCGAGCCCAGTCCTCCGCCCTGGAGCGGCTCAATCGATTGAGTAAAATGCAAGTGTTTCATGGGGGCGATCACACAAGAACGGAAACGGTTCGGCAGCCTTTCCTGAAAAAAGTGCCACGGCTGTGATAGGCAAAGATTTGGGGTCAATATTCTGTCGCCGTTTGTTTTAAGGGCTGACTGGCGGCGTCGGCCGTCGCGGCTACTTCGCCGAGCGCGACGAGGGCCGCTCGCAGAGCGTTTTGGGCGAAGTTCTCGCAAGAAAAACCGTCCACAATGCGCTGGCTGGCTCGCCCCATGGCCTGCCGGAGCGGCAGACTCCTTTCCAATGCCAGCAGAACTTCGGCGAGGGCATCGGCGGAATTCGGATCAAAGACAAACCCATTCTGGCGAACGCTGCTTGCCACGCCCCGCAATTCCTGACGGGTGACTGCGTCCACCGCCGGCCAGCCGGGTTCCAATAAATCCTCCGCACAACCGGCGGTTTCACTCACGACCACGGGCAAACCGGAAGCCATCGCTTCATTCACGACCAATCCCCACTCCTCCCACAGGCTTGGCAAGACGAATGCGTCTGCCAACGCATAGAATACCGGGTTTTCCTCAATCTGCCGGAAACCATAGAAATGAACTCCAGGCGGCAATTCATGGTGGGGCGCGGACCCGTTTCCAGCCGCCCGCTTTCCGGCCTCCGCCTTTTCGTACACAACCAACCCCAGTTCCTGGCACACTTTGCGCAATCCCTCCTCCCCTTCGCCGGAACCAACCACCACGAGGTGAGTCTGGCTTGCCGGGTTCAGACACAGAAAATGGCCGTAAGCGCGCAGCAGAGTGCCGAGATTTTTCTTGGCGACAAAGCGGCCAAGGCTGAGAAAGTAATGGTCCGGCAATTCATACTGATTTCTGATTTGCTCCAGGCGTCCTCTGATTTCGCCGGCCCGTCTGGCGAAAAGGTCATTGTCAACCGCATCGTATCCGGTGAATATTTTGTCGGAGGACAATCCCAGGGAAGTGAAGTAACGCCGTTGCGGTTCACCGGCCACAAACCCGGCGTGGAACTTTGCTACCACCTGCCTCTTAAAGGCCGCCTTTAATCCCTGCGCCCGGGCCGTGCCAGCATGGGTGTCATTCATCATCACGACTCGCCCTCCAAACATTCGGACGGCGGTGTTCAGAGCCAAAGACCAGTGGTCATAAGACGGCAGCAACGCCACATCGGTTTTCAATCTCCGAGGGATCAAGAGCAAGCGATTGATTCTGCTGAATGGGAATCTTGTCTCGTCCTTGCCCAAGTCAATATGAACTACCCCCTCTGGCAAAGCATTGGTTTCCCATTGGTAATCGCTGCTTCCAGAAAAGAGCGATACTCCCGTTGCGTGGTGTCCCTGCCGCGTAGCATGATCGCGAAAAGCTTCAAACCGCTTGCAGTGATAGGGGCTCCACGATCCCCAGACGATGATCAGGCGTGCCATTCTGTTCCAGCTTGAATCTTACAGAAAAAACGAATTAACAGACTACAACCAGATGCTGGCCGGGCTTCGCCATGAAAGAACCTTTCCGGTCTCTGGAATTCTGCCTGCCACCGTCCGCACGTCAGGCCTTTTTTGCATACACGAATAGTTGCCGGCGCTTGCGGATCACGCTATGCATCCAGCATAAAAGGTCGAAGATCGTTTGCGGAATTTTGCCATATACAGATGGCCAGCCACGAAACCACGAGTGGGTGATTATCTTGATCTTAAGCGGCGTGAACCCCGCACCAACCAATGTATTCGTCATCAACCTGGGAGTCCAGGTATGTAAGTGATGATCAGGATCTGCTGCTGTATGGTCCGTTTGTGCGCGCCAATCATCTATGGGAACAGCGATGACAAGTTTTCCATTCGGGGACAATAAATCGCGCAAGCCGCAAAGCGCTTCGATCGGATTCGGAACATGTTCGAGGCAGTGGTGCGAAATGATCACATCAAAATCGCGTTCGACGACCTCGGAGATAAATTTATAGACTTTGACTTGATTGGCCTTGCAAATCGGATGCGCTTGTTCATTTATCTCAATGCCCACTTTTTCCCGGCAAACAAGTTCCCGCAAAAGCCAGCCGCCAGCACATCCAAAATCTAGAACGCGATCAGTTGGTTGCACCAGCGAGGCAAACTTCCGCACATCCAGTTTCGCGCCCAGGGCTGCAAAGCGGTTCTGGGCGGCGAAATAGACCTTGCCTCGTTCCGCCTGGTAATGTTCTGATGCTTGACATTGAGTACTCATATAAAATTGTTGTCGTGGGCCGGATTAATTTTAGCGCGAAACGGTTTTCCTTTCGAGCAAGCTTGGATTTTTCTTTGCCCCGGGTATCAGACGCGGCCTGCCCGAAATTTTTTTTCATAGAAGCCAAGCGCCTTTTCGTTGCTGAATTCCTGAGCCAGCACCACCACCGCCAGTCGCCTGATTTTCAAGGCCAGTTCCTCGTCCCGCGCCAGCTTGACGAGGAACTTGGCCAGTTTTTCCGGATCATGCTGGTTCAGAAGAAAGCCTGTCTGGCCGTCTTTGATAAATTCGGAAAGTCCCCCGTAATGGCAAGAGGCAACACAAAGGCAGCCGTGACTTGCCGCTTCCAGCGGCGTGCAGCCGAGCGCATCAAAATCCGTATTGAATAACTGGGCGTCCCAAGCGCGATAATAGGGATCCATGTTCTGAATCCACCCCTGAAAATGCACTTTGTCCGCGATCCCCAACTCCAGCGCGAGGGTTCGCAGACTGTTCTCCTCCGGACCGCCACCACAGATATAGAACCTGGCATGGGGAAGCTGGAGAGACACCTGTTGAGCGGTCCTCAAAAAGACATCGAACCGTTTGCGCGGGATGAGCCATCCCCCATTGCCGATGAGAAACGCGTCTTGGGGCATCTGCAGTTCGGCGCGGGCGGCCCGTTTGTCCGCCAGCCTTTTTTCCTCATTCACGTAATGGACATCAAAGCCATTGCGCACCACATGCATTCTGGGCTTAAGCCACGGAGCGATTCTTGAAGCCTCATTTCGCGTGAATTCCGTGGGATAGGTGATAGCCTCCAGCCTCGATCCCGTTGCCAGATAGAAAGCGGTCCAACGCAGCCGCGACAAACAGTTCTCAAAATGATGGTAATGGTGGCTCATCAGTATTCTCTTGCCGGTGAGGTGGGCGGCTGCCAGACAGCTGGCGCAGGTGCCGATGACCCACACCTTGTCACTGGATTTGCAAACCGTTTTGACGTGTCGTTGAAAGGCTGGAAAGCTGCGCCAGCCAAATCTGCCCCGGTAATCAAAGGCCTTCACCTCGGGATCAATCGCCAGAACTCTCGGCATTCCCGGCCCCCATACCCTTGCTGTGGCAATCTTCACCCTGAATCCACGCATCTGAAGCTGATCAAAAAGCGAATACGCCACCTTCTCCATCCCCCCGAGATTCGTGCATTGAAGCAACGCCGTCACGGAGATCTCCTGAACCGGTTTTTGAGCTTCGGGAGTCATTGTCATTCTCTTATGCCTCCCGGTTTCGCCTGCACTATGCGCAGCCGGTCGCCTGCCCGCAGAGTCATGGCGTACGCCGGCACGCGGGCGCCGCCCAGAAACCAGATTAGTCCCAACCAAACGAGAAAAGGCAGCCAGGTCCAAAGCAAGAACTTATAAATCGAGATGCCCCCGTCCCGAAACCATAACGTGAGCATGGCCAAACCAGAGATATAAAACAAGGTGGCAATGGGTTCGTTGTTCTGATTCCAAAACCAGCGATGAGATTTTCCAACAATCAGGCCACCCAACGACATGAGAATCACCACCCCAACCCAACCACCACTAATCCAGCCATCCCCGGCCAAGCTGACGGTCAAGCCCACAAAGTTGCCGTAGGCGCCTAAATGAATCCTCTGAAACGGTGCTCCCGTCGGTTTCCCCTTCCAAAGAATGCGGGGGATGGGTTCGGTAAAGAGTTGAAGGTATTGCAGCCCGTAGGTGTAGGTCTCGGTGCGCTTGGGCACGACCCCCACCACGTAGCACAGGTAATCAAAATTGGCAAAGTTCTGGGTGTCGTAGCGCAGCTTTCTCTTTTCCTCGGACGACATGCCTGGACGTATGTCAGCGATCGCATTTGGGTTTTCCTCGCCTGTAAAAAAATCTTTGAGCACCTCCCGGTTGTGTCCCAGCAGACTGAACAACATGAGGATCGGAATGGCAAGGGCGATCGACCATGGAGGCAACCAGCGGCGGCGCAGCTGCCAGCAATGCGCAAAGGCGATAATCAGGAAAAACATGATAATCGTCCACCGCGACCAGCCTGTCCAAGAGCGGTAGGCCACATACAACACAATGGGCGGTAAATTGAACCAGTGAAAACGCGTTACCAAAAGCCAGGCACACAGCAATGGGGCCAGCATGAATTGGGCGTCATTGAGCCATCCGGTGGAATGGGTCTGGATAAACACCCCGTTCTCCGCCCGTTCTCCTGACGTTTCCGCTCCCCCTTGCGTCGTGGCGATGGAGACAGCCACGTAGGGCAGCAAAATCAGAGTCGTCCAGATCAACGCCCGGCGCTGCAACGGAGAAAGCCCCCGGGCTAGTCCGGGAGGGAACCCGATTTGTGCCCGTCCAAAATAGAGGCTGACTCCCACAAACGCAATCAGTGCCACCGAACTCACGCCCAGGGCGCGGACAAAACTCGCCTCATCCGGCCGGAAAACCATGTAGTTCCATACCGAATCAAATCCCATAAAATGCACCTGCAATGGTCGGAGAACGAAAACCAGTCCATGGAACCCCAGGTAACTGGTTGCCGGGTGAAAAATCGATGCTTGCCCGCTGGCAAAAAACACGCCGAGGACCGCTAGCCAGACCAACACTTGTAAATAGAGCGCTGGTTCAATCATGCCGGTCTTAATTCCGCCAGTTCCGCTAGAGTCTGCATGAATTGGATTCACGGGCAGTTTTTCGCTGTTCGGTCTTCGCTTTCATTTCATGAACCGCGTAAAATCGCTCCCGTGCCACAGGCCTAGCTCCCTGATGAAATTTGGATCGCTCCTCTGTTTGGGAAACAAGTCCTCCGCTATCATATCCACTGGTTTTGGAAGACGGAATGGAGACAATTGTAGGTTGATGGCCCGGAAACCTCCCGTAAGAATGTCCGTATTGCGCGTAAGCAAGGGATAGTTTGTCGTAAGCACATATGGGATGCCCGATTTGGCTATGTTGCTGAAAACTAGGCGCACATCGCGAAAACTCAAATGGATGAGACAGTCGCGGCACAATAGCAGGTCCGCTGCTGGCAGCGAATCCTTCATCAGGTCCAAAACGCAAAAGCGGCGATTGCTGGATCGGTATTTGGCATTATTCTGGCCGATCAGCTCGGGGACGATATCTCCGCCGATATAAGGTCGGCTGCCGAGCTCCACGAGTTTCATCCAACTGAAGTCTCCGCAAGGGGCATCCAGCAGGCTGCCAACCGAATAAGTTTGGAGCAGCTTCGGAAGTTCCTGGCGCAGCGACCTGGTCTGCTCGTAATCCGATCCCATTCCGGACACGGATGTCCCTGGCCAACTGCGATTGCGGTAGATATCTTCAAACACTTTCGCTGCCGGAGCGTTGATCAAACGCCAGTTCCGTATCCCCGCTCGCACCCTCAGCACAGGATGGAATAAAAAGTCCGGGCAGACCTGCTTTATTATCGTCTTAATTTTGGCTTTCACAGATTCCCACTTGAACAAAGAGCGCCAGTTCAATCATGGAGACAGAAGTAATGTTGGGGATTCGAGAGGCAATTGAGCCATTGTTGGGAAACGGCCGCATATCCGTAGCGTCCTTCCACCCACTGATGAATCCGTTGGGAGCTAATCTGACCAGCGCGGATTCTGCCGGCCATGGCCAAAAGTCCACCCTCAAAGTCCTCCCACTTCGTGCTCGTGACGATGGCGTCAGGGTTATTTTCGCCCAATTCTTCGGTTCCACCGGCCGCCGTCGCCACGAAGGGAACCCCGCGCGACATCGCTTCAACCAGGACCAAAGGCAAGCCTTCGTCCATGCTGGGCAAAACCACAAGGTCGCTCTCTGACAGAATTCGCGGCAATGAACTCAATTCGTATTTGCCATGAAGGCGGACACTTTCGGAGAGTTTGGCCTCAGCCACAAAAGCGCAAAGTTCGTTGAGCATTTTTCCGTCCTCGTCTGATCCGTAAACGTCCAATCTCGCGGAGGCAAGAGCGGGATGGGCGCTCAAAGCCGGCCAGCGGCGAACAAGCTGACCTGGCCGCTTGTGGGCCACCAATCTGCCTAAAAAAACCACCCGCAACGGGCCCTTTTCCCCGACCCCTTGCCGCGATGGGGCCGGCATCGGGTGATCCGAAGTGAGAAAAGGAATAACGCGGATGGGCTTTCGCGGCCAATACTCCTGCATCCGCCCAGCCACTTTCCTGGAATTGGCGACCGAGACGTCCAATTGACGAGCGCATTGTCCGGCCAGGCTATCCGGCCCGGGCGGGATGACAATTTCATGGTTGATGCTCACCGTGCCGGGCGGCCGCAGCCGATGCATCAGGAAATGCGAGTGGCCCGCCCCAATGCAGTAAAGTGAATTTGCCCGGCTGGGCACGAGCAATGGCCACGACAGCCGCGAATAAGCCGCCGCCAGCTTTCGTCTGCGCCGGATGAGGGGCGGCGGGAGATGGAACCTGACACCCGAGGCCTCGAGTCCTGCTAATTCTTGAAGACTCCAATTCGCGCCGGTGGCATACACAACCACTTCTATCCCCTGTCGCCGCAAAAGCTGACAAAGCAGTATCAAATGTGTCCGTATGCCGCCCAACCCCAGGATCGTTCCACTAATGATGACCCTGTGTTTAGTCTTGGCGGAAACGGTATCTGGTTGCTGGTTCAAGCAATACCCTCTCCCTCACGGTGTAACATGGCCAACTGAAACCCGGCATGCTCTAGTGGTTTGCAGGCCATGTGCAGACCCGCTTGCTCAAATATTCCGAGCAATTCCTGCTGCTGCGCATCAGGCGCCGCATGAATCTCAATCATTAAACGTTGTACTCCTTGCAAGAGCTTTGGGTAGTTTCGCGCAAATTCGTATTCTGCTTCCTCAATGTCGATTTTCAGTAAATCAACCTGCCGATTGCCGACAAGCTGATCCAAATCCAGGTATTCAACTGAAACCCCTCGTCCTGAACCGTTTTTTTGCAAACTGGCGGAGAGAAAATTATGGGGCGAGACCCAGAGCGTGGTGGTTCCAGTTCGTTTCCCTATGACGCCGTGCTTTAATTCGTAGTGAGGACACAGCCCGGACCGGGCCAAATTGCGCCTGATCACAGGCAACAATTGCGGGTTAGGCTCCACCAACAAATACTCTGGCTGCGTTCCTTTGAATCGAAGCTGGAAACAAACATCCGCCAGCATACTAAAATGACCGCAATGCGCGCCCAAATCGACCACCAAGGCGGGTGGCTTATCCACCCAATGGAACAGCTGCCAATAAAAGGGGTGGAAAAAGACATCCTGGAGACTGTTGACTTGAAACTTGCTATCTAGAGCCAGCGGGTGTCTGCCTGGAAGTTCCACTTGACATGTAACCAATCCCGCGCATCGCCGATAAAGAAAGGCCTTAAAAGCCCGGACGGTTTCCAAGAAACTGTGGGTTTCCATTGTGATCAAAACACGTCCACTACAGGCGACCGGGACAAGGGCGCTGCGGCAACCAAAGCACGGCGACGCTCCAACACGAGCGCGTCGATGAGTTTGGCATTGGAGGGCAAGTCAAATCTCCTAACCGTCTGAAGCGCGTTGTGGGACATTTCGGCCAACAATGGACGGCAAGCATCTAGCCGCGCTATTGCATCCGCCAGCGCCTGACTGTCGCGGGCGGGAACGATGAAGCCGTCCACTCCTTCGGTCACGACGTTGCCGCAATTGGGTGTCGTGACTACGGGGAGACCGTGTGCCATAGCTTCCAGTTGGGTGACGGCGAAGCCGTCGGATAGAGTCGGCAACACAAACAGGTGAGCCTGCCGATAGCAATCACCCAGTTGATCGCGGGTCACCCTTCCGATCACCTTGACGTTGCCAGGAAAGGACCGGACGGCGTGCTCGGAAATTCCCAGGGGCCCGGCGAGCAGGAATTCAACCTTCTGCCGTTCCAGTTTGCGGGCGGCCTCAACGAGGTACTGAATGCCTTTGCGCAAGATCACGCTGCCCAGCCACAGCACTTTCAAAGGCCCCTCGGGATGAATGGCCTTAAGCATGTGCTCCTTCCTCAGGTCAATGGCCAGCGGGACCACGATGATCTTCTCAAACGGCACGCCTTGCCGCGTCAGGGCCTCACGCGACCAATTCGAGTTGACCAGGACCAAGTCGGCGGCGGCCCATTCTGCTTTCACACGATCCCAATAATCCTGGGACATCCGCCCCGGTATCCCTTCCCAGCTCGGCCAGCGTTCCGCCTCTTCCAAGACGATGTTCTCCTCGACCAAACCTGGATCCACTTGATCCAGGACCGTAAAAACGCCTCTTTGCTTGAGGGTTTCCATGGCTTCAAGGCAGTTGGAGTTGAAGCCAAAAAAGCAATCTCTCTCCGGGTCAATCTCAACCTGGCGCAAGTGACGGCGCATTTGCAGGGCGTACCAGCGCCCGAACCTGCAATACTGGACCGACATTTCCGTCCGGGAGAGTTTTTTCGTCCGCAGGTTCTGAGCCGCGCGCCAGAGCGTCGCGACCCGAGTGAAAGAAACGACTCGATCCAGCGGTATTTCGACGTTAAAGCGCGTCGCCAGGGCGCGCGCAGCGGCCGGGCCGCGACGGAGCAACGAACGGCCCCATCGGCACCAGATGTCCACATAGAGCAGCTTGAGCGCGCCCAAACGTTGGAATGAAACCGGCACGGCGTATGTTTGCCGCGAACCCTCTTGGGCGACGATCCAGTTAAAAGAAGTCATGAAGCGAACCGCCTATCAACTGCGCGAGGCCCTCACAAGCAGTCTTCGAACCAGAAGCCACTGCCAGGCGGCGAGCGCAAGAGCTGCCAGGGTATGAGCAGCGACCAAGCCCAGTCCTTTGTAGGAGCGAATCAACATCCAACTTCCGGCCAGAACACTCACTGCCCACATGGAGTTGCAAGTCAAATCCGTCCAGGCGCGGCCGGCGGACTGCATGGCTCTGGACAGCAGATTATTCATTGCGATGAACACCCCCGTGAGCATCGTTACCCAGAACACGGCCACACCGTCCCGGAATTCAGGGCCGTAGAACCCCAAAATGAACGGGGTAAACAATACAATGGGGAGCGCAATGGCGGCACTCAAACCCGCGTTGAGCGCTAGATTGTATCGGAGAAGCCGCTTGAACTCTTCCTGGCGTCCTGTGGCGTACAGATTTGCGAAAATGGGGACCAGCACGCTGCCCATCATATAAGGGACAAAGGTCATCATATTCATCCATTGATTCGCGGCACTGACCGTCGCCATTTCCGCGTAACCTCCCGGTTGGTTCACAAGCAGCATACGGGCGAACCAGCCCGCAGGAGTCACCAGCGCGCCCGAAAGGAACGCGGGGAGGGTGAAGCGCCAAAGAACCAGCCACTCGCTGAGGTCAACCGCAAAAGACAGTCTCAACCCAGCCCCCGCGACTTCTTTTGCCAGCGACACATGACTCAGGACGCACGCGGCCAGGGCTTGAAGAACCATTCCCCAAACCGACCCGTTGACTCCGGCCAGCACCCCGCCCAAAACAATCAACGGCACACCGAGCAAGCTGCTGGAGAGATTTACCCAGGCAGTTGCCTTGAAGGCTTCAAACCCCGAAAGCGCGCCCAGGTAAGCCCCTTGAACGGTGGAGAAAAGCACCAACAGCGATCCCCACCGCAAGGCACTCGCGAGCTGGGGCGCCGCCAAGGTGTGAATGGCCAGCCATTTTCCAAACAAGAGAAGACCCAGTCCCGCGATCGCTCCCCCTGCCAGCGCGGTGGAAAGGGTAAGACCAATTACCCGGCCGCAACGGTTCTTGTCCGTTTCGCGCAGTTCGGCGACATACTTCGTGGCGGTGATGCCCAAGCCCAACCCGGCGAACGTTCCGAACAAGCCAACCGTGCTTTGGATAGTCCCCAGCTCTCCGAAAGGCGTTCGTCCTATGGCGCGAGCCAGCAAAACCGAACCCACCAGCCCCAATGCCCGCGACAGGACAGCGCCCGCCACACTCCAAAAAGTTCCGCGCGCCAGACGTGAACCCACTGACGAAGAGAGCATCCGCAGCCACAACGGATGCAGGATCCTGGGGGATGCAGCCGCGATCCAAATACCAATTCGCTCAGTCATTATAGTTTGCGGCTGGAAACCAAATCCAGCGCGTGGCCCGACTCCTATTGATTCGTACGTACTACGTGGAGGCCTGGCGGCGGGATTGCTCCGTAAGCATAGCCGGAAGCTGGAAAATAATCATAAACCTGGATTTGGGACAGGACCGGCGGACCTTGGACGGTAAGCACAGTGGTCCCGTTCCGCGTGAGAGTGAATATCTGCGGTCCAGGTGAAAAGGGCGTCCGCAGTTGCTGCAGGCCGGCGGCAAGGGCATTGGTGAACAAGTTCGTTCCGGAGGCGATCGTCAGTTGCGCGGGGGCCGTCAAGAAAAGCGTGTTGTAGATCACGTCCTGCACGTCACCGTTGAAGGCCGTTACAGGAATCTCATTCGTGTTGAGAGCCACTAAATTGGTCGAGTGTGTTCGGTAAAAATAGAACAGCGCATCGTTAGTAATCGGCGGCTCCTGGGCCGTTTTATACCAGGAAATATAGTGTTTAGAAAGTTCCAAATAACCGTCATGCGAATAACGGCACGGGGTTAACAGTTCTGATTCATATTGAACCGGATTCGTCACGGCTAAACTGTAAGTGCTTTCGTTAAAATCGTTCCAAGTGCTGATTTCAACCCAGTCCGGTTGATTCGTGATGATCCACATCCACTCGGCTATCGTGCCCTCGCCTCCCTGGGTTTCAAAGTATTGCCGGCCTGCGGTGGGCTGCGCACAGCCCCAATAGCTTGGCGAGTAGCCGCCCATAAAGAGCTTCCCGGCGCCTTTACACGCCTGCCCGTAAGACATATTGCGGTTCGTAATGACTGAAACCAAGCCAGCCGCGAAATAATACAGGCCATCCAGATAGCTATCCTGGGCCAGCAAATTACTCACTGAATTATAACTCACCGGCACCCCGGCCTGGACCAGGAAATAGGGCACAAAAAAGACGTCAATTCCTTCATCCGCCAGGGGCTGAAAAACACTGCCTGGCCAGTCCACGCTATTCTGTCCGGAAGTTGAAACAACCATCTTGCCTTGATAGTAAAATGAATTGGGTTCGTCGGCCTGGGAACTAAGCATGGCCACAATGTCATTCGTGTTGCTCTCGTCCACGGAAAAGAAGAGCTTGAACCCCGTTCCCAATTGCTCGGCAGCCTGGTACATCATCTTCACACGCGCCTGGTAATACCAATCCGGTCCATTCCATTCCCCACAATTCAAAGCAAACCCATCTATTCCCGCCGCCTGGGCGTCCTGAATGTCGTTCATGAAACCCTGCAGCACATCGCCATAGTCCGCGTAACACACCATGTAATGGGCGAAAACAAAGTGGTTGGTGCTGCCGGAAGCCCGCGCGCAAGGCGCGGCCACCTGGAGGAAAAGAAGGGCTGCGAAAAGGCCGACCTTGGCAAGAAAGCGCTCATGTTGAGTTATTTTCATGACGGCGTTTAACCGGATTCTGTATGATTAAGCACAAAATGGGCCATCATTCTTGAGGCTTCAAAGAGGTGAGCAGATTGCGCCTCCGATGGACAATCTCTGATGCCCGCTGACCGAGGAGGCGCTGCATTGTCAACCGGCCGCGCGCCCGGAAAGCGGCGCCATTATGGTGCTTGAGCATTTCGCAGAATCCTCTTAGGCGGGAGGGAAATTTTGGCCCGAAAGTCATTCGCTCTTTCCGCCCGGCCGCAAGGCTAATTGCGGAGGTGACTTGGAATGAGACACGTTTTTCCAATTGCCGCCACCATTCGCCAATTTCGATCTGCTTGTCGCGCAGCCGCATAGGATCGGAGATGAATGAACTCATCATTGCCGGAGCTTCCTTCCAATTCTGGACCGCGAGGAGCGGGTGGGGCCCAAAGAACCGCGTAAAATAGTCAAGCCAAGGGCGGCGCTCCACAACAGGGATGGCCCCGCGGTCGAGTGCTTCGTATAAGCGAAAACTCTCCAGGTTAACATTTCCCATTGGGCAAGGCACAAACATGGAATCACCGAGGATACAAAGATATTTTTCTGGATCCAGCCAACTGGCGGACTGGTCGCGCGTGCCTGTAACATGGATAAAATTGGGTTCGATGACCGGGAGATGTTGCACCAGGGAACGGCGGGTCGAAGCAAGGTTTCCCACAAAACTCCAAACGTAATGTCGTTCCGTGACCGGTCGCGTCTCGTGCGCGCCGTTTTGCTGACGACTTGGCCCCATCGGGATTTGTGTGATTCCTTCCTGGCGCAGATCAGCGCGATAATAGTTGCGCACCACATGCACAAAACAGCGATAATGGGCCAATGGCTCCAGATACCATTCGTCGCTGATGTGGAATAAGATGATGCCCGGGGTTGCAGAAATCAATTGCAGCAAATCTCGGCGCAAGTGGCGGAGTCGCTTGCAAATAACGACGGAGTCTGGAACCACCTTGGTTTGGGAAAGGTCTTCCATTTGCGTGAAGGAAATTCCAGGAAGCAGCCGTTTCAACCAGGCAATCTCCGGGAAATCAGCCTTTTGATAGTGGACAAGGGTCACAGGCACACGTCAATAATAATCCACTAGTGATTCTTTGCTTTTCCATTCTTGGCCGACCTCGTCAAGCCGTTCTTCGCATAATGTCCCGCGAGATCGTCGCTCCGCGCGCGATTGAGGACAATGTTCACCTGCTTGGCCTGCCTTTGATAGAGCATGTCCAATGCTTGCCGCACCATCCGCGATCGCGTATAGAAGGGCCGCGTGACCACGACCACCACGTCCGCGTGAGGAACCAGCATCGCGGCGTTGTCGGACGCCAGGATGGGCGCGGCATCAATCATCACGAAATCCCTGTTTTGGCGGAGTTCTCGAATCAGGTCCCGCAGTTTCGTTCCGACGAAGAGCCCCTCGGAATGTTCCTGGTCCGTCCCCCTCGGAACATAGGCCAGCCCGTCAACCTCGGTCGAGTGAATGATCGCCTCGGCCTTCAGGCTGCCCCGCAAATAGTCCGACACGCCCAACTGATCATTGCCCGGCAGCAGCCGGTTCATTCCGCCGCCGTGCGCGTCCGCATCCACCAAGACAACACGAAGGCCAACTTGTGCCAGCAAACGAGCCAAATTAACCGCCACGGTCGTTTTGCCTTCGGCCGGCAAAGCGCTGGTGATCAACAGTGTTTGCGGCTGGTTCTCTTTGACGGAAGAAAGCAATAGGGCTGATCGCAAATGCCGGTAAGATTCGAGGTAGGCAAACCGGGAGTCGGCACTTGCCAGGAGAGCCCGCTCGGGCTTCTTGCGGGAAACCTTAATCTCCGGCACCAAGCCCAACACCGTTTCCCCAAATTGATCTTTGATGTCGCGAACGGATACAAACCGGTCATCCAACAGATACCAAACAAAAACAATGCCCAAGCTTAGAAGCAAGCCGCCAACAAGAGAAAGCGCTATGCGCAGCGGCAAATAACGTTTTTCAGGTTGGGCCGCAGTGGCGGGTAGCAGGATCGACAGCCGTTCCTGTTGCACTGTCTTGCTCAAATCCACGTTTTGCAGCGTCGCCAACAAATGGTCATAATTTGCCTGTTGACGAGCCACATTGTCCTTGAGGCGCTGGCCTTCGGATAAGCGTTCGTTAAGGCTGAGTAAATGGCTCTCCTGAGGTGGAATCGCTTCGCCCAGGGCGGTGATTTGCGTTTCCAGTTCTCGGATCATGGCCGCTTTTTCCGTGAGATACTCCTTCTCCAGCATTTTTACCGTGTTTTCCTTTCGCGCGACATCCCGGTCGTACTCACGCTTCATGCCCGCGGCCGGATTGTCTTTATCAACCATCGCCGTGACCAAGTCCAGTCGTGCGCGCTCCAGCCTCATTTGGCTTTCGATCAAGGCAGGATTGGAGGATTTAGCCTCAGCGTCTTGAACCTGGGATGCGAAGACGCTGCCTGGGCCCGAGGCGAGGACAAGACCATTTGTCAACAATCGCTGATCCAGTTTCAGCTTGGCCAATCGAAGCGTCAGCTCATTGAGATAAGTCCCCGCGCTCTTCGCGTCCTCTTCCAGCACCGCGACGTTGTTGGTTTTTTGAAAGGCCGCCCATTTTTCCTGCTCCTCCCGCAGCAATGTTTCACGCTTGGCCAGTTCCTCAGTCAAAGAAAGAACAACATCGGCCGTAGTCACGTCGCGGATTTCCTTCTTGTAGGCCCGGTAGCCTTCCACGAGGGCTTGGAGGTAAGCTTGAACCTTTTCTGGAGGTCCGTTTGCTTGCAATTGGAGGATTGAGGTTTTCAACGGCTGAACCACGTCCAATTTTACGGGGCTTTTTTCCCCCGGTTTGACAACGATGCCAGCCTTTTCCATCGCTTCTGCTTGCAACCGGGAACTCTTTAGGAACTCGATCTGAGTGCCAAAATAGGTCAACGACTCCTCACTAAACAAGCTGGCCAGGTTATTCACTTGGGTAACGCCGTTGAGGTAAAGCTGCGCATAAGACACAAAGCCCTCTTTGCGAAGCGTTTCGAACGCCAGGGTTCCCGCCACCGCCAGCGTCACGCAGATCAGGGTCGCCCACCAGCGCTCCCGCAAATAGCTCAGGTAACGCCTCTTTGGAGCCATGAGCGTCAGGCGATAATTCGCCTCATGGCCGTTGCTCTGGCTTTCGGGCAGAATGATTGTCTTTTCAGTCACGGTAACGTGCGGGCATGCTGCCGCCATTGAGGTCTTTCCGTCCAATTTGGATGGATGACCATCTCGCTCTCCAATATTTTTCCCACCATCGGCAGAACCCTCGGCTCAGCCGTGGTGTTCTCTCGCCTCAGGTCCGGGGTTGCTGCAACCTTGGATCGGCGATCTCCCGCATGGGGCACCCACACTAGTAGGTCTCCATGACGATTCGATGGCACGTTTGTCACAATTACGCGAACTTGCTTCTGCCTCATTCATACCCTCGGCGCCGATCGCCAAGGAAATTCTCATTCTATCAAATATGTTCATTGCCTAATAGGCGGTCCGCGGAGGAAAGACACAGTTTTTAATCGTTTTTAGAATCACCAGGCAATCAAGACTGAATGACCAGTTCTCCAGATAATAAATATCAGCCTCCACTCTCTGCTCAATATCAGCGGAACTATGGACTTCTCCGCGGAACCCGTTAACCTGGGCCCAACCAGTAATTCCCGGGTGAATGAACTTGCGAATCAAATACCTCTTCATCGCTTGCACAAAGATTTCCTCGTGTTTGGGCAAATGCGGGCGGGGACCCACCACGCTCATATTGCCCAAGAGCACATTGAAAAACTGCGGCAACTCGTCGATGCTTAATCTCCGCATCCAAGCCCCGGCTGGAAAAATGCGAGGGTCGGTTTTGGTAGCTTGCTGGGCCTCATTCGCCCCGTTGAGGTGCATCGTCCGGTATTTGTAAATCGCGAAAGGCCGCCCTCGCATTCCGACCCGTATCTGCTCGAAAAAGACTGGCCCAGGCGATTGCAATCGGTGCAGCACCCAAACCAGGAGAGTTGTAAACGGCAGAATCAAAACCACCACCGGCACGGCGACGGCCAAATCCAGCATCCGCTTAAAAAACCGGTTCAACGGACTCTCCAAGGGCTCATCTCGCAAGCCGATGAAACGCACGCCATCGTCCTCGAACGTGGTGGTCGTATGGTTGAAGTAGTGGTCAAGGTCATGCAACACCAACAGTCTGACTCCAGTCTCCTCGCACAATTGCGTCACTTGCCGCAGGCGCTGGCTGCCGATCGAAAGTTCCAGAACAATTAATTGGGTAATGGCGTGCTCTGCCAGTATTTGGCCAATCTTATCCAAGCTGCCGAGTGGCGGGAAAGGGGAATTCGCCGCGGCGGCCAGGTCGGGATAGACCAAACCCATCGTGCGAAACCCAACCAAGCTTTTGTTCTTCAGCCATGAGTTTAACCGATGGGCTTGTTCCGCCGTCCCTGCCAGAGCGACGCGCTCCTCGCGTTCACCGGAGAAGGACCATTTACTCAGCGACTTGGGCAGCAGGTAGTTGGAACAAAGCAGCGTCAGGTAGAAGAACGGCGTGTAACTCAGAAAGAACGACCGCGAGGCCAGATGATCCTGCGCCATAAACGAAAGCAGAAAGACGCAGAATAGCCCGAAAAATGTCTGGCGAAGGCTGCGGCGGTTGGCTACCACCCAACTGTGATCCGATCCCTGCGGTTCGCGTGAGTTGCCGAGGCCGAACAAGATGCCGACAAGCAAAAACTCATTATATACCAGGTACCTCTTAAAAATCACGTCACTCTCAAACATGTCGCTTTGCCAGATCACCAGCCACCCCCAGAAGCTCAAGGTGACCCCAACCAGTTGCCAAAATGACACCAGCGCGCGGAGGCCGAGGGAACGATGACTTACCATAATGTATGCTCAGAAGTGTTTTTTCTAAGGCGCAGCCACCGGCATCCCGCTAGCGAAGCGTTGCCATTCCGGCGGTCCTGGTTCCTGCCAGCGATTGTCATTTCCCTTCCCATGATCGCTCGCTCCCTGATTGGCATGCATCACCGCCTGGGCCGCTTGCATGGCGCCAGAGAGGGCCGTTCTGTTGCCGGGATTGACCGCCCTCCCTTGTGGCGGGTTTGGACAGGGTAGGCGAGTTTTGGCCGTTCTATTAAATTCGCGCCACGCGGTTGGGCTCAAACCAAAGCGCTTCTTGAAAGCGTAGTTAAAATGGGCCACCGACCCGTGTTTGCTTTGGAGGGCGACATCGACAATTTTGAGCCGGCATTCAAGCAATAGATCGCACGCTTTCTTGAGTCTCAATTCTGAAACATAGACAAGGAAGCGAGTGCCGAACATTTCTTGAAACAGCCGGCTCGCATGCCGTTCACCGCATTGAAGCAGGCGGGCGATTTGCCCAAGTGAAAAATCCGCCAGCTCAGATTCAGGCACTTGGCCCATAAGATCCCGCAAACGTTCCTTGGCATTTTCCTGGTCTGTTCCAGTCTTCTTGTTTTCCCCTAGCGCTGAAATGAGCGGAAAAGCCAGCAGTTCCCCGAATACTTGGGCAAACGCCAAGCGATCCGATAGCGTCATGGGGTCCTCTTTCGAGAACAAATTGGACGCTCGCTTTGCCAGCGGGTGCTCCACGGGCCAAACGAGAAACGGCTCACAGAGCCGCGCGACCTCATTTTCCAGGCATCTCCTCTCCCATGCCGTCACAAAACCTGAAAGTAAGCTAATATTGATGACAAATGCGCGAAACATGGCATCTCCCAACACGCTCGCCAGCATCGTCACTTTTGGTTTTGGCGGGCAAACAATAATCCCGCCTGGCGGGAGTTCTCTGCTTATTCCCCCAATAAGCGCATACGCGTTGCCCTCAAACAATTGCAAGATCATCCAATCCGAAGACCCTAGCGGCCATTCGGCGCCGCTAAGAACGGTTGTTTCAAATCTTGATAAGTAGAGAGGAGAATTCATAGGGCTCTCACGCCAGCCGCATTCTTGCGGAAGCTCATGACCTTTGGGTGGCTCTTCTGTGACATTATTGCAATAATTGATTCACCTGGAAATCTGCCAGCACGGCAGCGCAATGAGGGACTGAGTCTTTCTGCATTAATTAACCATTCCGTTGCCGCGATGTAACAACTCCTCCTTTATGTGGCGAACGCGTCATATATCGCCAATCCAGACGCCATGCGCTATCAATCTGACTCGCAAGCCGCTCCTGGTGAACCACTAGCGCTATAGCCATTTGTTTGCTATAAATGTCCTAAATTAAGAATCACAAAGCTTCTTTTTGTGTTTTGCTAATAGACTGATTTCTCGGAATCGAGTGTTCGCGGTTCAAATGTGCTTTGACCAAAGCGAGTAGAGAGTGTTCTTTCCGGAGGAAAACTTATGAATAGTTTGACAAAGAAAGCCTTGATTTTTGCATTGGCACTGGCAGCAGTTGCTGCCGCGGGCTGGTTTGGCCGCAAAGCCTATCGCCATGCCACCGAGCGGCGGCTCATCGCTGAAGCGCGCCAGTACTTTGATAAGAAAGACCTGCGTAACGCCACTCTTTGCTTGCAACGCGCCATGCAGGTCAATCCCATGAGCCTGGAAGTGGCCCAGACATCGGCCGACATGCTTGATGTCGCCGGAGTCCCTGCCGCCTTGAGCTGGCGCATCCGTGCCGCGCAACTGAAGCCGGCAGATATGAGCTACCGCCTTGCTTGGGCCAAGACTGCCTTGAGAGATCATGATTTGCATTCGGCAGCGAACGCCTTGAGTGGTGTGGATGAAAAAAGCAAAGCAACGCTGGCCTACCATGAACTGGCCGGAACCCTGGCTTGGGAAATGAACAATGCCGCCGAAGCGGAGAACGAATTCAAGGCCGCCCAGCGCATGAGCCCGACGAACGCTTCGATCACTTTAAACCTTGCTACGATTGGTTTGAGTTCGACGAACGCCGAGGTGGCCACTGCCGCCCGCATGTCTATGGAACAAATCGCCTCGGGCACCAATTCGGAATTGCGCCTGACAGCTCTTCATTACCTGGTGGCGGACGCCCGCAACCGCAAGTGGTTCCCTGCGGCGATCGCCTATTCCAAGCAACTACTCCAAAACCCGTCCACCACCTTCAGGGACAGAGTTTCCCATTTGGACCTCCTAAAAAAGGCCAAGAGCCAGGAGGCTAATGCGTGGCTTGGTTCACTTCAGCAAGAAGCCAAGTCATCTCCTTCGTCAGCCTTCCTCTTGGGAGAGTGGATGGCTCAAGAGGAAAACGCATCCACTGCCCTTACTTGGCTTCAGGGGCTTCCTCCTCATGTCCAAACCAACCTTCCCGTGCCTCTCATCGTAACGGATTGCCAAATAACCTTAAAGGATTGGCCTGGGTTGCGAGCCCTTGTTAATAAGGAGGATTGGGGGGAAATGACGTTCTACCGCCTGGCGTTGGAATCGCTCGCCGACCGTTCTTTGGGTGAGAAAACTGCCGCGCAGGCAGCGTGGCAAAAAGCTGTTCGCCATGTTCCGCACCGCTTGGACAGCATGACTTACCTTGCCAAAGCTACCGCAGCCTGGCGCTGGGAACCTGAACATACAGAAATCCTCAAAAAGATCGCAGAGGCCTTTCCGAAGGAGACATGGGCGGTCGATCAATTGGTTTCGCAACTCTATGCGCAAGGTGATACCGCGGCCATTCAAGCCCTTCTGACAAAAGTCCAAGTTTTAAACCCAACCGACCCCCGGCTGAAAAATAATTTGGCCAATATCTATCTTCTCCGAAATTCCGAACTCGAAAAGGCAGACCGTTTGGCCAAGGAGGCCTACGACGCCTCACCGAACAACCCTTTTTTCGCCTCCACCTACGCCTATTCGCTGTTGTTGCAGAATAAGAACGAGGAGGCGGCGAAGGCCTTCGCCGGTGTCAAAAGCGAATTGCTCCGCATTCCTTCCGTGGCCGCCTACTACGGCGTTGTCCAGGCCCAATGCGGCCATCGCGATGTCGCCAAAAATTCTTTGGCCCGTGCCGAAACCTCCAAACTCCTGCCGGAAGAGAAGGAACTGATCCGGCGAACCAAAGCCCGGCTCTCTTTATAATGCGGGATCGCTTTGGGATGCGCGTGGCTTCATCCTTTGTCCATATTTCGTGCATCGAAGTCCGAATTTAATGAGCATCTCAAGCGTTGATGAGGCACAATCAGCGCAGGATAATGTTGTCCAAGGGCGCAGCAAAACCAGCGATGGATTCCGCATTACATTTGAGGAAAAAGAGTATCCGGATGCTCATTTGCATCGCGGTGGGCGTGGCCTATGCTGCGGTATCGGCAAATGCCGCGGTGGAAAGTTACAGTGTCAGTTACGGTTCCGCCTCGGCGCCTTTGGTGGTTGCTGCTGACGGCAGTACAGACTTTCCCTTTCCCTTGGCTGTTCCGCAGTTCAATCCATCCCTGGGCACTTTGACCGGCGTTGCGATCACTCTTTCATCCACGGACATTGCGGGACCGGAGGTGTTTAATTTTACCGGCACCTACCAAGCTTACGCTGGCGCTCAAGCCAGCGACCTTACGGTTAACATTACTGGTCCTTACTCACTTGAGACATCAGCAATGCTCAGCGCGGGGCCGTTTTCCTCCGTAGGAAGCACTGTGGCCCCATACCCATCTTCGCCTGTCCAAGCCGGCAATACGACTTCTATTTCCTCCGACCTGACCGATGTCCCCTCGAGCGATTTCGCCTCTTATATTGGTTCAGGAATGGTATCAATGTATCTGGATGCCTCAGTCCCCTCGGGATCGTTCAGTGGTTCGGGCGTGCCGGGTGTTTTTTTTGGGGGGTTTGCGGACAGCTACGGCTCTATTGAAATTGAGTATGATTTTTCCGCGGTCCCTGAGCCGGGCACTCTGGCTGCTGGAGTTGCCGCGCTAGGCGTTGGTCTCTTCGCCCTCACTCGGCGTTCCTTGTCCTGACTTCCACGCAAACGGTTCGCCTTGGTCCGCCTTGTTTTCAATCCCGTCCCCAGCCGAATACGGCGACAAAGTCTAGTCTGAAGCCCCGCCTCCTTAAAAATCAATGACCATCGGCGGGCTGGGTGGGTTCTGGCCGGCTACTGGATCGGACGCTGCGGATTCAGTCTCCACCACCGTCGCCAATATCTGCCCCAAACCATTCGCATAAGTAAACTCCGAAGCGGACGTCCAGTCCAGATTGAGCGAATCGGCCAATGTATTGGCGATTTCACGGATGGACGGATGGGACCCGATCAGTTGCAAAACAGCATTGATCCTATCGTAATGAATGAAACTGGCGCTTTCATTGACGTAACAGCCATCGTCGCAAACGATGCCCGGCATATTGACCACAATGAGCCGTGGCGTGAACCCCTGGCTTTTGAGCACAATGCTCCCCAGAATCGCATAATCGTAGGGCATAACCACGCGGTAAAGCTGAAAAGCAGTCGAACGGCCCGGACAAACTGGGAAATCCTGGGCTGCGGGGACGAAGGCTTTGTCCAAAATGTCTTGAGTTTGGCTGGCTTGATTACTCTGGGCTGCCGGAGCCGTGTTGGTCAGGGTCATATTGGTTACGGTTTCCCAGCCGGCAGAAGAGCTGGGATAGGTCATCGTTTGAACGAGCATCGTGGCCCCAAGTGTCCCAGTAATGTTCATATGCGGCTGGCCATTGGACACCGTCATTGTTAGGACCGGGGGAATCCCTAAAAAATTGGCCGCGCAATTGGTGGGAGCGCTGCTGGAGCCCACGCTGCTGGCTCCGTTGCCAGACACTACAGGCGATATCCCACCGTTGACCTGAGCGGGGCTGTTGGAGGGCGACCCGCTTCCTAGAATCGGCGGGCTGTTGGTTGCCGACACAAAATCCGGGGGCAAGCCGGGAGACTCGTTGGTAAAACTAATCTCCGCGGAAAATGGGCTCACGCTCCCATTGCTCAAGATGGTTTGCGCCGCAATGAAATAAACCCGATTGGTGGCAAGGTTGGAGATCGTTCCACTGGTCTGGCTATTGGCGAAGGTATTGGTAAAAGTATAAATACCACTGCTGGTGCCCCAGCAGAGATGATAAAGCGCCACGCCAGCACTCGGAGACGGGTCCCATGATAAGGTCACCTGCCCTTGGCAGGGTGCCAGGACGGCTTCAGCCCACAACAGCCCGACGGCCCACCGTTTAACAATTGGCGAGCCCATGACAGACGAGCCGGCCCTTTCGCGGAATGCAGCAATCAATTCCATTCCTTGCGAAAACGGCAACTATCGTGCCATTCCAGTCCATTGCGCGAGAAGTCGGCTGAACGAACGAGAGCAACACTGTAATTTACTCAAACGTAACAATGTAAAATGTGGGTTTGTAGGACTGGCGGGATTGACGGTGAAAAGATGTGGAGCCCCTGGCGAACAGCGCTTCTGCCGAAGCCCTTTCAGCGGGCGAAACTTCTCGAGACGATTCGTTTACTTCTGAACGCGGGGGGGCAGCGGTTGCCGCCCAGAATAGTTGAGAGCCTCGACGACTGGAAAACGCGGGGCGGGCAGAAAGAAGCGCGCTTGGGGGCTGACCTTGTCGGCGGCTTGGCCGTTTCCTTCGCCACAAAATGAGCGTGCCAAAGCCCTTCGCATCCTGTTAATCTTGTGGCGTTCGATGTGCGAAAGAATGGCGAAGTCCATATCGGCCCCAAGGAGAGCCGCCACTCCGGTTGCATCGGGGCCACATTCTCCGGCATGGGCGGCGGCAGCGTTGCTGGTGCTGGTGACAATCCTCGCCTACCAGCCGGCGTGGCACGCCGGGTTTGTCTGGGACGATGCTCTGTATGTCACCAACAATCCGCTCCTCACTGCGCCCAACGGATTAAGACGGATCTGGTTCTCGTTGGACTCTCCGTCACAGTATTTCCCGCTGACTTATACCGTCTTTCGCCTGGAGCATGCGCTGTGGGGATTGGCGCCTGCGGGTTTTCATTGGGTCAACATTCTCCTCCACGCCGTCAATGCACTGCTGGTGTGGCGTTTGTTGCGACGCTTGAGCGTGCCGGGGGCGTGGCTGGCGGCGGCGATTTTCGCGCTGCACCCTGTGCAGGTGGAGTCAGTCGCCTGGGTTGCGGAACTCAAGAACGTTCTGTCCCTGTTTTTCATTTTGTTGACGTTCCTGTGCTGGCTTGAGTTTGTTGACGAACAATCCAAGTCGTCGTGGCGCTGGTATTTTTTGGCATTGTTCTGTCAGGCGCTGGCGCTAGCCGCCAAAACCACGGCCTGCACTGCGCCGGCAGCGTTGTTGCTGATCCTGTGGCTCAAACACAAACCGATCGACCGGTCACGTCTGGCCCAAGTAGTTCCCTTTCTCGTGATGGGCCTTGGCATGGGACTGCTGACGGTGTGGTGGGAGCGCAATCGTCAAGGCACGCAAGGACAGTCGTTTGCACTCGGCTTACCGGGACGAGCGCTGGTGGCTAGCCATGCCCTTTGGTTCTATTTAGGAAAACTGTTCTGGCCTGCCAACCTGTCGTTCAGTTATCCGCGCTGGGTCATCAATCCGTCGAACCCGCTCGGCTATGTTTGGGTGGCAGCCTGCGCGGGATTGGGTATGACGATTTGTTTCTTCCGGCGGTTTCTTGGACGCGGTCTTGAGGTGGCGGCGCTGTTCTATGCGCTGACATTGAGTCCTTTGCTGGGTTTTATCATGCTTTACACGTTTCTCTTCACCTTTGTGGCGGACCACTACCAATATGTTGCTTGCCTCGGCCCGATCGCCCTGACGGGAGCGGGTATCAGCCGGGCAATGGGGATTTGGGGAAACGGAAAGTCGTGGCACAAACCAATGTTCTGCGGAGCGCTCCTGCTGGTGCTTGGCGTCCTCACCTGGAAACAATGCGGGATGTACGCCGAGGCAGAGACACTCTGGCG
Source organism: Limisphaerales bacterium (assembly GCA_052139695.1). GTDB lineage: Bacteria > Verrucomicrobiota > Verrucomicrobiia > Limisphaerales > Palsa-1400 > PLGF01. The sequence goes on from JBKQWF010000090.1 coordinate 32,655, forward strand.
CACCACAGTTGACCGAACCCCGGCTAGTTGGTTGGCCCGCGTCAACCTTGGCAATGTCCTGCTTGACAAAGGCCAGGTTGACGAGGCGGTGAGCCAATTCCAGGAAGCCATCCGCCTCAAACCCGATTACGCCGACACCCGGATCGACTTGGGCTTCGCCCTCCTCAGCTTAGGCAGAACCGACGAGGCGGCAAGCCAATTCCAGGAAGCTGTCCGCCTCAAGCCTAATTACGCCGCAGCCCATATGGACCTTGGCATCGCCCTCTTCCAGCAAGGCCGTATAGAGGAGGCGATTGGACAATATCAGGAAGCGATCCGGCTCAAACCCGATTACGCCGAGGTCCACTACAACCTCGGGATTGCCCTTATTGGAAGAGGCCAGGCCGACCGGGCGATCAGCCAATTTCAGCAAGCCATCCGCTGCAAACCCGACTACGCCGAGGCCCACAACAACCTTGGGGCTCTCCTCCTCAACGAAGGCCAGACCGACAACGCCATCGGTCGATTCGAGGAGGCCATCCATTTGAAACCAGATTACGCCGATGCGCGACGCAACTTGGCGGCCGCTCTGCAATTGAAAACCGAATCACCCGCGCCGACCCTCAACCCGGTGAAGCCCTGAGAAACTAGGGGCTGCAGAATCACGGAACCCGCGTTGGTGGGAGCCAAGAAAAAGCCGCCCGCCTGCAGAGTGTTTTTTTGCATGGTCCGCTGGCTTGCTGGAGCAAGGGTAAGGAACCTTGCAATTTACCCAATTGTAACAATTTCAAACATGGGTTCGTGACAGGACGTGTATATAGTCACCCTGCTAACGCGTGAGAGCGACAATATGCTCGTATGAACGATCTTTCAACAACGGCACGTGCGGCCAGAGTAGCGGGGGCAATTCTGTTGGCCGCCCACAGGGCGTGTATTGCCGAGGCAGAGGAAACTCCGCCCGCCCGATCCGTCACCGTGCCCAACGACAATAATCCTTATTCCTTGATTAGTGATCGAAACGTGTTTCATCTGAATCCGCCACCCTTGCCGCAGCTGGATAAAGGCCCGCCACCGATCCTTCCGGTAGTGCTTTTGAGCGGTTTTATGCGAACGGGAGATCAAACGAAGGTGCTACTGGCAGTCAACACACAAAGGCCCGACCCCCATGGGCGCGATTTGACCACCTACTTGACAATGGCCGAGGGGGACAAACAGGAGGTTGGGGCCGGTGACAAACGGGGATCGGTGGAGCTAGTAAAAATATACGCCGAGCAGGAGAAAATTGACATCATCAACAGCGGCACCCCTGTTACTCTCTCCATAAAAGATGACGGTTTTAATAGTCCTGCGGCCGCCAAGAGCAGGCTGTCGGGAACTGCGGCGATAAATCGAGGTAGAGCCCCCAATCTAACGCCCGCTGCGCTGGCCGCGATGGAGACGCCGCCGCCTCTCCCCGGAAATCCCCGCAGCCGCGATGGCACTCGAGGCAGAGCCCCCAATCTAACGCCCGCTGCGCTGGCCGCGATGGAGACGCCGCCGCCCCTGCCCGGAAATCTCGGCAGCCGAGCTGGCACTGTGGCTGCTATTATCCCGCCTGTCGTTGGCGGGGCTCTTCCGACTAACGGCGATGCTCCTGACCGTGGAAGCTCGGTAATTATTATTGGAGATGGAGGCGACCATTGAGGAAATTACGGATTCACGAGGTACTGCGGGTCGTGTTGTTTTCAGCGTTTGTCTTCTCGCTTCGATACGTCTCGAAGCGGTATGCTCTTCTCATAGAGTTTAGTCTCCCTTTGCAGCGTTGCAGTCAGATTGTCGTTCGTTTGCGCCACCGCCAACTCCATGGCGTGCCGTGCTGTGGCGAGCGCGTCCTTGTAGCGTCCTGTTTCCGCGTAAGCCGCAGCCAGGGTGCGCAAAATCATTGGCTCTGCTCCACCGCTTAACTGGTTGGCCTGTTTGGCCTCCGCGATTGCTTTCACCCCATTGCGGAGTGAGGCGTCGGGCGTCGTGGCCAGCAGCCAGGCCAGATTGTTTCGGACATCGACTTGTCCCGGTTCGATTTCCAAGACCCTTTGCCATGAATCAATGGCCTCCTTAATCTGTCCGCTCTTGAAGTACGCCAGCCCTAGACGGGCGCAGGCATCCACACAGCGAGAGTCCATGTTTAACGCTCGCTGATAGCAGACAATCGCCTCCGGGAAACTGGCTTTTTCAAGAAAGCCATCGCCGAGGCTGTTCCATCCCGCCAGCGGGTCGTGGCTTGGGGTGGTCTTTTCCAAGCAAGCCATCGCCTCGTCAAAATCTCCTTTTCGGAGCAAGGCTTTAACGAGGCTGTGGCGGGCTTCGGGAAAATCAGGCTTGATCTCTAGCCCCTTGCGCAATTGGATGACGGATTCCTCCCATTTTCCTTGAGCGAAAAAAGCGGTTCCCAGGCCGAAATGGGCGTTTGCATAGTCAGGCTTGATTTCGAGGGCCTTGCGGTACTGAATCATGGCTTCATCGGTCTGTCCCTCGGCGGCAAGAGCGTACCCCAAGTTGAAGTGAGCTATCGCGTAAGTCGGATCGATCTCCAAGGCTTTTCGGTATTTCGCAATCGCTTCCTTGTACGCACCCTTCGCAGCCAAGTTGCCACCCAGGTTGTTTAGCGCCGCCACATAATCTGGCTTAATCTCAAGCGCTTTTCGGAATTCAACGGTGGAATCGTCCTGGTTTCCCTTCACGAGAAGGATCTCTCCCATATTGTAGCAGGCGACATAATTGCCGGAGGTGCAGGCCAGCGCGCGTGTCCACACTGATTCGCTATTGCGCCAATAGGAAGTCTGAACGCGGGCGCACAGCGCCAGCGCGGTGACCACGCCCGTCATCAAAATGCCCAAATTCACCCGCCGGTATTTCCAGCGCGCGCTCCAATCCGCCATCGCCCAGGTTCCCGCGATCGCCAAGCCGATCCCAGGCAGGTAAGTGTAACGGTCAGCATGGGCCGTATCCTGCGAGATTGGAATGATGCCGATCACCGGAAACAACATGCCCAAAAACCAGAGCCATCCCATCAACAGGCAGGGGCTCCTTTTCCGCCCCGCCAACACCATTGCGGAAATGACTGTCAGCAGGATAAACGCCAGAAAGACGTGCCAATGCGGCGGACCGTTCTGGACCATCGGATAAGGCGCGGCTAGTCCCGCCGGGTAAATCATTTGCCGCAGATAAACCACATAAGAAATCACTGCGTTGGCGATGCGCTCAACCATGGGGATCGGGGCGGTTACTATAAGTCCGGGGGCGCGCGCCGTTATCAGGCAGTCGCCTGCCGCCAGGACGAAAAGCGGGATCTTTTCTCGAACTAGACCGAGAAATTGTCTTGCGTTGCGCAAACGTCCCAGCGGCCAGTAATCCAGCAGCAACAAGACAAAGGGCAGCGTGGCCACCATGCTTTTGGCCATTAAGCCCAAGGCCAGCAATATAACTGTAGTCAGGTAAATGACCGTCGATGGCTTCCGCACATAGCGGACATACGCCGCGATTGTCAGCAGGAAAAAGAACCCGCTCAAGACGTCCTTGCGCTCGGAAACCCAAGCCACCGATTCCGCCCGCAGCGGATGGATGGCAAAGACGGCGGCAACGAACCCGCTCCGCCACATGCTGCCGGTCATTTGGCGCAGCACCAGAAAGAGCATGACCGCGTTGGCGGCGTGCCAAAGGACATTGACCAAGTGATGCCCTCCGGGGTGCGGTCCAAAGAGCTGGCAATCCAGCATGTGGGAAAGAGTGGTGAGCGGAATCCAATTGGCGACTTGCGCGTGGGTAAACGCCCAGCCAACCCCATCCACAGACAGTCCCTTTTCCACCACCGCATTTTCAAACACATTCTCGTCGTCATCGTAATTGACGAACTTGAACCCAGCCGTCTGCCCAAAAACAACCCAAACCGCCAGCACGAGAAAAACGCCGACTCCGATTGTCTGCTTGGTTTCTGGATTTCCAGTTTTCGGTGTCGTGTTCAAGTTCCCGTATTCGGCCTTTTGGTCTGCCTTCTTATTGCGGCATATCCCGCATCGGTTTGCCGGCCTGATAAAGTTTGATTTCCGCCTGCAACACGGCCATGAGTCCGCCGTTTTTCTGTGACGCCGCCAACTCGCCGGCACGCCGGGCTGTGGCAGTCGCATCCGCAAAGCGTCCCGCTTCGGCGTAAGCTGCCGCCAGGGTATGCAAAATCATTGGGTTTCTTCCTCCGGTCAATTGTCTCGCCTTCTCGGCTAGCGCAACGGCATCTGCTCCATCGCGGACCGATGCATCGGTAGCCGTAGCGCGCAGCCACCCTAAGTCGTTTAGGGCATTGATCTGAGCGGGATTGATCTCCAGCGCCTTGCGGTATTGGACGACGGCTTCATTGTATTTGCCAGCCTTGACCAGCGCCGCTCCCAGGTCATAGCAGGCATCCACAAAACCCGGATCGGCTTCCAGCGCCTTGCGGAATTGCGCCATCGCCCCATCGTTTTCGCCCTTGATGGCCAGGGCGATGCCAAGGTTATTGATGATGCGCGCGTCATCAGGCGTGATTTCCAAGGCCTTGTGATATTGCGCGACGGCTTGCTCCATCTGGCCGAGTTGCAAAAGAGCATTGCCCAGGTTGTAGTGGGCTTCGGCATAGTCTGGATTGATGGCCAGTGCTTTGCGGTATTGTACCACGGCTTCCTCCCTCCCTCCCATCGCAAAAAGGGCGACGCCCAGGTTGTTGTGGGCCTCCGGATACGTAGGATCGATCTTCAGGGCGATTTGGTATTGAACGATGGCTTTCTCCCTCTCGCCCTTATCGAAAAGAGCGATGCCCAAGCCGGTCCGGGCTTTCACATAAGCCGGATCGATTTCCAAGGCTCTGCGGTACTGTGCGATCGCTTCCTCCTTGTCTCCCTTCGCGTAACGGGCAGCGCCCAAATCATAGTGGGCCATGCTGTTCCCGGTGGTGCAGGCTAGCGCGCGGGACCAAAGCGCTTCGTCGTTGCGCCAGTACGAAACTTGGATGTGTCCCCAGACCCCCAGTGCGCCAATTACCATCACCATCACCCAACCCAGAACCTTCCGGCTATGCTTCCATCCCATGCTCCAAGTCCCCACCGCCCAAACCCCCGCGATGGCCAAACCGATTTCCGGCAGATAAGTGTAGCGGTCGGCATGTGCCGCCGTGCTCGAGATTTGCATGACGCCGATGACTGGGAACAACATTCCCAAATACCAGAGCCAGCCCATCATCAAGCAAGGGTATTTCTTCCGCCACACCACCACTCCCGCCGAAATCGCGGCCAGGAACAGGACCGCCGCGCAAACCTTCCAAATCGGCTGGCCACCAGGGACCAACGGGTAAGGAGCGGCCAATCCCGCCGGGAAAATCATTTGCCGCAGATAAATCACGTAACAAACCAGGGCATTGTCAATGCGTTCAAGGACGGGCAGACGCCGGGGAACGATGAGCCCGGGCACGAGCGCCGTGGCCATGCATGACGCAACGGAAAGAGCAAACAAGGGAATCTTCTCCCTAACCAGACACCCGAATTGCCGCCAATTGTGTAATCGTTCTAGCGGCCAATAATCCAGCAACAACAACACAAACGGCAGCGTCGCCACCATGCTTTTGGCCAGCAATCCAAAAACGAACAAACAAATCAACGCGATGTAACCGCCGCCGGATGGCTTGCGCGTGTAGCGGACATAAGCCCCGATGGCCAGCATGAAGAAGAATCCGCTTAAAACATCCTTACGTTCCGAGACCCAAGCCACCGACTCCGCCCGCAGCGGATGGACGGCGAAGAGGGCTGCCACAAAAGCGCTGCGCCACAGGTTTCCGGTCATTTGCCGCAGCACCAAGAAGAGCAAGACCGCGTTGGCCGCGTGCCACAGAACGTTGACCAGGTGATGCCAGCCCGCGTGCAAGCCGAAAAGCTGGCAGTCCAACATGTGGGAAAGAGTGGTCAGCGGAATCCAATTGGCGACCTGCGCGTGAGTAAACGCCCAGCCGATGTTCGGGATGGACAACCCCCTCTCCACCACAGGATTCTGATAAACATAAAGGTGATCGTCGTAACCGACGAAGTCAAAATGCGCGGTTTGCCCAAACACGGCAAGAACCGCCAGCACGAGCAAAACGCACACACAAACCACCTGCCTGGTTTCCGTTTCTCCTGTTGCCGGCGCCGCGTTCAAGTGTCAGATTACAGTTTTTCCGTTTTTTAGTGTTGTCTTCTTTATTGCGGCACATCCCGCACTGGCCTGTTCGCCTCGTAGAGTTTGATTTCCTTTTCCAACTTCGCAATCAACCCATCGTTGTTTTGCGCCACCGCCAATTCCAAGGCATGCCGGGCTGTGGCCTTCGCCTCACCGTAGCGCCCCGTTTCCGCGTAAGCCGCCGCCAGGGTATGCAGAATGATCGGATTGCCGCCTCCAGTCAATTGGCTGGCCCTTGTGGCCAGAGCGATTGCTTTTTTTCCATCGCGTAGCGAGGCGTCGGCTGACGTAGCCAGCGGCCATGCCAGGTTGTTCAGTGCGCTGAGTCGGTCCGGGTGGATTTCCAAGGCCTGCTGCCAAGAGTCAATCGCGGCCCTGGTTTTCCCCTTCCGAGCCAAAGCCACCCCGAGATTGTCGTCGATATCCGCGGAGCGGGGGTTGATCTTCAACGCCTGGGAGTAGCTCGCGATAGCTTCGTCAAGCCAGCCTTCCTTAGCCAGCGCCAGGCCTAAATTGTCATAGGCGAGGTCATCGTCGGGCCTGATTTTCAAAGCTTGCTGGTATTGGGCGATGGCTTCCTCCACATCTCCTTTTCCAAAAAGAGCAATCCCCAGATTGAAGTGGGCGTTCTCAGAGGCGGGATTGATTGCCAGCGCCTTTTGGTATTCTTCAATGGCCTCATTATATTGTCCCTTTTCAAACAGGGCATTGCCCAGGTTCACGCGAATCCCTGCGTTCTCGGGTTGGATTTCCAGCGCTTTGCGGAATTGCGCGATGGCTTCATCCGTATTCCCCTCCTGGTCAAACGCAAGTCCGAGGTTGCTACGAGCCATCACGAAATCCGGCTTGATTTCCAAGGCTTTCCGGTATTGCGCGACGGCGGCATCCAACTCTCCTTTCCTGAAAAGGGCCAGACCCAGATTGTAGTAGGGCCGCTCATAGTCGGGCTTGATTTCCAGGGCTTTCCGATATTGTGCGATCGCCTGGTCCGTCTCTCCTTTCGCGAGAAAACAAACTCCCAAGTTATCATACGCCATCCAGCAACCGGGGTTTTGGGCAATGGTTTCACGCCAGAGCGCCTCCTGGCTGGCGTACATCTCGCATTGATGCCTGGTTAACGCCCCCAGGATCGCCAGCAAGCCCGCGCAAAAGAGGAACCCTGGAACGGGGCTTCTATTTATCATCCCGGCCAACCCGGCCCCCGCCAGCGTCAACGGGCCAAGACTCGCCAGATATTGGAAATGATCGGCCACAAATGCATAGCGAAACGGATAGACATCCAGAAAACCCAGCGCGGGAAACAGCGTCCCGATCATAAAAAGCATCGACACAAGCGGCCCGTCTCCCAGACTGTGGCGCCACTTCCACAGCCTAGCTCCGAGCGTCAGCAGAGCCGCCGGGAAGAGAAACTGCCACCGCGCCCCGTCCACCTCCCAGCGCGGATATATGAAAATAAGGGGATGTGGCCAGCAAAGCTTGCCCAAGTAAAACCACACCGCCCGGCCGGGGACAAGAAAACGCTCTGCCAACGACAAGTGCGATGACGAGGCGTCCGACCCGATGATGATCGTTCGCTCCACCCAAGCCGTCAGTAAACCCATCCCCATGCCGACGATGAAAAAGGGCGCTAGCGGCAGGACATCGTCTTTCCACCGCAGCCTCTTGCACCGCCACCAAAGCAGCAACAGTAACGCTGCCGGCAAGGTGGCGATGACGGACTTGGAGAGCAACCCCGCCGCGAACAACCCCAATGAACCCAAGTAAAACATTCGTTTTCTCCCTTGGTCAAACCGCAGGTAACATAGTGCGCTTCCCAAGTAGAAGACACCTGAAAGCGTATTCTTGAGCTCCGAGACCCAGGCGACCGATTCCACCTCTACTGGATGCAGCGCGAACAAGGCTGCCGCAAACCAAGCTCCGGGGATATGCAACTGCCGGAGCACTTTAACCAGCAAAAGCGCCCCAAGCACATGGAGTAGAACATTGATGAGATGATAACCCAGCGGAGCGTCGCCCCAAATCCAGTGTTCCGCCCAAAAAACAGTGTGCAGCAGCGGATAATATTGATGAGTGGCTCCAAGTTGGAACCAAATGCGCGCCAGACCATTCCAGGAACGGAGTTCAGGGGGGGTGACGTGAATGTCATCATCCCAAATGAATCCTGCGTGCCATACCGGTTGATAGGCGATGATCGTCGCAGCCAGCAAGATCAAGCTCAACCACCAATCCCCGCGCCGCCCAGATGAGATTTCCCCGAAACCATTCGCGCATTGAACCCATGAACCCGTTGTGCGTCCTTCCATCTCCCTCTCCTCCACACACTTGTGGAGGAGAGGGCTGGGGAGAGGAGGCTCTTTTTTCGGTGGAGGGTTCATGAAAAAGATCCCTCACCCTGCCCTCTCCCGTCAAACGGGAGAGGGTGGCCGGATGCCGGGTGAGGGGCAGGGGCGAGTTTCACGGGCAGGATTTTGTTCACACTATGCACTGAGTCAATCTAAGCAGGAGAGTTATGGGCACGGCAATGGCAAACGGCATTTTGAATGTGAAGAATCGTTGACTTTACGCGCCAATCCAGCGAGAAATGCGAATTGCCCGCCAAAACCTGTCGTAAATACTTGGTAACAGGCAGCTAAGGAATCCGCCGACTGTGTCCCGATTTCATACACGCATGTCCGCTTTTAGGACGAAGTCTTTGGGGAATGCTTTAGAGTAGGTTCGCGTTAGCAGGGATTCGCTTGCGAGGAAGTGCTTTCGCCAGTTTTGGTGTGACTCAGAAGATAAAGTGTTGAAGCGCAATCTGTTGCGCGGAAACCAAACGAAGTAAATATAACTGGCCTCAGAGGCCAAACTAGAACAATGAACAAAAAACGAACAATCATGCTCGCCTTGGCCGGAACCGCGCTTGCGGCGGTCTCCCAAGTCCAAGCGCAGAACACTTATAATAACGAGGATCTGTTGCTGAATTTTCGCAACACCACTTCGCCGTCTGGTAATGACGTGACGGTTGACCTCGGAAATGTTAACTCCTTCGTCAGCACCGTTGCGGGCCTGACGGGTGGCACGGCGGTGTTGGATACGGGTACCGGTTTCACCGCGACTACGGCTGCCGGGTTGCCGACCGGGTTTAGCTACGCCGGATTGACCAGCGCGATCGGCTACGCTTCTGGCAACGGGATTGGCTTCTCCGCCGCTGGGGCGGACAGCACAGGGGGGACTGCGTTGCTGTTCTTGAGCAGAAAGCAAACCTCAGCCAGCCTTACGCCCCCGAGCCCTGCCTCCTTTCAGCAAAGTGAGACCGCTCAGGCTGCGACCGCTCAGCGTATCGGCTTCATCGGTCAGGAGACCACGGGCACGGTAGTGAATCAGACTGCTCCCACAACTCTGTCCGGGTCGGGGAACAACGCTGTGTCCTACCCCTCTAGCGATACGCAAAGCTACCAGAACGAAGCCCAGGATACCGCCACCCACAGCGTGATTGATTATGCTACCTCGCAATCCACTGCGGCCAGCAGGGGCGGACTGATTGAACAAATCCAGACTGGCGGCGCCACCATTTATGAGGCGCTGTGGGAAGTGCCTGCTAGCGGCAACGGCTCTGACACCTACGAAGGCTACTTCACCTACAAGCCTGATGGCGAAGTGGATTTTACCACCGAAATGAGCGCCGTGCCAGAACCGGCCACCTATGGCATGTTTGCGGGCCTTGGTTTGGCCATGCTGGCTCTGCGCCGTCAAATCCGCTCTTTGGTCGCCTGACCGCGAACGAAAAGCAAGTGAAACAAATAAACGAATAAAACGAAAACAGAATCAAGAAATAAACGAAAATATGAAAACAATCAAAACAATCAGCGCGCTCGGGTTGGCTCTTGGGCTAGCCGCCGCCGCGGAAGCCCAGTCGATCTATTTGACAGGATCGACCGCCTTCCGCTCCCAGGTCTTCAGTGCATTGGGGGACATGAATCTGGCCATTCAACAAAGTGAGCCTAATAACGCCACTCGAATGACCTTCACCGGCACCATCGCCGACACAAAGAGCGGGGCATTGCACCTGACGCACGGTTCGGTTGGGAGCACGGTGACCGTGTATTGCTCCTGGAACGGCTCTGTGGAAGGAATGACCGCCATCATTGACCCGCGCTCGGCAACCTATGACAGCGTCGGCAGCGGCACATTCAGCCACACCGGAGACGACCTTGCGTTCTCGGATGTGGACCAGACCGTAGGATCACCCGTTACCGCCAACGCGGGTCTGTCAGAAGTGACAGCCGACGACGCCGGGAACAATTTCGGCATCGCGATTCAACCTTTTGCCATGGTGGTGAATGCCAACGCCAGTTCTATAAAGAACATCACCTATCAAAACATCGCCGACCTGTATAATGGCAGTGGCACTGGAACGCTCAACCTGAACTTCTTCACTGGGACGGCCACCACCCCAGTTTATGCCGTCGGTCGTTACCCTCTGTCTGGCACTCACCAAAGCATGGTCACTGACTCTGGCTATCCGACCTTCGCGGCCTTTCACCAATGGGCGCTGAGCAGTGATGGATCAACCACTCCCGGATTGGAGTCCACCGACACCGCTTCGCCTCCGACCTCAGGGACTCTCTCGTGGGTGGATGTCACCACCAATGGTTACTTCACCGGCGGCAATGTGGAGAAAGCCATCGAGAACGGCTCGCAACCGACCACTTTGGTTCCCGCGGCGATTGCTTACCTCGGCTGGGCGGATGCGGGCAAACTGACTGGGACGGGCGGCGATGGCCCGATCAATTGGGATGGCCAGCCCGCCTGGGTTGGGGGCACTTTCCCTGGCACCGGCAGTTGGAACCTCGCTGGGGTCGAAAACGGCTCCTACTCGTTCTGGAATTGCGAACATCTCTATTATTCCTCCTCAGCCACTTCTTTTGTTTCCGGGGAATTTGCGCCGGATTTAGTCAACGCGCTTGAGTATGTGATCAAGCAAGCCAGCCCTCGGACGGCGGTCACACTGGGTGAAATGAATGTTTATCGCAACGGCGACGGCGGTGATATTTATCACAACTAACCGGGAGTCTTGAATTGAGATCCTCTGAACGGGGATCAAATCAGGGTGCGGACCCGCAAGGGCTCGCACCTTTTTTCTTAAGCGAATACAAGTTCGGGCCTACCCTCACCCCGGCCCTCTCCCCGTCGGACGGGAGAGGGAGGTGAGATCTTTCTTTGACTACACCCTCCTCATCATCCCTGACCCGGCCCTCTCACGTTCCAACAGGACAAGGCGGCCGCAGCCCGGGTGAGGGCCAGGGGCGCTCATGGCCTCAGGCGACCTCATTGGCGGCGTTGCCTTGTCAGGGTGCGAGCGCTCTTGTAGCAAACGTCACAAGTTTTCCAGAAATGCCTCCTTCTCATTGCCCTTTGACAATGGAGAATTCCCATTTTCTCGCCCAATGGGGCGTTTGGTGGTTCCGCATGAATCGCAAGATGCTTTTGCTAAATACCTTATACCACGCCAAGCCAAAGTCCGAATTTCATGCATACTTGTCCGTTTTTCAGGTGAAGAGTCCTCTTGGAAGCCGTATGATCTTCTGCGTATTAAGGTAAGAACTGCTTGGATTGAAGCAAGAAGCTTGGAATAATTAAACCGCAGGCGCACTAGCGGTGCGCGGCGTGGCGGTATTTGGTTTTAGATTTGCATAATCGGCCCCAAAAAGGCCCCGGAAAAAAAGACAACATGAACAAAAAACAGTCAACCATGATCGGGATGATTGGGGCGCTGCTTCTTGCGGGCTCCCAAGCCCAGGCGCAAAACACATTTAACAACGAAGACCTATTGCTGGATTTCCGCAACGCCACGACACCCACTGACAATGACGTGACGGTTGACCTCGGTAACGTCAACTCGTTCGTCAGCGCTGTCGCGGGTCTGGCAGGCGGCACGGTGATCTTGGATAACGGGTCGGGCTTCACCGCGACCACGGGTGCCGGGTTGCCGACCGGGTTTAGCTACGCCGGATTGACCAGCGTCCTTGGTACGCCCAGTTCTGGCAATGCGATTGGCTTCTCTGCCGCCGCCGCAGACAGCACGGGGGGAACAGGAACGCTGTTCTTGACCAGAATCCAAACTTCAGCCAGTCTTACGCCGCCAAGCCCTGCATCCTTTCAGCAAGGTTCGACCGCTCAGGCTACGACCGCCCAGCATATCGGCTTCATCGGTCAGGAGACCACAGGCACAGTCCTCGGCTCTACTGTAAGCGTCCTGCCAGGGTCAGGAAACAACGCTGTGGAATATTCCTCGGGCGATGCCCAGAGCTACCAGAGCGAAGCCCAGGATACCGCCACCCACAGCACCATTGATTACGCTATCTCGCAGTCCACTGCGGCCAGCAGGGGTGGGCTGCTCGAGCAAAAGCAGACCGGTGCCGCCGACATTTATGAGGCGCTGTGGGAAGTCCCTGTGAGCGGCTCTGGTTCCGACTCCTATTTGGGTTATTTCACCTTCCAGCCCGGTGGTGAAGTGGATTTCACTACTGCGTCTGCGGTTCCTGAACCATCCACGTATGCCCTTTTGGCACTGACTGGAGTGTTGGGGCTGGTTTTCCGACGCCAAATCCGCTCTTTAGTCGCTTAAGAGCAGAAGAACTTAAGACTCTCTGAAAGTGTGGTGCGGACCCATCTGGGTCCGCACTTTTTTTAGTGTACTGTTACAGAAATGGTTTTCCAAGGAACTCGAACGGGAGAGGGTGACCTGCAGGCCGGGTGAGGGGGTCAGGGGCGAGTTTCACCATCAGGGTTTTGTTCACCCAGAATTGGCCATTCCGGTGTTGGCTAATAGATTGTCACAGAATTGTCACATTGCAGCCGCGCGATCGTCATCAATATCGCTTATAAACCGCCCGCTGTGATGGAGATGAGTCGCTCAATGCCCGTGCCCAGTCCGATCCCCCTCTCTAGGTTTGAGAGGGTTGTTCTCGGCGGGGTTGATTGGCAAGTGGCGACCCCGGATTGGCTGGTTTTGCAATTGAGCGAAGGGATCGCTTATGCTTTTGACCGCAAGGCGAGCAAGGAGTTGCCGTTAGGGGGCGTGATCGTCTGCCCGCCGAAATCACGCCTTTTGCTGACGGCGAGCGTGCTGGGGCGGGCGGTGTTCCGCGGGATGGCGATCAGGGTCAATTCATTGACCGGCTTTCTGACGGCGCTGGAGCGACAATGTCTGGAGACGGAGGTGGCCCGGCGATTCGCCCCTTTTCTGGCCCTGCCCGCAGAGCATTCCCTGGCCAAAAAGACCGCGCAGGTCTTCGCCCAGAACCAAGGGCCTTGCTTAGCCAACCGGCTGGCATTTGCCCAAACGTTCGCGGAGTTGGTCGCGCCGCAATTGCGTCAAGCTTTGTCCGGCCAGCGGGACAGTGAAAAGGAACAGCAGGAGGCCAAAGGGCGGTTGCAACAGCTCATCAACCAGCTTCCCGAGTCGGATCTGTCGAAGTTGACGCTCGGGGAAATGGCCAAAATGCTGCACTGCTGTGAGCGCCATGCCAGCCGGCTGTTTCGGCAGGAATGGGGAACCGGTTTTCTTACTTACGTTTCGGAGCTTCGGTTGAAAAAAGCCTGTGACCTGTTGCGTCAGGGCAACATGAAGATCATTGACGTGGCTTTGGAGAGCGGGTACGGGTCGCTCGCCCATTTCAATTACGCCTTTAAGAAACGTTTCCATATGACGCCGACGGAGTGGCGGGATCAGGCGGCGCCTCCACTCCGCCCGGCCCGATCCAAGCTGCTGCAAGTGACGGCCTTGGTCTTGCTACTGTTGAGCGGGCTTGAAATCCGCAGCAGTCGCGGAGCGGAAGGAAGCCCCGGCACGGCGAATCACCCAGCGGCATCCGCTGCCGCCAGCACCAATGCCGCCACCGGTCCTGTGCTCAAGTTCAAGGTGGACCGTTATGAAGCCCGGGGGAACACGCTCCTGTCCACCAATCTCATTAACCGCATCCTGGCGCCCTACACCGGCGACGCGGTGGGTATTGGCAAGATTACCAACGCCATGGCGACCCTGCAGTTGGAGTATTACGGTCGCGGTTATGTCACGGTGAAAGTCACCGCGCCTCCCCAGCAGGTCACCAACCGGGTGGTTTTCTTTCAAGTGACAGAAGGGAGGTTGGCGGCGGTGAAGATTTTGCATAACCGTTACTTTAGTTCAAATAATATCATCGCTACGTTGCCCTACGTGAAAACGCTCGAATCTGGACAGCGCATTCTGAATTCAAAGATCTTTCAAACGGAATTGGACAGGGCCAATTCCAACCCCGACCGTCAAATCTCTCCCGAAGTGCGGGCGGGGGCTGAACCGGGCACTTCGGTGCTGATCCTGGATGTCAAGGACCGGCTCCCTCTGCACGGTCGGGTAGACCTAGACAACTACAGTCCACCCGGCACCCCGGAGCTGCGCATCAATGCCAATGCCACCTACGAGAACCTCTGGCAGCTTGAGCATTCACTAGGCCTCCAGTATGGGTTCAGCCCGTCTTATTCGAAGCCTTCGATAGGAGATGATACCCATCTCTCCTTGAACCCGCTGGACACGCCCCAGGTGACCTATTACAGCGGATTTTACCGGGCTCCATTGGGAGGGCCCGAAGCTGTGGAGAACCAAATTGCGGCAGATCAGACGCATTTTGGTTACAATGAGACGACAAAGCAGTTTGTGGCGCCCCCGGCAACTGGTCGCCCGGAGTTCACGGCCTATGCCTCCCGCTCTACCACTGGACCGACCATTAATGGACCGGAGTCCACTGTGGTCAACACCTCCTTGCTGAAAATTGACCAACAATCTATCACCCAACAGTACACGTCTCAAACCACAGCGGGGGCAAGACTGAGTTTCCCCTTGCCGAAATGGAGGGATATTCAATCCAGTTGGAGCTTGGGCTTGGACTACAAGAACGATAAAGTAGTGACACTGCCAACGAATAACTTCTATTACACCACGATTGTCACGCACGGCGTTAATTCCTCCGCGCCGCCCACGATCACTCGCAGCACGATCGCCATTCCAGGCGTGGCAACGTATCCGTCATTGAATTACACGCCGGTTTTTCTCGGCTTGACCAGTTCGCGCCAGGATCATTGGGGACAAATCGGGCCCACCGGCGATCTTTTCAATCGATTTGATGGCAACCTTGCCCTGGTGGCGGGAACGGGTGGGACGCTGACCAAGGACAAAGCGTTCCCGCTTCTGATTGCGAACACCCCGGACGCGACAACGGAGTTTGTGGCAGTTCGTCCGCAATTATCGCGTATCCAAGTTCTGCCTGAAAACTTCACTGTTTACGGCAACATGTCCGGGCAATGGGCCAATGAGCCGTTAGTCAACTTGGAGGAGTTTGCATTGGGGGGCAATTCCATTGTGCGAGGCTATCGGGAGGGCGAGTACTATGCGGACACCGCTTGGCTCGGACAGTTGGAGTTGCGTTCCCCTGTCTATTGGCGGGGCATCAATCGGAAGATTGGAATGCAGTTTACGGTATTCAACGACTACGGCCAAGGATACGAACTTGACCGTAGTCCAGGCGAAACTTCGCATGAAGCGCTTTGGGGCGTGGGCACTGGAGTAAACCTCAATCTTGGCCCTCATATCGAGGGCCATGTGATTGTGGGCTGGCCGCTGCTGAACAGCGCCTTTACCAAAGCGGGGCACGAGCGAATTTCCTTTAGCCTGAGTGCGCAACTCTAAATGGAGACAAAGGTGCGATTAACAGTGTTTTGCAATCTCGGTGGGGCGGAGCTGCTGCTCCGCCCTAATTCCCCCTCACCAGGCGGCTTTCATACGCTTTGCCTTAAAGAAAAGAACGGAGCGGCGGCGCGGCAGCACGCGCCCTACCCATTGTCGTCATGTAACCTCGTGTCACGTATGAAAAAACAAGACTATTCAGTTGGCTTGAGGAGCGCGGGCGTTTTATCCTTCGTAGCTCCTTTTGGAGCGAAGGGCGTCTCGCCCGCAGCCTTCGGCGTCCCGCCGAAGGCATTCGGAAACGTGCAGGATTTGCCTTACGTCGATTCTTTTTCATTCACCGACCAGTCGGCGGGATGCCGACTGGAGCGACCGAGTCCTCCTTCGCTCTTTCAGCCTCGGAGGATAAAACGCCCGCGCTCTCAATTGGCGGACGCTTGCTCCAAGGTTCTGCTCGCTTCCTCCCTCATTTTCGCCGCGGGCAGCAGCTACGCCAATCCGCAGGGGTTGACCGTGGTTTCAGGGTCGGCGCATTCCACGCAACATGGAAACACTTTACAAATCAGCACATCGCAGAACGCGTTTTTGAATTGGAATAGTTTTAATATCGCGCCGGGCGAAACGACCATTTTCCATCAGCCATCAGCCACGTCGATTGTTTTCAACAACATCAATAACGCCAATCCCACGACGATTTATGGCTCCTTGCAGGCCAACGGTATCGTGGTCTTGGAAAACCAAAGCGGGTTTTACTTTGGCCCGAACGCGTTTGTGAAAGCGGCCGGGTTGGTTGTCACCACCGCTGCCGTTAATTCGGTCTCAGCGGGAGGTGGGCCGGAGTGGAGTTTCGATGGCCCGCCGACCGAGACACCGATTGTCAATTACGGTCATTTGGAAACGGCAGCGGGAGGTTCGTTGTTTCTAATCGGGAAAGAAATCGAAAACAACGGAACCGTTTTGGCCCCGGGCGGCACTGCCGCGCTGGTGGCCGGCCAGGAAGTGTTATTGTCCGAGCGTCCGAACGGCCTGAGTTTAGCCGCCCCGGTGAAGCTGCCGGCTGGCAGCGTCGATAACAAGGGCCAGATCGTGGCCGATGCCGGTCAGGTGCTTTTGCAGGCCCAGACCGTCAACAATAGCGGATTGATTCAGGCCAATTCCGTGCGGCAGGAAAATGGAGTGATCGAATTGTACGCCTCAAAGGACGTCCAGTTGACCGGATCCTCGCTCATCCAGGCCAACGGCGCTGCGGACGGGGTCAGCCCGGGCGGAAACATCACGATCAAATCCGGCGGCACGTTTAGCGACAGCCCGGGGAGCCAAATCTCGGCCACGGGCGGGGCCAGCGGAGGAAACGGCGGAAATGTGGAAGTCAGTGCTCCGAATGTTTTGTCGCTGTATTCGAGCATTAACGCCGGCGCTCTAGCCGGCTGGAGTGAGGGCGTCTTTCTCATGGATCCGGTCAACATTGTCCTCGGAAATTTTTCCTCCGGCTCGACGTCGGCGGGTGCCAATGGCGTAATCAGCGCGACCGGGAGTTCCGGTCCCGATGTGGATGTGGACGTGAGAAGCGCGTTTCAAAACATCAACGCCAACATCCTCTTGCAAGCCTCCGGGAACATCACGCTCAATTCGGGCACGACTTGGAACCTCAGCACGAGCACGGGCAAAACCACCGGACAACTGACCTTGCAGGCTGGAGGTGACATCACCTTGAATAGTGGTTCAATGATCGAAGACCCGAACAATTGGTCGATCACGCTCCAAGCGGGATACAATTCTGCGGCAGGCGGCGGGATCATTTCTGGCACGGGCAATCTCACTCTCACTGGCGCCTGCGCGATCTCGACTGCCGCGGGGAATATCAACGTTGTGGCGGGAAACAGCGTCACGGTGGGAAGCGGGGGAATTGTGAGTGGGATCGCTAATGGGCAGTTGATGACTGGCACGGGCGGCAACATCAGCGTCCAAGCGCTTTCTGGCAATGTCAATTGTGGTTCGAGCACTTCCGGCTATCTTTTCACGGCAGCCGGTGTGGGATACACGGTAAACCCCGCTTTGGGAGGTATTAGCACGGCGAGTGGCGGGAATGTCACCATCCAAGCCGGTGGCAACATTTCGGCTATTCTGCCCAGCGGCCAGGTCCTGTCTGACGCTGGCAGCGGCGCTTTCGGGGCTGCTCCCGGTAATGTGACTCTGACGGCGGGCGGCAGTGTTGTTGGCCACTACGTTGTCGCTGATGGCTCCGGCACAATTACGGCTGCTAATGCAGGCATTAGCGCAAGCCAAAGCATCGCCTTGAGCTTGGTGAAAGGCGGATGGGCCGTCACCGCGGCGGACAATATCTTTCTGCAGGAGGTGCGCAACCCAAATGGGATGTTTAACAACTCCCAATTAAACGGCACTCGCTCTCCGACGCAGTTTCTGTACAATTACGATCCCTTGGCCTCAGTGGCATTGAACGCCGGGAATGGTGTGACCATCACGGGCAGCAGTCTGCCCCGGGACCCCGGCGACAATGAAGCGCTTATTTTTCCGCCAATTCTGTCGATTGAGGCCGGGGCTGGCGGAATTACCCTCAAAAACAGTTCCATCAACCTGTTCCCTTCCCCGGAAGGAAGCCTTGTTCTGACAACCACGAGGGGGGGCAACCTGACCAGCACGGTCGGGTCCTCCACCATCAACATCTCTGACAGCCAAAGTGTCAGTTGGACAAGTTCGAAGTCTTTCACTTCGATTGATCCCGCTCCCGCCAATGACTTGCTGCACTTGAACGACCCGAACCCGGTGCTGATCGATATCAGCGGCTCGATTTCCGACTTTACGCTCTATTCCCCGAAACCGGTCGAGATGTATGTGGCCGGCAATATGATTGACTCCACCGCGTCGATTGAAAATCTGCGTCCGACCGACACGACCACCATTTCAGCCGGAGGCCAAATCCTGGATCATAGCAGTTACGTGATCCTCACGCTGCCGCCGGGAGAGCCGCCTAATTTCAACGCTCTGGCTTCCGTTGAAGACCCCTATCTCAATGCGATCACCCTCCTTCCTGTGCTGACACCAGAAAACCTTGCTGTCATCCCAAATCCCAATTACAACCCTACATTTAATGGCATCACCTTCAGTTACGATGCCGCTTCCAGGAGTTTGTTATATTCGGGGATAATGTCATCCGCGCTGAAGTCCGCGTTGCTGTCAATGACGACGCCTTTTGTGAGTGCGGCCGCCATCCAGCAAATTTATGCCCAAAGCCAGCAAGAGGCTACCCGGTTGCTGGGGAGTTATACTGTCGCCGGCCCTGGAACGTTCCGGGTTAACGCGGCTTCGATAGACTTGGGAAACGGGGGAGGGCTGGTTTCGGCAGGAATCGCGGGCTACCCGGGGCTGGCGCCTTATACGGCCCGTGGAGCAGACCTTGACGTTACCACGAGCGGAAATCTCACGATGCTTTCTTCCAGCATCGAATCTGAGTACGGCGGGACGATTAATGTCAGTTGCGGCGGGGAAATAGATGTCGGCTCGGCGCTGGTTCCTTCCTCTAGCGAGCAACGTCCCTTGGGCATCGACAGTCTCTGGGGGGGTAACATCAACGTGGTCGCGGGTGGCGACGTAAACGTGGATGGCTCACGCATTGCGGCTTACGATGGCGGCAATGTTTTCGTGGAATCTTTGCGGGGTAATGTCAACGCGGGCACCGGCGGAAGCGGTAGCGTGTTAGTCTCCAAGCCGTATCTGACCAAGAACGGCCAAGTGCAGGAACTAAACGATGTTATTCCAGGGAGCGGCATCCTGGCCACCAGTTATCCTCAATTAGCCCCTGGCGAAACTGCTGGCCAGGTTGGGGATATCACGGTCCTGACGCCTGAAGGCAACATTGTCGCCGCCCGAGGCGGTATTTCGCAGCTTGCATTGGGACCGGTGGCTCACAATGGAGCCACCATCAATTTGGTCGCCGGCAGCCCGTCTTTTGTCGGTAATGTGGACGCTTCCGGGTCCGGAATTGTCGGCGGCCAGGTGAATATTTCTGCCACCGGGAATATCGAAGGCTTGGTGGTGGCCAGCTTGGGCGCGAATATTAATGCCCAGCAAAATGTCAGTGCCACCGTTTTGTCTCAGGGCGCCGCAACCGTAAGCGCGGGTGGGACGGTCAGCGGAACCGTTGTCGGAGTGGGCAGTGTGTCTGTGAGCGGGGCCAGCGATGTCGCCGCCGCCTTCTCCGCCACAAGCGTCAGTGCCAGCGGAACTCAATCGGGAGCCGCAGTGGCGGCCGCCCCAACCGGCAGCAGTTCGGCTGCCGCAGCTGCGACAACTCAGCAAGTGACCCAGTCAACGCAGTCCAACTCAGATCTAGCTGCGAATAGTAATGCCGACGATAATGACCCGCTGAAGAAAAAGAAAAAGGCACAATTGATGGAATATGTGGGTCGAGTGACGGTGCTACTCCCGGAGTAACGCAGCCTGTTTCGGGGAGCGCGAGCGTTCTAGCCTCCGAAGCTCAAAGAGCGAAGAAGCGACACCTCGCCCGCGGTTTTTGGCCTCTGGCCGAAAACATTACCATTTGCTGCTTGCTCCCATGAAAGCACATGGATGCGTCTCAGAATCTCAAGGTCATATCGAGTTGGATGACTTGGTATCTGTTGATCGGATTTGGAAGAGGCAAATCCGCGTTGTAACCACCCGTGCCCAGTTGGTCATCGATCCGCTCGGCCAAACCGTAGCGGATAGTCCCAATCATGGCGTCGGTGAAACTATAAGCAAACGCGGTGTAAATTCCTTGCAAGTTGCCACGGCCTTCAAAAAAGTCTGAGTCCAGAAGGTTGGGGTCCAGTGCGTACTGTTCCACGTGTTGCCAGTAGGCTCGCGCTTCCCATGTCCCCTTTTTCGATGTCGTACCATAGACCAGGCCGAGATTATTCCCGACGGCTAGACCAAATTGCATGGCTTGATCTTGACCCAATTGCAAACCACCGGGAAATGCTGACATCCCGCCAATCGCCGTACCGGCCGCGTAGGCTGCGCGAGCCCGGTCATTTCCCTCCAAATTGAGGCTCCAATCGCCAAATACCTTGGCATCCAAGGACCAAAGCTTGAAGTTTACTTCCATCGGCAATTCAACGATGGCTAGATTATTGATGCCAGTTTGGTTGTAGCTGGTAGTGGTGATAGATGGTCCGCTGGTGGCGCCTGTCCCTCCGGGAAGGCCGCTGGTGCTGGACCCGGGGAAGAACGTGTATCCACCTTCTCCCTGGCCCACAAACGGGCCGTAAAATCCGTCGCTCGCGTTCCCATGCCCCACATAAGTATAGATAACCGGTGCCACCTTGACTGATAGTTTGGGATCCACATGATAGGTCGCACCCAACTGCCAAACCAGCATATAGGCATTATGATCGGAGTAATCTCCCAAAAAGTCTCCCGCTGCCGACCCTCCTTGAACCTGATAATCATTTCCCGGCGATGCATCCTGGTAAATATATTGTCCGAACGTCGCAAAAAGGTCCGCCGGACCGTAGGTATATTTTACTTTCTCCACCAACCCTTCTGGGCTGAAGTCCGAATCCCAGACCATCGGCGTAGTATAGAGCGGCTGCGGTACTCGGCCTAGCGAAACGTCCAGCCAAGAGGTCGGCCGCCATCCCACATACGCCTGCCCGACATAAAGGCTGTAATTGTTGGCCTTGCTGAACGGCCCGTTATAGACGGCCGAACTGCCGCCACCGTTGCCGAAAGTGTTCCAGGGCGATCTCGGATTTGGAGAAGTCTCCAGCCGCAAACCATAATAAAAATCATCGGCCAAGTCGCCGCGGATGCCGAGGCGCAAGGCGTAGCGCCACCGGTTCTCCGCATCATAGATGCCTCCCGCTTCCGGTCCAAGTTGGGCAGCGCGGTATTCGTAGCGCATCCGCAGATCGCCGTAGATTTCAACGCTCTTGATGGCTTTGCTCAGGGTAAACTTGAGTCCCGAAGCGTTCGCGGCCACGACATTATTGGCGGCGTTGGTCGCGGCTTCTTTCTGCAGTTGGGCGGCTTCATCCTGGGTTAGTATGCCTTTGGACACCAATCTGTCGAGCAGAGCGTCCGCGGAAACCTGGGCCTCCGCTCTTGTTGAGAGGACTAAACATGCCGCCGTAAAGGCGACGATTCCCCCTAGTTTGTGGTTCAGCTTCATCAAAGTTGGTTGTCGATGCGTAATTGCAGGGCCCCTTGATACAGGCTGGGTTCATCAATTCAAGACCAATCGCGTGACAATTTCGTGACGGACCGCCACGTGACGTTTCTGTGACATTAACGCCTTTGGAGGGACAATGCCTTGACTGGATCAAAGGCTTTGACCAAAGTCCGAGTTTCTGTAATTGAACGATGACACTGGCTTTCAGCACATTCTCCTTTCAGTCGTTTCGCTCGTCGAGGGGGGGCCTGTTGGCCACCATTGCCTTGTGCGCCTTGGCCCTTCCGGCTCTTTGCGACGAAGGCCCTACGGTTCTTTATGCTTTTTCCGCGGCAGCCTCGATGCCAATGACGAACAGCGACGGGATTGCCCCTGCGTCCAAGCCGGTTCTGGGGCAAGATGGAAGCCTTTATGGGACCACCCGGCACGGGGGGGCCTACGGCGCAGGTTCCATTTTCCGGGTCAGCCCGAGCGGGGCTCTCTCCAATTTGTATTCCTTCCCGGCCGCCACCAACGGTTCTGGCGAGGTCGCTTACAACTTGAATCCAAATGATTTGGTGCAGGGGACTGACACGAATTTCTACGGGACCACCCGTAGCGGTGGCTCCAATTTCAGCGGCACGGTTTTTGTCCTTTCCCCCTCGGGCTCCTTTTCCAACCTGCACACCTTTGGCGCGGAAATAACCAACTCCTCCGGCCAAGTAACCAGCACCGACGGCGCCGCTCCGACGGGTGCTTTGGTGCAAGGAAATGACGGCAGCTTTTATGGCACGACGGAATACGGCGGAGTCAACAACGCAGGCACGATCTTTCAAATTACGCCGGGCGGCGCGTTCGCCAGTTTGTATTCCTTCCGCCGCGCGCCCGTCGGTGCCGCCACCACCAACGGCGCCGTCCCCAATGCGCTAGTTTTGGGAAATGCGGGCGCTTTCTACGGCACAACCCAGCAAGGCGGCGTGGGCAATGCCGGCACTTTTTTCAAGTTTATCCCGCCAGGCAGCTTCACTCAAATCTATTCGTTCAATGGCGAGTCGCCGAGCAATAACCCGATTACCCCGAACGCTACGCTCGTTCAAGGTGCCAACGGCGGTTTATATGGGACAAGCTCTTTCGGAGGCTCACAGGGGGGCGGTACCATTTTTGCAATTACAAACTTGAACAAAGGCGTCCTAACCGTCCTCTATTCATTCCCGCAACTTGATGCGGGAGCGGGCGCCAACCTGACGCTGAGTGCCGACGGTAATTTCTACGGAACAACCGCCGCCAATGGATTGAATGGAAATGGCACCCTCTTCAGAATCACGCCGCAGGGTGATTTTAGCGCCTACTCCTTCAGCGCGTTAGACACAAATGGGGAGAATGCCAGCGGGGCGAATCCGTCTGCCGCCCTGACCGCTGACGGTTCCGGCGACCTTTTCGGCACTTGCGCCGCTGGGGGAACCAATGGCACCGGGGTGATTATCCAAATCATCGCCACCAACTTTAGCCCGGGCTCCTTCGTTCCAGTCACCAATCCTCCTCCGCCACTGACCAACGTCCTGGTAGGGGCTGCCGTCACTCTGTCCTACTCTGCTCAAGGCGGCGGGCTCTTGACCTATCAATGGTTGAGAAACGGAACAAACTTAATTGATGGCGAGGGCCTTTCTGGCTCGATGACCAGCAGTCTGACCGTCAACCCCGTTTTTCCACGGGATGTTGGAAACTACTCGCTTGTCATCGGAAACAATTGGGGCGCTTTGACCAGTGCCGTGACGGTTTTGACCGTAAAGCCTCCCGGCATCTCCATTTCTTCTCCTCTGCCTGAGGCCAGCACCAGTTCTCCCGTGTTTGCCGGGACTGCCACGAACGCTCCGTTTACCAACATCAATCCTAACGAGATACTGCTGACCAACGTGGTTTTTTCCATCTCCAGCCTCCTCAGCGGTTCAAATGTCACTGGTGTTACCGCTCTTACTCCGGGGATCGGCGGCATTTCGAAGTGGTCATTTATGGCGACTCCTTTCCCCGGCACAAATATCCTGTCCGTGCAAAGCGTTGATGTCTTGGGAAACACCTCTTCCAATGCTTCCGAAACTTTCTTTTACGAAGCGCCTGCTCGGTTGACCGTCCTGAAGTCCGGAAGCGGAACCGGCGTATTCACCATCACCAACGGCGCGATGCTCAACATCGGAGAGAGTTATACGATCACCGCCAGACCCAGTTCCTCGGCCTTCAGCAATTGGGTCGGCGGCGGGGTCACAAGCTATAACCCCACATTTCCGTTTGTCATGCGGTCAAATCTAGTCTTGACTGCTGATTTTATTTCGCGGCCGCCTCCCGCGACTTTCATATCCTTCCCGACAGCCAATGCCCGTATCAATGTGACGAACTTTGAAGGAACCGCCCAAAGTTCGCCAGTGTTGCCCGAAGTCAATCCCACCAACGTCCGGCTGGAGAAAGTGGAGTATTGGTTGACTAATGTCGCCACCAAGTCTGTGCTTACCGGCGTAGCGTCGCTGACTGCAGGCGCTATCGTCTCGAACTGGTCCGTCTCGGCGACTCCCTCGCCCGGCACGAACGTTCTGGCGGTGCAATGCGAGGATGTTTCGGGCGGCCTCTCGCGAGTTGTGTCCCAGACCTTTTTTTACAAAGTGCCATCTCTATTTTCTCTCCGCAGTGTCGGGAACGGAAGCGGCACCTTCACGTCCGCCGCTTCGGTCCCGGGCGAAACCCTTCCCACCAACGGCGCCCTCCTCAACATCGGCGAGGGTTATACAATTACCGCTAAACCGCGGCCGTTTTCCACCTTCAGCAAATGGACCAACGGCAGCGGCGTGATCAGTTCACAGCCGACCCTTTCGTTCACCATGCAGGCTGGCTTTGCATTGACGGCGGTGTTCGAGGAGATTCCCCCCGCCGTTTCCATCTCCTCCCCAGCTGCAAATCTGCGCACCGCTGTTGCTCCTGCTTTTAATGGCACTGCGTCAGGCCACTTTCCCATTACAAATGTCGTATGTTCCTTCGCTAATGCGAATGGTTCCGCTACCCTGAGCTCAGGCTCAGGTTCGGTATCCAACTGGTCCTTCTCCCTCGTTCCCGCGCCGGGATCCAACGTTCTAGCGGTGTATTGCGTGGATATAAACGGCGTTGAATCGGCTGTGCTTTACCGCGAATTCTTTTACGAAGTTCCGTCCCGGTTGGCCGTGATTAATGTCGGATCTGGAAACGGCTTCTTCAATGGCGCGACTCCCGTCATTGGAGGCCCCGTTCCCGCCGATGGCGCGATGCTGAACCTTGGTGAAAACTACGCGATCACCGCTATTCCAGGCCCATCTTCTCTTTTTAGCAATTGGGTCACCAGCGCGGGCGGCAGCAGCTCCCGTCCGACTCTGTCGTTTACGATGCAGTCGAACTTAGTATTGACGGCAACTTTCATCACCAATTTCTTCCCGGCTGTGGCTGGGACGTACAACGGCCTCTTTTTCCCCGGCAACGGCGTCAGCGAGGAAACGTCGGGGATGCTTTATAATCTGGCGCTGCAGAAAACGGGAGGTTTCACGGGCAAGTTTTTGACGTCAGGGACAAGTTACTCCGCCGTCGGCCAATTCGACGCTTCCGGTCAAGTCGCCTTTGCTGTCGGCCCATTGCGGGTTTCCCTGGCCTTGGACACTGCCACTCAGCAGATTACCGGGACTGTTTCTGGCTCCGAATTCAGCGCCAATCTCATTGCCGAATTGGCTGGCGACTCCCTGCCTTCCTCCGACTACACTCTTCTTCTTTCGCCGTCCGCCAATATTTCGGCCAATTCGCCGCCCGGCGATGGCTACATTCTGGTCACTAACCACGCGGGAATTGTCACTCTGAGCGGCGCATTGCCTGATGGGACGCCCTATCATCAGACCGTTCCCATATCCGGGACGGGGGACGTCCCAGTTTACGCCAACCTCTACACCCAGGTCACCAACACGCATGCCGGTCTGCTGTTGGGGTGGATCAGCCTCACGAACCTTCAAGCCGCCCCGCCTTCCAATGCTTTGATGTGGATCAAGAGAAGTTTTTCATCCCCAGCGCTCTACACCAATGGCTTTACGAACATCCTGTCCGTGCAAGGGTCCCTTTGGACCAATGCACCCGCAATTTCATTGACTAACGGACAATTGACCGTTTCAAATATCGGCCTGTTTCTTAATTTTACCAATGTTCTTGTCAGCAACAACACGCTATCGAACGTGGGTGCTTTTCCGACAAACTTCTTGTCCGGGGCCATCAATCCGAAGACCGGTCTGTTAACGCTTTCCTTTGGCAACGGGCGTGAAACCAACAAAGCCTCGGCGGCGATCCTGCGGAACGCCACCAACGCCGGAGGATTTTTCCTCACGACCACCAACGCTGGGTCCGTTATTCTTCAGCCCTGACTGAGAAATGGTGAGTGGCCCCTGAGAGTGAAATCTTCGACCCTCATTTATTTATCCCTAATATGACCGATTACTTTTTAGAAACGGCCCGCCAGCGAACTTTATCCGTAATGAACAGTTGGCCGGGTAAGTATGCGGATGGCTCTGCCGTGAGCGGAAAGTTTGGAGGGACCGTGCCACGAGCCAATTCCGAGGGCGGCAGGCTGTCCAAGAGAAAGCGCCCCCAGCTATGTTTGTTGCCCAGTATCTGTGAAAGAAACGGGCGATCGGTAGTTGATTCAGTCAAGTAAATCGCTTGGATGGGTTTAAGTTTGTTCATCTCCGCAAATGTGTCGGCGTCATCGAGGGTGAGCCACGCGCACTCGCGGTCGCCATACCATGCCACCGCCCAGGGAATATCGCTCATCATCAGCTCGTCTGGACTCATCATCAAAGCAGTTTTCTGAATGCGGGGAGGAAAATATTGGAAAAGGGCCGGCTCGGCTGCCGGGCTGGCCAAGCCCAGCAACAACGGCGCACACATCACCAAGGCAAAGAGACCCGCCCCGCCATGGCGGAACCTCAGGTCCGGCAGTTCCATTTGATCGAGCAAGACAAAAAAGAATCCTGTGCCGAACATCAAAACCAGCGGGGCCAGCAAGGCGAGCAAGTTCTCGGAGTTGATCTCCGGCGATTCGGCGCTCAAATAGGTTTGTCCCAACGGCTGAACAACGGCCATCAGCGCCAGACTCCAAACCAGAAAATAACGCAGATGCCGCAACCCCGGCTTGCGGAAGGGCAGCAGCAAACCGCAGAGGAAAAAGGACCAGGCCCAGTTTCCACCCAGCCGGGGCAGATCATTTCGCAGAATTCTTCCTTCGTTGGCCAGGAATTTGTTGGCCAAATCCCGCGGCCCGAGAAGATTCAGACCGCCGGCAGCGGGATCAAAAGAGCGTTCCAAGCGGTCCTCCTCGAATGGCCGCGTGTTTTCCGTCAGTGCGTAACCCGCCGTGCCAAAAGGGGTGTGACTGAGCACCACATTGCGCGTGATCCAGGGGGTCATGACTAATAGGAACCCAACCGCCGCCAGCAGGCACATTCTTACTCGATGGTGTTTGAAAAAAACGTACATGAACAACAAGACTGGAGCAATCATCCACCCGAAGGAGTATCGGCTCAATCCTCCAATGCCCACCAGCGCGCCCGCCGCTCCCGCCAGAGCCATCGATGACCCGAGAGGCGGGGGAGCTTCATGCTGCTGCCGCTCCTCCATCGCCACTAAACACCATGCCAGCAAAAGAAATATCAGCAGCAGCCACATCGTGGACAGTCCGGAGAGAGTGAACTTCCAGTAAACTTTGCTTCCGGCAAAAATGATCGCCGATACCCAAGCCACTCCGGAGTCAAAGAGTCGCCGCGCCAGATAGAAGAGCAGCAGAGACGAAGCAAGGAAAAGCAACTCATTGAAAAGGGTGATCATCAAATCCGGTTGGTAGGACCAGCGATGGCTTCGGTCCACCGCGAAGTTGAAGGGAAGAACCTTCATCAGACATGCCAGCACGAACGGGTAGCCGGGCGCAATGCTCAAATCCGGCACGGGATGCTGGAGCACCTCCGCCGCGTGGTTAGGGTTGGCCCGTTGCAGCAGGCCAAGGGCCGAAGGGCGAATGGAATAAGTGGTATATCCTTTCCACGCCGCCAAGTGCCGTCCCAAATGGGCGGACTCCATCGTTTCCCGGTTGGAAAACCCGTGGCCGGGGTGCAAATCGAACCAGAGAGCCAGGAGAACAAAGCCAATGAGAGCAGAGGCCGGCTTTAAAACCCTGCCAAAACCCCCTTCCAAGGCTTGGAAGAGCCCGTGGATCCGATCGTGTATCGTTCTTAGGGTTAGGGTGCGGACGATCTCTTGATCCTCTGCCGGTTCCGGCAGGGGAGGCGAAGTGGGCGGGCTGAGCGTGTCGGCGGTGGCCCGCAAGTTGGCCGGGAGGTGCTGCAAACCAATGCGGTCACCCTCGGAGAGAGCGGCCGGGTGTTCCACCGCGGCAGGCGCGACTTGGCGGGCCGTGTCCAGCGCCGCTCTCATGCCGGGAGACCTGGCCGTCACGCCTGCGAGACCGACCTTGCCGTCGAGTTGTTGCTTCAAGGAAAGGTTCTCCATCTCCAAATCCTGCCGCCGCAAGACCCGGGTAATGCGCATCTCCAATTCTTCAATTTGCATTCGGCCGACGGCAATGTAATCGTCCGCCCCTTGTTTCATCGCTTCCACCGCCAATTCTTCCGAGCCTTGAGCTGCCATCAGAATGCAAACCGGCGGGCGGGAGAGCGATTTAGCCCGCCGAATCAATTTCATAGCTTGCTCCGGCGGCACGCGGGAATCCGTCAGCAAGACCTGGAAATCCATTCGCTCCCAAAGGGTCAAGGCCACCGTAGCGTCTTCGGCCACCCAAGCCTCGAAACGACTATCGAGGGCGGATCGCAGTCCATCTCTGCTCGATTTCTCCACATCCACGATCAGGAGCCTGGGCTTGGATTTTATCGCTGTGTTCAAGATGCACGCGGGATACATTAACCCGCCTATTTTCTCAGAAAAGTTTTGCCATTTTCTCCACCGGGACCTCCGGATACAAAAGCTGGCTCAGAATGCGGAGCTTTGCTTCACTAACATGAAGTCGTCCCTTATTACTATTTGCTTCCCAAAAGTACATCTCACCTTCATGGCCGCTGAGAATGCCAGCATGGCGTTACGATTATCCGTCTAAACCGTTACGATTTAGAAACGATTCTCTTGAAAAGAAGCTCCCCACGCGTTTCAATCCGACCGAGCCCTGCCAAGAATATCACATGAACTTCGACGACGAACTGGAATTGCTTATTTCTACACGTTATTCGATTCTTTACATCCAGCAAGGAAACCCGCGTCCAGAGCGTAGTCATGGCGGTTGCCAACAAACGCCGGAAAAAGGTCTTCGAATGGATCTCCAGCACTGGCATCGTCCCGACCGGCACTTCTCTCCCGTCCCCAGAAGCAACGCCATGCGGCCACCAAAGACTCGCTCGCCGCGCGCGATCAGGCAGTTGACCAAATCGAACCGGCGATTGTCATCTTCAAGGATATAATCCGTTTCTGACGGGGAACAACGTCGTCGTTATCCCAAAACTCAAGGAAATCGCGCTCCACTTAAAAGAGAGCCTTAAGGCTATAATCCTCATTTCGCCGCTCCTGGAAATCCCCGCAGAATTGGAAAAGGAAATGACAGTGAAGCCGGGTTCTGGAATATTTTTGCAGTTTGCTCGGCCAAGTCGACCGAGGGAGGGCGTTTATTGGAATGGCATCGGGAGAAGGCAGGGACGGTGGAACATACCCACGACGAGATGAAGCGGTTTCGGCTCTTGCTCACTCATGTGGCCGGGCGGATGAATCGGAACAACAGGGTGAGGGGACTGCGGGTCTGCAATAATGGGGCGGCGCTCAAACGAATGCAGCGGGTGTGGCATGTGTTTAAGTTGCCGACGCAGGCAACTTCAGCCAAGGCGTTGGGAGGGTGAGGTGGCTAGCAGTAACGAAGAGAAAAGCTAACGTCGGTTCCCAAATCCACGATCCGAGCAGCGTCTTGCAGGGCCTGTTTGGCTTGCTGTTTGGGGTTCGGCAGCTCCGCAAGAAATTGCAGTCGGCTTAAACGATTCGATTTTTCCCAAACCCGAGAGGCGTTGGCTTTGGCCAGCGCCCTTTTCGTTTTAGGAGCAGCGCAAAAATAACTGTCACAGTTAATGCGATATTGTGTAGTTCCACTCGCCATGAAATGCGTTCGGGGTCAGGCGCACAGCTTGCATAGCTTCCTTCGAGACTTTGATACCCGAGTCATACTTGTTGGTGTCGATCGCCGCTTTGATTTT
>JBKQWF010000091.1:0-12808 GCA_052139695.1 Limisphaerales bacterium
TCCGGGGAGCGCGACCGTCTCGGTCGCTGTGGTCGGCGTCTCGCCGACCACATGTTTCCAGTCCTATACAATTCCTATCGAAGCATTCAGGTGCAGAGCGAACATTAGGCGAGGATTTGGGGTGGTCATCGATGGCGTGTTCAACCATTCCGGCACGCAGTTTTTCCCGTCCGTGGACTGAGACAGAACGGCCTCAATTCCAAGTTCCCGGACTGGTACACTGTAACAAGCTGGATCCGCTGGCCTCCCATGTCCTATCAGCAAGGCGTGTTTCAAAATATCCGCGTCAAAGTCTTGCCCGACTGGGAGTAATTTGCCATGCTCCGTAAAAAGAAAGGACCCCATGACAGCTTCAATGATTTCGCGCCGTCGCTTTCTCGGCGCCTGCGGCTCTTCTCTCGTCGGCTTGGGCGCGGCGAGACTTCTTGGCGCCGAACCCATGAAAGACAGCATCCGCCTTGGCATGATGCTGCAAGGTGGTTCGGTCGCTGAGTTGCAGGAGAAAGCCGGAGCCATCGCCGCCGCCGGCTTCGACACGGTGCAGGTGACGTTTTTCTTCCAGCCAACGGCGGACGGTCTCAAATCGCTGGCGCACACGCTCCAAGACCTGAAGTTGAAAACCGTCGCCTTCGGCACCTACTTTAACCTCTTTCGCCCCGATGACACTGGCTTCATGGGGGCAAGCCAGGCGGTGATGAAGCTGGTGGCCGCAAACGCCGGCTTGTTCGACTGCAAACAATTTGTCACTTGGAGCGCGAGTCACTCGGCTCGGTTCGACGGCGCCGACCCGCGCAACCACGAGCCCGAGGCCGTCACGCAACTGCAGCGCGCCATCCGGGAAGTCGTTCTGCCGATTCTGGAGCCCATCGACGGACGGGTCGCTTTTGAGCCCTACTTTCCGCATGTGCTCGGCACGGTGGATCTGGCGGTCGAGGTGCTGGCGCCGTTTCCCGCGGATCGCGTCGGGCTTTTGCTCGATCCGCCTAACTTCATCAGTCCGACGCTCTACCCCAGGCGTGATGAGGAGATCCGGCGGACGTTCCGGGAACTGGGCGGGCGCATCCATCTAGTGCATTTGAAGGACATGAAGCTCAACGCTTCCAGCCAGAGCGTGGATTTGCCCGGGCCTGGCGGCGGCGAGATGAACTACCCATTGGTGATTTCCGGGCTCCGCCAACTCGACCGCCCAATCTCCTGCATCATCGAGCACATCAAGGCCGAACCAGCCGAGATGAGAAAGACCAAAGCATGGGTCGAGAATCAACTTCAACGAAAATCATGAGATGCATAATCCGCGGACGGTCTGCCGTCTGCCCGCAGTCCAGGAATGAGACCAAAATGTTTCGCTTCCTCCTTTTGCTCGCTTGTGTCTGCTCTTTAGCTCTTACAGAATTGCCGGCCACAGCAGCGGGTTGGACACAAAATCAGTTTCTCGTCACTTTTTGGTGCCCGCCGCCGGCCACCGATGAAAACCTCGCCCGCGTCGCCGCGGAGGGATTCAACCTGACCTGGGCGCCGGTGGAAGGCCTCGATGTGGCGGCAAGGCACGGTTTGCGCGCGATGCTGACGAGTGACTTGCTCAACCCGGCGACGCTCGACGATCCCGCGAAACGCGCCCAACTCGACGCGCTGATCGAGCGCGTCAAGAACCATCCGGCGATGGAGGCGTACTTTCTCACCGACGAGCCCGGCGCGGACGCCTTTCCCGGCCTCGGCAAACTCGTGGCCCATTTGCGAGAACGCGATCCGGCGCACTTGGTCTATATCAATTTGTTTCCCACCTACGCGAGCGCTGAACAGTTGGGCGTGCGCGCCGATGCCGCGAAGCAGACCCGCGGGAGCGATCCTAGTATTTCCGCCGCCACTGACTCAGATGATGGTAGCGCGAGGCGTTACCGTGAATATCTCCGCCAGTTTGTTGCGACCATTCAGCCCGATCTCCTCAGTTATGATCATTACCATTTTTTGAAGGAAAAGGATGGACAACAGTACTTTCTTAATCTCGGCATGATCCGACAAACCGCGCTGGAGGCGCACCGGCCGTTCCTTAACATCATCCAGGCGGACACGATTGAGAAAACCTGGCGGTTGCCGAATGCCAACGAGATGCGCTGGCTGGTCTTCACGACCATGGCCTACGGGGGACGCGGCATCAGTTACTTCACCTACTGGGGACCGCCGGAGTATAATGGCCTTTACGTGGACGGCAAACCGATGCCGCTGCTCAGTGCGGTGGCGGCGCTCAACCACGAGATCGTCAGGTTTGGTCCGGCGCTGATGGAACTCAATTCGGTGGGTGTTTATCAGACGGCTCCGCTGCCCTATGGAGCCGAGGGGGTTCCGCCCAAGGCCCCGGTGCAACTCAAGGGCAAGGGCGAATTCGTGCTGGGTTTGTTCGGCAAGGATTCCCAGCCGACGGCCTTCATGATCGTCAATCGAAATTACAAACAACCCATCAAAGCCACGGCGGTTGTTTCGATCCCGGGCCGGACGCTGCAAGAACTCGACCGAGGGTCGGGCCTATGGGTGCGTCGTCAAAACTTGCACGGAAGGCGAATCCTGAAACTCAAGCTCGCACCAGGTGATGGACGTTTGTTCCGCGTCGTAAAGTAAACCATCCTCACTCGAAAACCTTAAACTCGCGAATGGCATGGCCCCATTCGGTGGCGCGCCGGGTTCCGTAAACGCGAACGTGACGCGCCTCAATCGGGCTGAAACGGATCTCGCTGGTGCCACCTTGGCAGTTGCTTTCCGTGTGTATGTCGGTCCAGCTTTGTCCGTCGCGCGACGCCTGCAGGACAAAAGCCTTGGAATAGGCGGTCTCCCAGACAATCAGGACGTGGCTGAACTTGCACACCGCGCCAAGGTCCACCGCCAGCCAGGCGGGGTCGGCAAACGTCGAGGACCAGTAGGTCGCCGGATTGCCATCCACGGCGTTCGCCGCCGCGTAGGCTGCGCCGTAAACGGACGAAGCCGTGGCCGTCTTCAGATAAGCGAGCCCTTCGCGCGCCCGCTTTTCCTTAATCTCCTCGGCGGTCAAGACCAAGAACTCGCGGACGCTGCGCACTGGCGACATCCCGCGCCTCACTAGCGCCGCCTCCAATTCGTAGCGGCCTGGTTGGCGGGGAATGTCCGTCCGGAAAGACAGCCGCGTCTTTCCGAGCGCCGCGACTTCGCACGATTGCGTCTTCTCTTGCACCACCTTGCCGTCATGCGCCAGCCGAAACCGGACGCTCCCCTGCCAATCCTCATACTGATCGTTGATCACGCTGACTGGGAACTCGTGGCTATGGCTGGCCGGATACTCCTCGCCCCAGGCGTCAATCATCACGCCCACCGGCGCAAAAGCATCGCGCACGTACTTCACAAATTCCGGCTCCCACTCCAGTTTCTTAACGTTCAGCCAATGGTCGCTCGTCTGGCCATCCGGCCGCGAATAGCCCAGCGTGGTGAAATGCATCACCGCCGCCGCCTGCCGCCCGTGTCGCCAGAATTCGGTTTCCGCCGCGGTATAGGTGGCGTAGAGATGACGGCGCTGTTCGGTCGTAGAGTCTTCCCCAAGCAGGTTGCGATAAAGCTGGCTGGTGAGCGTGGTGGGTGTGCCGTCTCGATTCAGCCAGAGCCAGCCGTATTCGTTGATGACGACGGCGTGATGGCCGTCGCCTGCCTGAGGATTAGAGGTGGCCAGATTCGCCAGCCTGAAATGAGCATCCCAAAAATGATAAGGATGCTCTTCCAGCATATCGCCCGGTTCCTGCGGCGGAGTATAGCCATTGTCCCACGGGCGATTCGAGAGATCCATCGCCCGTATCTGTTTGAAGGCGTCGCCTGTTTTCGGGCTTCGGGTCTCATTGCACGCATCCCAAATAACGACGCAGGGATGGTTCCAGCGCTCACGCAGCCATTCCGTGTACTCTTTGGCCAATTCCTCGGTCTGCCATTCCTTCGGCACGTCGCCCCCAAACCAAATCGGAAACTCGTCGTCAATGAGAATGCCAGCCTCGTCGGCAATGTCGTACCAAGCCTCCGGCGGAAAGCCAATGCAATAGCGAAGGCAATTCCAACCCATATCTTTGACGCGACGGTGAAGCAGACGAACCCACTTTTCATCCCAAGGAAGCTTCCCGCATTCACTGTCCTCAAAGAAGCGATAGAGCGTCATATTGCTGCCGCGCATGTAATACGGTTTGCCGTTCAACAGCGCCCGCCCCGTCGCGGGATCAAACTTGAATTCGCGCATGCCGAAGCGCGTCCGAAGGATATCCGCTCCGCTGTCCGTGGTGATCTCGTAGAGAAACGGGTCTTCCGGCGACCAGTACCGGCAGTTGGCAATCGGGATGCTCACTTGCAGCGTCCGCTCCGCTCCCATCCCCAAATTCTCCGCGGGCGAAACCGCCTCGCCCGCCACCTTGCAGCTCTTGGCCTCGCGCACGATGAAGCGCAAACTCGCCTTCACCTCCGGCCCAGCATTGCGCACCAGCGCCTGGACCCGCACCAGCCTGCCGGCCACGTCCGGAATCGCCTGCACATTCACTACCTGCGGCGTGCCTGAGCAGATCAACTCCACCGAATCGAAGATGCCCGGGATGTAGCGCGTCTTCTCGAAATCGAAGCCATCGGGATGCGCCTGCCTCACTGCGTCCCGGTCCGCGCCGACCCGGATCAAGATTTCGTTGTTGCCGGCCTTGAGCGCAGGCTTGGCATCAAAATAACCGGGCGTAAAGCTGGGCGCGTGATCACCCAGCAACGTTCCGTTCAAAAAGACGCGTGCGCCGAACATGGCCTTGCGCACCTTGATCTGGGCGACGGCAGGCAACGTGCCGTCGAAACGGAAGGTTCGCCGATACCAGAACGCGTCCCGCTTCGGGTCCTTTTGCGGCGCTTGCTCGCGAACGGCGACCCTCGGTCCGGGAGGATCCACGAAGGCGGGGGTTGCCAGCGAAACCAAGCCTGGCACAGGCGCCGTGCGCCCGAAAGTGGCCGGTGTTTGATCCATCTTTCCCTCGGCGATTTGCCAGGCACCGTCAAGTGAAAGCACACGGCGAGGCTCTTCTGAGCTCGTGGTGCTGGCGGCGGTTTGAAACAGCGCGGCGGCAAGAATCCCAAGAATTGCCAGACTCGCGTGTTTCCTGGCAAACAGCCTGCGGACAAGAGCGATCTTCATGCTTTGATGATCCTTCTATTTCTTCAAACCTGTGATCCGCAGGGTCCAGGCGTAATCGCAAGGCCTTGTGGCGGGAAGATCGACTGTTAAACTCGCTTCGTCCTGCACCCATTTAATGGAACCCGCATAACCGAGCAGGGTCACTTGTTCTATGGCGCCTTTGGCGGCGGCCGCATTTTTAGCGAGCGTTTTGATATGTAAAGCGCCATTCGTCGGCCACCCCAAGGCGATGGCATAGAGGTTGGTCCCTTTGGTGGTAAAGCGAATGTCTTCAGGGGTGAACTCCTTGAGCCCGGTTTCGCCAAAATGCCCTTCCTTCACCCGCGTCGGGCCTTCACCAAAAACGGTGAACGGGCGGGTGCCGTAAATGGCCTCCCCGTTCACCTTAAGCCAGGCGCCGATCTGCAGGAGCCGCGCCTGGACCTCTTCCGGGATGGTGCCATCGGGGCGCGGTCCGATATCGAGCAGCAAATTGCCATTCTTGCTCACAATATCCACCAATTGATGGACCAGGCGTGAGGCCGGTTTATAATTGGGTTGTTTGAGGTAAGCCCACGAGTTCCAATCCATAAGGTCATCGGTCTGCCATTTATAAGCCGTT
This sequence comes from Limisphaerales bacterium, assembly GCA_052139695.1. Classification (GTDB taxonomy): domain Bacteria; phylum Verrucomicrobiota; class Verrucomicrobiia; order Limisphaerales; family Palsa-1400; genus PLGF01. The sequence continues at coordinate 5,766 of JBKQWF010000091.1, forward strand.
ACGCTCGCCATCCGTCCACATTCCAAATCGACCACGCCTGACCCGAGTCCGAAATCGTCGTTCTTATAAGTCATCACCACCTCCTGCCCCCGGTCGCGGGCCTGATTGTAATAGTGGGCCAGCATTTTCAGGCGATGAGCCTCGTCAATAATGGCGGTGCGGCTGTCGAAGTAAATCAGGTCAGGATGATACCGGTCCACCACCTCGCCAACCTTCTCGAGCCACTGGTCGCGGAAGGCCAGATCGGGTTTGGGGTTGGGATCCTCATAAGCAAACGCGTTGGTGCCCAGGGCGTGGCCGTAAAAACTCGCATAACGTGAATCAAACACATCCGCGTTGGTCACCACGGTGGCATACCATCCCCAGAGCCATTGGTGATGGAAGGTGGCGATGAATTTTAGATGTTTTTTGCGGGCCGCCTTTTCCATTTCGCCGACGAGGTCACGGCGGGGCCCCATCCGAGCGGCGTTCCACGGATTGACCCGGCTGTCCCACATGGAAAATCCGTCGGCATGTTCCGCCACCGGCCCGACAAACTGGGCGCCGGCCTTCTGGAAAAGATCCACCCAAGCCTCGGCCTCAAATTTGTCCGCGGTAAACAGGGGGATGAAATCCTTGTAACCGAATTGATTTAAAGCCCCATAAGTGGCCAAATGATGCTTTTGTTCGGGGGAGTCCTTCTGGTACATGTTGCGGGAATACCACTCCGACCCAAATGCCGGCACAGAATAGAGTCCCCAGTGGTAATAAATCCCGAATTTGGCGTCCTCATACCACTGCGGAGTAGGATGATTGGTTAAAGAAGCCCAGGATTCATCGTAGGGAGAAGAGGGGGCAGCGGCCGATTGCCCAGAATTAAGTGCATCACCAAGGTCAGGCAGGTGATCGTGGCCAGCGCCGGCGCGCGAGTGGATGAGTACTTCATGTCTTCAATATCATGGTCGGTTCATAATGACCATCGCGGTCTGCGGTTGCCAGTCCCAATCACAGGCCCAAATCCTCGCCTAAGCCGAGCGAATTTCCGGCTCGGGGAGCGCGACCGTCCCGGTCGCCGCGGTCGGCGTCTCGCCGACCGCATCTTGCCGGTGCTATACGATTCCTATCCAAGCATTCAGACGCAGCGTCAGCGTTAGGCGAGGAATTGGGACAGGATTCTCTGAGCATCGGTGGGTGCCGGAAACTTGGTCGCGGCCTCGCGGCTCATCGCGCCGCCCGCCCCGTGGGCTGCCGGGTCGAGCGATTCAGGATTGCCTTTTCCCCTGATGACGAATCCTAAACCGGTTTATCCTTCTTCTTCCAGCTCGCGCCGCTCACGGTCGGAGGCGGGGATCATCGATGGGCTCAAGCCGGACAGTTGGCACGCCATCGCCCAGTCAAGGCAACTCAAACAACTCGACTGCCTCAGAAAAGCCTCTAATCTCGCTGCATGAACTTTTTTCGCGCCTGGTTTTTGCTGGGCTTGCTCACGGCTGCGCTGAACGCCGCCGAGGAAAAGCCCTTCATGAGCTTTTTCAATCCTCCAAGCCAGCCGCTACCCTTGCAAGAACACCGCGGTTACTGGGAAATTCCTGGCGTCAAGCACGACCTGCCGCGTTTGAGCGCCTGGCTGGGATCGGATGGACTGGAATTTGCCGTGCGTCATTTTGCGGCGGACAACACCAGGGCTGAGTCGGCCCCGGCAAGAAGTGCGGAAGGAGAGAAACTGGCGCCCGCCGTCGAATGCCACGCACGCGAGGGCTTGCCCAATTTCTTTGCCAAACTCAATGCCGGCGGCGAGGTCAAAATCGCCTATCTCGGCGGCAGTATCACCGCCCAAGAGGGTTGGCGGCCGCTCACGCTACGCTGGTTCCAGGAGCATTTTCCTTCCGCCAGAATAAGCCAGATCAACGCGGCCATCGGAGGAACGGGTTCCGACTTGGGCGTTTTCCGCCTGAAACATGATGTCCTGGACCAAAACCCTGACCTCTTGTTCGTAGAGTTTGCCGTCAATGACGGCGGCGCTCCCACGCCACAGATTGAACGCTGCATGGAGGGCATTGTCCGCCAGACTTGGAAACACGACCCCAAAACCGACATCTGTTTTGTCTATACGCTTGCGGGCAACATGCTCCAGACCTTGCGGGAAGGCCATTTTCCGCACGCTGCCTCGGTCATGGAGACGGTGGCCGAGCATTACGGCATTCCGTCGATTCATATGGGTTTGGAAGTGGCGCGGCTGGAGGCGAAAGGCCGGTTGATCTTTAAAGGCGACAAGCCCAAGACCGACGACGAGAAAGCGGCGCTAGTGGACAAGATTCTCTTTTCTCCCGACGCGGTCCATCCCTACACCGACACCGGGCATCCGCTTTATCTGCGGGCCGTGGCGCGATCGGTTCCAGCGCTTCAAACGGCAGGCCAGGCCGGGCCGCACCTATTGGTATCGCCTTTGGTGACGGACAACTGGGAAGCAGCGCAAATGATTCCTTTAAGCCGGGCCAAACTATCGTCGGGATGGCGGCGGCTTGACCCAGCCACGAACGCGCTCGCCAGGAACTTTGGCGGTTTTCTGCCGGAGCTTTGGGCGGCCACGCAACCTGGCGAGTCCATCTCCTTCCGCTTCAAAGGAACCGACGCGCGCGTCTATGACTTGCTCGGTCCCGACTGCGGCCAACTGACGATCGCGCTAGACGATCGCCCGCCAGTGCTGCAGCCACGCTTTGACTCGTTCTGCACCTATCACCGCCTGGCCACGCTTTCCATTGGGGAGGGCCTGGAAGATGTGACGCATACCGTCAAGATAACGATTGACTCCGAACAGCCGGACAAGGCCAAGATCCTCAGCCAGCGCGGCGAAAAGATCGATGACCCGAAAAGATACGACGGGACAGCCTGGTACGCGGGCGCCCTATTGCTGGTTGGCCAGGTGGTGGAATGAGCAACCCGTGACCGTACCGTTCAAACAATCCACAAATATCGGTGCTTGTGGAAGACCGAATTTCGACGCCGCCGCAATCTTTGGGCGGATATGGCTTCCGCCGGCTGCCCAAGTTTATGAGCCGCTTTTCGCTGAGATAATGCCTGCCATTGCAGTCTTAATCGCTTAATCTTTTGCAAAATGAGCAAACGTATAGAAGACCCGCTGGTCGCTGAAATTCGGCATGAACTTATGCCGGGACGATTAGTCCGATGGGATGAGGTGTCTCGGTTGGTCGATAACCTGGACCGCGTGCATGAGAAGCTGGAAATGCTGGTGAAAGCCGGCGAAGCAGAAAGGGCCGCTCGCCTCTATGAAATCTTCCTTTCGGGAGTCTATGCCAAGATTGAGGAGGCCGACGACGAATGCGATCTGGCAAATCTTTTTCATCGCCTTGTTTGCGGCTGGATCCAAGCCCGCCAGACCGCCGGCCAATCGGCGGCGGAAACCGTCGGTCAGATCCTCAACTGGATCAAGAACGACAACTACGGCTTCTGCAACGACATCGAAAGAGATGTTGTCAAAGTGTTGGATGAGCAAGGGAAACTGCTCTTCATCGGCCATTTCCGGGAAACGGTCGAGAAAGTCATGCCCGAGCCAGCCGCCGGGCCCTCCAAAGCCGTTTTTGACTACGATAACAACCTGCGTCTGCCGGCCATGGCGCTCAAAGACATTTACGAGTCTCTGCGTGACGTCTCCTCCTATGCTGCCTTGTGCGAAAGGCTTGGTTTTAGCCCGCGAGATTGCGAGCGCCTGGCGAAAATGGAAATATCGCGGAAACGCTGGGCCGAGGCGCTGGACTGGGTGGAAAAGGGCATCGCCCTTAAGCCGAGGCGAAACTGGCACAACGAGGACGCCTGCGAACTGCAGCACTTGCAACCGGAGATTCTCCGCCGCTTGGGCCGCAAGGAAGATGCGCTGGCTTTGGCGTGGAGTGATTTCCAGAAGAACCCCAACGAATTCGCCTACGAACAATTGATGCGTTATGTGCCGAGAGGGGAGCGACCCGCGTGGCAGGAGCGGGCGATGACCGCCGCCGACAAGGCCGACTTGGGGAATTTCATCTCTTTGTGCGTAAAGGCCAAAGAATGGGACCGGTTGGCTCAGCGCGTCCATTCAGCCAGACCGGCTGAATTGGAGGCCCTGAGCCATTACTGCGCCGAACCGGCCGCTGAAGGCTTGGCCAAGAAGGACCCCTTGGCCGCAGCCAGGTTGCATCGCGCGCTGGGCCTGCGAATCGTGAACGCGGGCAAGAGCAAATATTACTGGGAGGCGCTGGAGCATTTCGCGAAAGCTCGACGCCTGTATTCCGCGGCAGGACAGGCCTCGGAATGGACAGCGGTGGTTGAATTCCTGCGGACCTCCCATTCACGGAAATCAGGGTTCTTGTCAAGTTTTGAGCGGATCGTTGCCGGCACATCCGAACGCACCCCTTCTTATGCCGAGGAAACGCACGCTCGCTGGAAGCGCATGGCTTCCTGACCTATCTCTCAACGCGCAGGCACACGATGGATTCGAATTGAACGAAGACCGCACTGACCCGAAAGAGCCAACGATGCAAGGGCATCGGGATTCCGTCACTTCACGCCGCGCCGGAAAACTCCCGAGTATTTGGATTGCCAATTTCACACCCAGTAGTCAAACTCTACTGCAATGTTGCGTCGGAAAACGCCGGTTTGCCAAACCGATATGGCCTTTGGAGAACGGCATTTGCGACGTAAGCAGTTTATAATCGGCATGTTGGAGAGGTGTCTGAGTGGCCGAAAGAGGCGGTTTGCTAAACCGTTGTACGGGTAAAACCGTACCGGGGGTTCGAATCCCCCCCTCTCCGCCATTTCGAGATTTGGTGATTTTCGCCGCAAGCACGGCATGCTAGTAAAGTGGAAAATTTTGATTGATTCCGCCTTTGTTTTAAACACTGCCGCTCGCTGCGAAAATCACCAAATCTCGAAATGGCGGAGGGGGACCAGAATTGACGACGGATGTCAGACAGTGACTTTGACCTTTGACCAATGTTTTCAGCTTCTTATCAGACTTGGATTGCCGTCCCACTCGCAGCGTGGGCCTGGCTTGTGCGTTCCCAGCCCTTGCTCAATTCCTTCCGTCTGTGTATGTTCAGGACATGACACAAGCGGTCGCCCAAATTCTTGGCGAGTTCGAGCAGCTCTCGGAAATTGAGCGCCAACAGCTTCGACGCGCCATCGTCGAGCGTGTCCCCATGTCCGATGATTTGACCGATGACGATTTCGCGGCCCTGGCCGCGGCCTCTTTCCGCGCGTTGGATGAGGAGGAGAGCACTCCGCGTGCCTGAACGTGGAGAGGTATGGCAGGTGGACTTTGGCATAACGCAGAAGGTTCGTTCGGCTTTGGTCATCAGTGTTCCGTATGACGACGCAGACCGCGCTTTGGTTGGCGTGATCCCGCATACCACGGCCACGCGCGGTTCGCAATTCGAGGTTTCTGTGCCGACGCGATTTCTTGAGGAAGGCGCATTTCTCGTTCAGGGGATTCAGGCATTGCCGCCCAAGTACTTTCTGCGTCGCCTTGGCATTCTGACACCCGAACAGCTTCGACAGATTGAAAAGGCGCTGTTGCGTTGGCAGGGCATTTCGTCGCCATAAGAGTGGAGGAGATTTTCTCTTTCACCGGTCCCCCTTATCCGCCGCGGTGTTGACGATGGCGAGGATTGCGGCCTTCAGTGGAGAAGCAAGTTTAGCCCACGCTTTGACTACGCGTGCCAGATCGTGACCCAGGGGGACCGAAATTCCAGTGTCTCTTCCGGTGTGCTCGCCACTTTTCCCCAACGAATCCGGGGGTTGGACGGGGGTTCGAATCCCCCCCCTCTCCGCCACTTTGATTATCAAGCACTTGCGTAAATATGCCGGTAAGTAACAACCTCTGGTAACAACAATTTTGCCAATTCTTAGCGATGTTTGCCGATTATCCTGACCGGGATTTCTTACCAAGTCGCGGAGAATATCGGCCAACAACCGGGGCGGGGTAGAGCCGGTATTTGATCGTGTAATGCGTGATCTCCAACCACACGGGCGCGGACTGACCACGCAATCGCCTTCCTGCCAATTGGCTACAAAAAAAGGGGTCAAAAAAGGGTCCTGGGAATTTGGTATTCATACACTGATTTCTTTGGTGGCGAGGGCCTGAAGCTCGGCCAGGTTAACATTGGGGACGTAGTTAAACGTTCAACATTTGCAGCTCTTCGCGGCAGCTCTGGAGGGCCTTGGTTAGGGTGGGTTGCTTTTTGGCCCTGGCCGGCACCCGCCCCGCCACCATGACCACCGCAACTTCGTTCATATTCCTGAATGGTCTATCGCGCGCTTGGGAGCACATCTCTAAGGCGGGGCGACCGTTCCTTCTCATTGCTCTCCATTTCCTGGCCACTCTAAATCAGACTGTCATCCATTAAGAATCCGCGCAAAAACTAATTCGGGTTTTCTCGAAGAGAATGTCAGAAGATCCGTGGCAGAAACATAAGACGCCCCGTCCCCCCTTCTTTGAGCGAAGCGGGCCACTTTCATTTTTCTGCCCCCATTTTTCTGCCCAACTCTCTTCTTTTCATAAAGTTTGAATTGCGCCTTTTGTCCGTAAGTGTTTTTTGCACAGACCCTAACTAACCAGGGGTCCTATAAAATCGCCGTTCCTGAGCCGCACGTAAAACCCGTTCAAAATCCTTCGGTAGGATTTTAATCTTGACGCATTCCTGTTATCATTGCCCCGCATGATAACAATGCCACGCTCAGGAGGACCGCGATGACGCGCAACGGCCAAATCGCCCCGAGTACGGCCCCGACGCCGCCCCGGAGAGCCTGCTTCCACCGAAACCCGAACCTAATTCAACTAAATTGAACCAAATTGAGCCGCTGATACCCCCCCCGGGGGGGCCGCCGCGCCCCGCCGCGATGCCCTCCATCTCTCTTTTCGGGCGCCAGAATTCTCTCACCCACCCGTAGGGCGCGCCTTTTCTGCCGGGCAACTCGTTGCGAGTTAAAGGTTTTAACACTTTTTGCGGGACATCCTGGGGAAAGTTTTTTAAGGTCCCGGCATGGCAAAGAGCAAATGTCGGTTCCGTCGG